>JANPDO010000080.1:0-11522 GCA_031431535.1 Chloroflexota bacterium
GGCCGCAAAACTCCCGAACTCGGCCACCACCTCGGGGTAGTGCCGTGCGTTGTTGATGGTCGCCGCGATCTTGGCGCGGTTCCGGACGATCCCGGTGTCGGCCATCAGCCGTTCGACATCGGCATCGTCGAACCGGGCGACCACGTCAGGGTCAAAGTCACGGAACGCGCGGCGGAAGTTGTCTCGCTTGCGCAGGATCGTCAGCCACGACAGGCCGGACTGGAATCCCTCCAGGCAGATCTTCTCGAACAGCCGTCGATCGTTGACGACGGGCCGGCCCCACTCCGTGTCGTGGTAGGCCAGCAGCAGCGGATCGCTGGTTGACCACCAGCAGCGAGCGACCCCATCCGCGCCGACCTCGATCCCCTCCGGGTGCATCACGCCAGGGCTAGCCGCCGGCCCGCTCCTCAGGCCGTGGTGGGCGCCGCGCCGAAGATTGGCTCGAGTGGCGGCGGGATCACATCAATCGGGCGTTCTGCCCGGGCCTCGTCGACGAAGTGGCAGGCCACGGACTGCCCCGCTGCAGTATCGGCGGTAGCCGTCATCGGCGGGTCCGTGGTGGCGCAGATCTCCGGATTGCCAAGCCGCTCCCGGAGCCAGCAGCGCGTGTGGAACCGGCAGCCGCTCGGTGGATTGGCCGGGCTCGGGATGTCTCCGGTCAGGATGATCCGGCGGCGCGCGCGTTCGGTCCTGGCATCCGGCACAGGCACCGCCGAGAGCAGGGCGATCGTGTACGGGTGGATCGGGTCCTTGTAGAGCTGGGCGGCCGGCGCGACCTCGACGATCTTGCCCAGGTACATCACCGCGACCCGGTCGGCGATATGGCGGACGACAGCGAGGTCGTGGGCGATGAACAGGTAGGTCAAGCCGAGTTCTGCCTGCAGGTGCTCCAGGAGGTTGATGACCTGGGCCTGGATGGATACGTCGAGCGCGCTGATTGGTTCGTCACACACGATCAGGTCCGGCTCCACCGCCAGGGCCCTGGCGATCCCAATGCGCTGACGCTGGCCACCGCTGAACTCATGTGGGTAGCGCACCACGAAGGCGGGATCGAGTCCGACCAGGTTCAGCAACTCGGTGACTCTCGCCGTTCGCTGCTTTCCGGAAGCGAGATCGTGCACGCGAAGCGGTTCGGCGATGATCTCACCGACCGTCTGGCGGGGATCCAGGCTGGAGTAGGGATCCTGGAACACCATCTGGAACTTGCGCCGCCGCCGCCGCAGCACTTCCCCCCGGAGCGCGAGCAGATCTTCGCCCGCCAATCGGATGGACCCGCTGAGTGGCTCCGTGATGCGCACGATCGTTCGCCCGATCGTCGTCTTGCCCGAACCTGATTCGCCGACCAGGCCAAGCGTCTCGCCGCGGTCGATATGGAAGTCGACACCATCAACCGCCTTCACCCAGCCGGTGCGGCGGCGGAGGACCCCGCCCGTGATCGGGAAGTAGACGCGCAGGTCCTCGACGGTCAGGAGCGGTCCGCCGGCCCCGGGCTCACCGGCGACAGGCGCCCCCGCCAAGGCTGTCCCCATGGGCTTGGCGGTGCCCGGCGCGACGGTCATGCCAAACCTCCGCCGGCTGCCGTCCCGGCCGGGACTCGATGCGCCGGCAATCCGCCGTAGGCTTCGACGCGTGTGGGCTGGTTGTGACAGGCCGCAAAGTGGTCGTGCGGGGTCGGCCCGGCACGCTCCCCACCGACCGGCACAAGGTCCGGGTCGACCGAGGCACATACCTCGACCCGCCAGGCGCAGCGCGGCGCGAACGGGCACCCCTTGAGCTCCGACGCGAGGTCCGGAGGCGAGCCCTCGATCGGTGTGAGCGCCACCTGGCGGGGCCGATCCAGCCGGGGCAGCGATCGGAGCAGGCCGACGGTGTACGGATGTGCCGGGTCGCTCAGAATCGTCTCGGTCGGTCCGAGCTCAACGAGCCGTCCCGCGTACATCACGGCCAGCCGATCGGCGAAGCCCGCCACGACGCCCAGGTCGTGGGTGATCAGCAGGACCGCCATGTGCAGTTCGTTGCGCAACCGCCGCAGCAACTCGAGAATCTGGGCCTGGATTGTCACGTCCAGCGCGGTTGTCGGCTCGTCGGCGATGAGCAGGCTCGGTTCACAACTCAGCGCCATGGCGATCATCGCCCGCTGGCGCATCCCACCACTGAACTGGTGCGGATAGTTGTCGAGGCGTGCGTCCGCGTCCGGGATCCCGACGAGTTCGAGCAGCTCGGCGGCTCGGCGGCGAGCCTCCCGGTGGCTGGCGCCACGGTGCGTCTCGATCGCCTCAGTGATCTGGCGACCGATCGTCAGCACCGGGTTGAGGCTGGACAGCGGGTCCTGGAAGATCATCGCGATCTTGTTGCCGCGGATCCTGCGCAGCTTCTCATCGGACAGGTGGAGGATCTCCTCGCCCTGGAACAGGGCGGTCCCGGCCGAGATGCGACCGACCCGTTTGGGCAGCAGGCCAAGGAGCGACAGGGCGCTGACGCTCTTGCCGGACCCGGATTCGCCGACCAGCCCAACGGTCTCGCCGGCACCGATCTCGTATGTCAGGCCGCGAACGGCCCGCACGGTCCGCCCGCGTCCTGCAAATTCGACATGAAGGTCCTTGACCGCCAGCAAGGGCGTGCCGGGTCTCGGTCCATCGCGCACGATTGTTCCACTGGGCTGGGTCATGACCCTCGTCTCAGTACCGGCTGCGGGTGGGCGCCGGCGGCCGATGGCCGCCAGACGGATTCGATGAAGCGCCGACCCGTCGGTCGGCAGTGTCGACAATGTACAGCGGGACGCCTCGTGTCAAGTGGCGCCACTCCGCGAGCCCATGCCGCAACCGCAAGCCATGCGTCACCCGCCGCGCGCGGTACGAACGACTCGACCCGGCAGGCGACCCGTCGGCCGGCCATGCTCGGCGACGATCGCGCCGTTGACCACAACGGCATCGACCCCGATCGCGGTCAGTCGCGGTTCCTCCCAGGTTGCCCGATCGCCGACGGTCGTGGGATCGAACACCACCAAGTCCGCGGCGAGGCCCTCGGCGACCAGTCCGCGATCGCGAATCGCGAAACGCTCTGCGACCAGGCCGCTCATCCGCCGCACAGCGTCCTCCAGGCCGAGCGCATCGAGCTCGCGCACGTAGAGCCGCAGCACACGGGCGAAGCAGCCGTAGCCGCGGGGATGCGGCCGAGCTCCGTGATAGATCCCGTCGCTGGCAACCATGAACTCGGGTCGCTTGAAGGTGCGTCGCGCGAGCGCCTCGAAGGCTTCTTGCGAATGCCCCCGCCGAAAGACCAGCAGCGCCTCAGGCGACTCCTCGACGATCAGGTCGACTGCAGTCTCGCCCAGCGATGTGCCGCGCTCGGCGGCGATCTCCCCGATCGAGCGGCCGATGTGGCGGCCAGAGTGGGTATCCGAGAAGTACTCGCGACCGCCCCCGGCTGCCAAGTCCCCCAGGTAGACCTGCAGGTGCTCGGCGATCCGCCGCCGATTGCCCGGGTCACGCACGCGCTCAATAACCGCATCAAACCCGCCGACCTGGTCCTCTGGGGGAAGCATGATCAGCAGGTGGCTGGAGCCGGCCGGGTAGACATACCAGTCGATCCCGAAATCGACGCCGGCCTTGGCGGCCTCGTCGAGGAGCGGCTCGGTTTCATCGTCGGCCGACTCATGGGAGAGCCGGATCGGAATATCGGCGTCACGGCCGATCGCGATGGACTCGCGATAGGCGCCGGCGCGACCGGCGCCGTTGTACCGGATGTGCGCGGCGTAGATCCCGCCGTACCCGCGCACCACGCGCGCCAACTCCACGAGTTCCGCCGTGTCGCTGCTGGCCGCCGGCTGGTAGTCCAGGCCCGTGTTCAGGCCGACCGCGCCTGCCTCCATCCAGTCGCGGGTGAGGGTCTTCATCCGCTCCAGCTCGGCGCGATCCGCGGGCCGGGCATCCCAGCCGAGGACCGCAAAGCGGATCGCCTGGTGGGGGACCATGGTGACCACGTTGAGCGGAATGGTCCCCGTGAATCCGTCGAGATAGGCTTCGATGGTCGGCCAGTCCGGCGCAAGCCGGGGCTGCCCGTAGGCAAACGCTGTCGATCGCCACAGGTCCGCGCCGCCGGCCTTTGGCAGCGGCGACCAGCCGAAGCCGTCCGGACCGGTCAGGTGCGTGGTGACGCCCTGGAAGACAGAGCCCCAGATGTCGCCGTTGCCGCGGAGCGCTGTTTCGGAGTGGACGTGGACGTCGATGAAGCCTGGACAGACGACTCGTCCAGCCGCATCGATGACCTGTGCGGCCGACGCGTCCCCGAGCGCGCCGATGGCCACGATCCGCCCGCCGCGCACCCCGACGTCCGCGCTGAACCCGGGCGCGCCTGTCCCGTCCACCACCGTTCCGCCGCGGATCAGCAGATCCAGGTTCACCGGTCAGACCAGCTTGCCGCGTGCCAGGAGCGGGATCACCGCTTCGACGACGTCACCGCGCATGCCCACGAACGCGTCGTGCCGGAAGGTGGTCGTGTCGTGGTAGTCGGGGATGATCTCCAGCCGATCGCCGATCCCGATGGCCGGGCTGTCCGGCGTGCGACTCCAGACTCCGTGTTCGGCCGATAGGTAGACGAACTCGACGTCTGGCCGACCGACCATGACTGGGGACCCCTCCTCGCGCGCCGACAGCGTCTTGAAGCCCGCGTCGGTGATGACGCGCTCCGGCGTGGGTCGGCTGGTGACCGTGGTCAGGATCGTCAGCGCGTATTCGAACCCGAGCTCCTCGAGATGACACAGCTTGCCGTAAAACGGGTCCATGAAGCAGCCGCCTCCCGCCTGCAACTCGGTCAGCCCCGGGAGTGACGCGGCGAACATGTAGTTCCCGGAGCCCCCGCCGCTCACAATCCCGACCGGCATGCCGTCGTCCTCGATCAGCCGCTTCGATTCGATCAGGCCGGCCAGCGAGGCGAGCGTCCCGTCGCGTTTCGCCTCGTTGGGCCAGGCGGTCAGGACGTGGCCCTCGTAGCCCATGATCCCGGCGAGGCGGAGCCCCGGCGCGCGATCGATCAAGCGGGCCAGCTCGAGCGCCGGCGGCCCAGGCAGCACTCCGGTCCGCTCCATCCCCACGTTGATGTCGACCAGCATGGGGATCACGACCCCGAGGTCCGTCGCGACCTCCGAAGCCAGCCGGACGTGGAACGGATCGTCAGCGCAGATCATCACCTCGGCCCGTGCCTGCAGGCGGGCCGCCCGCTCGAGCTTGCGGCGGGTCACCAGCTCGTAGGCGATCAGGATCGACGGCACGCCGCCCTCGACCATCACCTCTGCCTCGGACACCTTGGAACAGGTGATGCCGATCGCGCCGAGCTCCATCTGTCGACGCGCGATCCACGGCGATTTGTGGCCCTTGGCGTGGGGCCGCCAGTGCTTTCCGCCGGCCGCGATAGCGCTCGACAGCCGGCCCGCATTCGCCTCGAACCGGTCAAGGTCCAGGAGCATGGCCGGGGTATCGAGCTCTGCCCTCGTCATTCCGATGCTCGGCGACGGGAGCAGGGTGGTCATCGGCATGGGATCTCCGCTGGAGACGGCGACTGGACGACTCGGAATGCGTCCGCAACTCGGGATATCGTATACATTCGACGCGCACCACGAGTCGGGAGTGTGCATCACGGCAGAGGAGTCCCATGGAGGTCGTGGCCGCGGGCATCATCTGGGATGCCCGATCCGCGCCAGTCAACGAGCGCTCCGCGTCATCGACGTCGGCGATCCTGCTGGCGGATGGAACGGTCCTCGCGACGTGCCGTCTCGGCTCCGACCGCGAGGGCGCCGACGGGCATACCGCGATCTTTGCGTCTGCCGATCGTGGCGACACATGGGAATTGCGTTACCTCGAGCCGGCCGACCGGGAGTGGGATGGCGTGCCCGGTGAGACGCGCGGCTGGTACGTGGCCGAGTTGTCGCCGGGCGTGCTCACCGCGGCAGTGCTCTGGACGGACCGCTCCGACCCGCATCAGCCATGGGTGGATCCGGTCACCCAGGGACTGCTGCCAATGCGCACGTTTCACCTCATGTCGTGGGACGGCGGCCGCACGTGGCCGACGCGCCACCGGCTGGACCTGTCGACCCACCCGGGCTCGTCGCCGACGGGACCGCCGCTGCGGCTGCGCGACGGCGCGCTGGCCCAGCCCTACGAGAACTGGAAGGAGAGCCACGATCCGGCGCCCGGGCGGCCGGCGGCCTGGTTGCGGGTTTCGACCGACGACGGCCGGACGTGGCCGACCGATGTCCTGGTCGCCCACCATCCCGCTGACGCCCTCTACTACTGGGATCAGCGGTTGGAGACCCATCCGCTGGACGGTCGGCTGGTGAACATGTTCTGGACGCACGACCCGGTGGCCGCCAGTGACGTGGATATCCACGTGTCCTGGGGCACGCCGGATGGCCGGACCTGGACGGTCCCGGAGAGGACCGGGCTGCCCGGCCAGCACTGCCAGCCGATCTCGCTCGGCGGCGACCGGCTGCTGGCCGTCTATACCCATCGCCATGACCCACCCGGGATCCGCGCGACGATCAGTGAGGACTTCGGGGTGACCTGGGATCGCACGGGTGAGATCGTCGTGTGGGCGAGTGATGCCGGCCGCGAACCCGGCGCCGGTGGGCCGCGGTCGCAGGACGAGTACTGGAACGACATGGGGGCCTGGCAGTTCGGCCATCCCCGGGGCACCCCCCTGGCGAATGGCGAGGTGCTGGTGGTCTTCTACGGCGGCAGCGGCATGGACCGAAGCGCCCGCTGGGCGCGGATCCGGGTTTGACCAGCCTCCTGCTCCGTGGCGGCAGGCTGGTCGACGGCCGCGGCGCTCGCGTCTCGGGGGTCGGCTCGTCCGATTTGCTCATTCGCGACGGCCGTATCGCCGCCATCGGTCCGACGCTGGACCCGACGGGCGCAGAGATCGTCGACGTGAGCGGACGCTGGGTCTGCCCTGGGCTCATGAACGCACACGCTCACCTGTGCCTCGACGGTGGGCCGGACCCCGAAGAGGCGCTCCGTCGTGAGAACCGCAGCCAGACCGTGATCCGCAGCGCACGACGGCTCGAAGAGACAGTCAGGGCCGGCGTCACCACGATCCGCGACGTTGGCGGCGCGGACTTCATCGATATTGAACTGGCCAGGCTCGTTGAGGCCGGCGAGATCGCCGGGCCGCGGGTAATCCCGAGCGGTCGCGTGGTAACGATGACCGGCGGCCACGGTTGGTGGATGGGGATCCAGGCCGACGGGCCAGACGGGGTTCGCCGAGCCGCGCGTGAGAACCTGCGCGCCGGGGCCGGCTCGATCAAGTTGATGGCGACGGGCGGCATGATGACCGGCGGCCGGCAGGCGGGCCAGCCGCAGCTGACGATCGAGGAGATGGCGGCCGCGGTCGACGAAGCCCACAAGCGCGGCGTCCCTGTGGCCGCGCACGCAGAAAGCCGGATCGGGGTCCTCAACGCGCTGCGCGCCGGGGTGGATTCGGTCGAGCATGGTCACGGCGGCGACCAGGAGGCGATCGACCTCATGCTCGCAGCTGGTACGGCGCTTGTCCCGACCATCCTTTCCGACCGCCGGATCATCGACAACGGTGTCGCCGCCGGGATCCCGGCTTTCGTGGTCGAGCAGTGCGACGCACTCCATCAGAGCCTGGTCGTCTTCCTGGAGCGCGCCATCGCCGCCGGGGTCAGAATCGCGGCCGGCAATGACGGGGGTGCCCCGCTCGTCCCGATCGGCGACATGGTCGGCGAACTGGAGCTGTACGTCCGTCATGGGATGACCGCCCAGGGCGCCCTTGCTTCGGCCACCACGGTCACCGCCGCGCTGTTTGGGCTCCACAACGTGGGGCTCGTGGAGGAAGGCCAGGTCGCCGACCTGCTGATCGTGGACGCCGATCCGCTCCTGTCGATCGGGGCGCTCCGCTCGCCCCGTGGCGTGTTTCGGGGCGGCGTCCCTGTGGTCCCGCTGGAGGCATTTCGATGACGGAACCGGATCCACCTGGTTCGGGGCTCAACCTTGCGCGGATCCAGCCGCGGGTTCTCCGCACGGAGGTGCTGACGGCGCTGCGGACCGCAATCCTCGCCAACGAGATCCCGGCAGGCTCCCGGATCCTGGAGGCCGAGGTTGCCGAGCAGATGGGGGTCAGCCGGGCGCCCGTCCGCGAGGCCATTCGGCATCTCGAGCAGGAGGGGCTGATCGAGATCTTTCCGCATCGCGGGGCGGTCGTGGTCGGGGTTCCGGAGGCGGAGATCGACGCGATCTACGAGCTTCGGGCGGTCATCGAGAGCCGGGCGACGGCGGCGGCGATTGGCGTTGCCGGCGAGTCGGAGCTGGCTCGCCTGGAAGCGCTGATCGATCAGATGGGCGCCGCGATCAAGATCCACGACCTGGAGGCGATCGCGGACTTCGACCTCCAGTTCCACGGCCTGATCGTCGAGTGGTCAGGGATGACCCTGCTGCGCCACATCTGGTCGGGTCTCGACGGGCTGGTCCGGGTCCGCTCGTACCAGGCCCTCGACCGACCCGGTGAAACGGCGAAGTACTTCCTCAAGAACGCCGGCCCATCGCACAAGGTGCTGGTCGCCGCGTTGCGCGGTGGCGATCGGGAGGCCGCGGCCCTGCTGGCGCGTCAGCACGTCCTGGAAGTACCCTCGATGCTGGTCGGGCTGAGCCGACCTCGAAAGCGTTCGCGGAAGACGGGAGCCGCGACGCCAGGCCTTGAGGCGGCGAAGACCCCGACGGGCCGCACCAGCGGTCTTCGCGGCAGGGCCGGCCTTTGAGCCTTGACGATCTTCGCGAGGCCTGCCGACGCATCGATCCGGAGTCGATCGCGGCGCTGACCCTCGACCTCCTGAGGATCTGGAGCCCGCCCGGCCACGAGGCGGTCATCGCCGATCGGCTCGCCGAGGAGTTATCGGACGCGGGCGCTCGGGTGAGGCTCGATCGCGAGTTTCCGGGCAGCCCCAGCGTGATCGCCGAACTTGGCTCGACCGACACCGACAGCCCAACGATCCAGTGGCACGGCCATCTTGACGCCATCGATATCGAGCATGCACCGCCGGAGCGCCGGGGCGACCTGCTGATCGGGCGCGGCGCGGCGGACATGAAGGGCCCTGATGCGGCCATGGTGGCGGCGATCCGCCTCCTGCGCGAGCACGGGCTGCCGGCTCGTGGCCGCGTCCTGCTGACGCTGCACGGCATGCATGAGAGCGGCGGGAACGAGCCGCTCCATGCCCTGATCGCACGTGGCATCCACGGCGACGCCGTGATCACGGGCGAGCTTGGGGGCGGCGTGGAGCTGCCGATCGCCGGGCTCGGCCTGACGTTCTGGGAGATCGTCGTGGAGCGCCCCGGGATGGCGGTCCACGAGACGGTGGTGGGCCCCGGAATGGTCGACCCGGTGGAGGTCGGGCGCCTCGTCCATGCGGAGCTGGCTGCGCTGCGCGATCGCCTCGCCGCCGCGCCCGCGGACGAACCCAAACCGTCGCTGTTCATCGGGAAATTCGTGTCGGGGGACTATCCGAATCGGCTGCCCGTCCGGGCCGAGATGGAAGGGACGCGCCGGCACGACGGGACGTCGGACCTGGCCGCGGTGGCGGCCGAGCTGGAGGCGCTGGTGGACGGAGTGCGCCAACGAACCGGAGCGGCGATCGAGCTGCGAGCCGTCCCAATCGCGGAGAGCTTCTCGGTCGATCCATCCGAGCCGATCGTTGGCGCGATGCGGGATGCCCATCGAGACCTGTGGGGGCGAGACCTGCGCCTGACTCGTGCCCGCGTGGCGACCAACGCCGTCCACTTCGTTCGCGAGGCGGGGATCCCCGCGGTTGGCTACGGGCCGGATCCGATCACCAACCACAGCGATCATGAGGAACTCGCGGTCAGCGAGTTGAGCCGGATCGCCGGAGGGTTCGCCCTGGCGTCCGCCTACTACCTGGAGCGGATGGCCCGGTGACGGCCGGCAGCGTGCGGTCGGCGGCGGCCTCGGCGGCGCGGTTCATCGGTGATCTCGACACGCCCGTCGCGCTGGTCGACATTGCCCGGCTGGAGGCGAACCTCGCCGCCATGGCCGGCGTCGCGCGCGAGGCCGGCGTGGCGCACCGACCTCACGCCAAAACGCACAAGACCCGCGAGGTCGGGGAACGGCAGCTCGCCCATGGGGCGATCGGGCTCACCGTGGCCAAGATCGGTGAGGCGGAGGCGATGGTCGACGCCGGCTTCACCGACCTGTTCATCGCCTATCCGCTGGTCGGGGAGGCCAAGCTGGCGCGTCTGGTCGCGCTGCTCGACAAGGCCAGGCTGCGCTTCGAGGTGGACACCTTCGATGGCGCGGAGGCGGCGTCGGTCTACCTGACCCGGCGTGGGCAGCGGGTCAACGTGGTCGTCAGCGTCGACGGCGGCGCGGGCCGATCAGGGACCGCCACGCCCGAGGATGCCATCCGGCTCGCCGAGCGGGTGGCGGCCATGCCCGGCCTGGAGCTGGTCGGAGTCATGAACTACGGCAACGCCTATGGCACCTCCGACCCCGATGAGCAGGCAGCGATCGGACGTCGCGAGGGAGAGGTCGCCGTGCGCATCGCCGGAGCCATCCGGCGCCTTGGCCTGCGCGCCGACGTCGTCACCGTTGGCAGCACCCCGACCGCCCGCCACGCGGTCCAGGTCAAGGGGGTCACGGAGCTGCGATCAGGGGTCTACGCGTTCCAGGATCTCAAGCAGGTGTCGCTCGGACCGGCGACCCTCGCCGATTGCGCCCTGACGGTGATGGCCACGGTCGTCAGCCACGCGCGCCCGGACCGCTACGTGCTGGACGCCGGGATCAAGGCTCTCGCCGGCGAGGACTACGGCTGGGGGACCTGGGGACGGCCGCTCGACAGGCCGGACCTGGCCATCACTCGTGCGACCGAGGAGCACGGCATCATCGAGCTTCCCGCCGAGGCAGCGGATCCGGGCTGGCGGATCGGCGAGCGCGTGCGGATCATCCCGAATCACGCTTGTGGTGCCACCAACATGCATGACGAACTGGTCGCGATCGATGGCGAGCGGGTCGTCGAGCATTGGCCGGTCATCGGCCGTGGGAAGTTCCGCTGAATGGGGGACCCGACGGAAATGGCGACACGCGGGTTTGTCGACGTCAACACGCGCCTCGGACCGGACCACGGAACCGCGGGAACCGCCGGCGCGCCGCTGGAGCTCCTGGTTGCGGAGCGGCAGGCGCATGGCATCCGGCTCTCGCTCGCCTCGTCGCTACTGGCGACCTGGGCGGATGGCCCGACCGGCAATCGGCTGGCCGCTGAGGCGGCGACTGATCCGGCCAACGGGCTTGCCGCGGTCGCGGTCGTCGGTCCGCAACGATCGGGGGACGCAGCTCGCCGCGTGGACGAAGCCAGACGCGCCGGGGCCGTCGGTTACCGGCTCGACGGCTGGGATGGCGCGCTGCCGCCCCCGGAATCGGTCCGCGAGATCCTCGGCGCGGTGGCTCGAACCGGTCGACCGCTGTTGATCCCGATCGGGCGCTTCGGGGCGGCCAGCATGATC
>JANPDO010000081.1:0-7069 GCA_031431535.1 Chloroflexota bacterium
CGGCGTCCAACTTCAGCCTCGGCGTCGTCCTGTTCGGGAGGCTGGTGGAGGCAGCGGTCGGGCTGTTCGGGCCGCTCGACGGCTTCGATCCGTACCTGCTCGAATGGCACCGCCGGGCGAAGCGGGACCGGCCGTCCGGCACCGCCCTCGATCTGACCCGCCGGATCGTCGCGGGCCATCCGCGGCTGACCGACGCCGATGATCTCGAGGTTGTCTCGGTCCGTGCCGGCTCGTCGCCGGGGATGCACCTGGTCGGCTTCGATGCCAGCGGCGAGACGATCGAGCTTCGCCTCACGGCCCGCGACCGGAGCGCCTATGCCGCTGGCATCCTCGCCGCCGCCGATTGGCTCGCCCGGACGCCACGCGAGCCCGGTCTCCACGGGTTTGATCCGATCGTCGACGAGCTCATCGCTCGTGAACCCATCGCCGCCTGAACACGCTGCCTGAAAGGAGCCCTCGAATGACACGCCAGACCCCGCCGCCCCTCGCCACCGCCCACGAAACGGCGAACGCCGCCCGCCCGATGCTGCGCGGCGCCTTCACTGCCCTCGTGACACCGTTCACGCAGGACGGCGCCGTCGACGAGACTGCCTTCCGCCGCCTCGTTCGCTGGCAGATCCTGGCCGGCATCGACGGCCTGGTGCCATGCGGCACGACTGGCGAAGCGCCGACCCTCAGCCAGGATGAGCGCGACCGGCTGATCGCGATCGCCGTCGAGGTCGCCGCCGAACACGCCTCGCGCGACCAGGTTCGCATCGTGGCCGGCACCGGCACCAACGACACCGCCGCAACGATCCGGGCGACTCGCCGAGCCGCGGAGCTTGGCGCGGACGCGGCCCTCATCGTGGCGCCCTACTACAACCGGCCCGATGGCCGGATGCTGGACGCGCACTTTCGGGCCATCGCCGACGAGGGCGACCTGCCGATCGTCGTCTACAACGTCCCGTCGCGGACCGGCACCAATGTCGACGCCGACACCTTCCTGCGGCTCGCCGAGCATCCGCGCGTGGTCGCCGTGAAGGAGGCCAGCGGCAACCTCGAGCAGATCGCCCGGATCTGTCGTGAGCGACCACGCGACGTGGCGGTCCTGGCCGGCGACGACGCCTGGACCCTGCCGATCCTGGCGATGGGTGGCGATGGCGTCGTGTCGGTGGCCTCTAACGAGATCCCGGGTGAACTTGCCGCCATGTGCGCCGCCGCTCGCGCCGGTGACTGGGAGAGCACCCGGCGGATCCACGAACGCTGGCTGCCGCTGTTCCTCGGGAATTTCCGAGGGGGACCCAACCCGGTACCGGTCAAGGCGGCCCTCATGTTGATGGGGCTGCTGGAGACGGACACGGTCCGAGCCCCACTCCTTCCGCTGGAGACCGAAGGACGAGCCTCGCTCGCGGCGATACTTCGAGGGCTCGGACTGACCGAGACCGGCGGCGGGCGGATCGTGGCCGCGGCGCGGTCGCGTGAGGCCGTTGCGTGATCGCCGAGCTGGAGCTTGTCAACACCATGGATACCCGCCCTCCTTCGATCGCGATCGATCCGCGCACTGTGCTCGACAACCTGGAGGCCGGCCGGATCCGCGCTGCCGAACCGGATCCCGGCGCGCCTGACGGCTGGCGCGTCAGACCCGAGGTCAAGGCGGCGATCCTCGCCTGCTTCGCCGACCGCACCATGACCGACTGGACGGTCGGCCCTCTGACCTTCCGCGATCGTGTGGGCGTGCCGCCACGCGGCGACCTGGCCGGCGGCCCGTGGCGGATCGTCCCGGGCGGCACGGCGGTCAGGCGCGGGGCCTACCTGGGCGAGAACGTCGTGGTCATGCCGCCTTCGTATGTCAATGTCGGTGCATGGGTCGGCCCACGGTCGATGATCGATTCGCATGTCCTCGTCGGCTCGTGCGCACAGATCGGAGCGGACGTCCACGTCGGAGCCGGAGTCACGATCGGCGGCGTACTGGAGCCGCCCGGCGCACGACCTGTGTTGGTGGAGGACGGCGCGTTCATCGGCGCCGGCAGCGCCCTCCTTGAGGGGGTCCTCGTCCGCACAGGGGCGGTCATCGCCGCGGGCGTGGTCCTGACAGGCACATCCCGCTTGTACGACCTTGTCCGCGACACGGTGCTCCAGGGAACCGTCGATCGCCCGCTCGTCGTGCCCCCGGGTGCCGTGGTGATCCCCGGGGCCAGGACACTCGGGGGTGCCTTTGCGGCAGAGCACGGGCTGTCGGCCACGGTGGCCCTCCTGATCAAGGATCGAGACGCCGGCACGTCGGCGAGGGTCGCGCTGGAGGACGCGCTTCGGTGACGCGACGCTGCGGCGATTCCAGCCGGGTTGGTGTCCGCGACCGATCGCACCGCGGCGCCGTCGGTCTCTCCAACGCCGCTGGAATCCAGGACACATCACGGCCGGAACAGTTCGATCGCTCCAGCCCGGCTGGTGAAGACGACCGGATCGTGTCCCGTTCACCAACCAGGTTGGAATCCGCTTCGGCGGGGACCTGGATCGACCGATGCGCGCCCGACGAGCTCGCCGAGCGATACGGGACGCCGTTCTACGTCTACGACTTCGACGTGATCGAGCGCCGGGTCGATGCGCTGCGGTGCGTGCTCCCGCCGGTCGCCGAGGTCGCCTACGCCGTCAAGGCGAACCCGGCCCTGGCCGTGGTGGCCCACCTGGGGCGCCTGGGGCTGGGTGCTGATGTCGCGTCCGGGGGCGAACTCCAGTTGGCGGCTTGCGCCGGCATCACGCCGGATCGAATCGTCATGACCGGCCCCGGCAAGCGCGACGACGAACTCCGCCAGGCGGTCGCCCTCGGCATTCGCGCGGTCACCTTGGAATCGCCGGCCGAACTCGCACGGCTCGAGGCCATTGCCGCCGAGGCAGGACGAACTCAGCCGGTCATGCTGCGCTCAGCTACCCCCGGTGACGCCGGGCTCGAACGCGTCCGGCTGGTCGGCGACGGTGGTGCCGGCAAGTTCGGCATGGATGACACCGATCTGATCGAGGCGGCCCGGCGGGCGAGTCGCTCGCCGCATCTCGATCTCGTCGGGCTCCATTCGTTCGGCGCGTCCAATGTCCTCGACGCGAAGATCCTGCTCGCGCACGTCGACGCGACGGTCAGCGCCGCCCGCCGGCTCGCCGTTGCGACCGGCACGCGGATCCGCCTGGTGGATGTCGGGGGTGGGCTTGGAATCCCGTACTCGGATCATGAGGAACCGCTCGATCTGCAACGGCTGGGTAGCGGGCTTGCCGCGATCACGGCGGGCTGGGCGGACGATCCGGTGCTCGCCGAAGCGCGACTGCTGCTCGAACCCGGTCGCTTTCTGGTGGGCCCGGCCGGCGCCTATGTCGCTCGGGTGGTAGACCGCAAGACTGTCGATGGTTCGATGGTGGTCATCCTCGACGGCGGCGTCCATCACGTCCTGCGCCCGGCGCTCACCGGCCAGGAGCACCGGGTTCGTGCACTGGGCGCCCCTGGCCGCCAGGACGGGCGCCTCGGCAGCCGTGAGGACACCACCCGGCCCCGGGCGACCGAGATCCAGCCGGTCACCATCGCCGGCCCGCTCTGCTCGGGCCTTGACATCTTCTGCCAAGGATCCATGATGCGCCCGCCCGAGGTCGGCGAACTGGTCGCCGTCCTCGATGTCGGCGCCTACGGCTTCACCGAATCGATGCCCTTGTTCCTGTCGCACCCGATCCCAGCCGAGATCGCCGTGCGTGGCGGACGTGCCGAGCTGATCCGACCCCGCGTCGAGCCCGCAACCTGGCTGGCGGCCCAGATCGCCCCCGACTGGTAGGCTGGCGCGGTAACGGGCAGCGGCCCACAGCCAAGCGACCCTGCGTCCCCGCGAACCTGCACGAGAGCTGCACTTGCCGAAGCCACCGAGGCACCACGCCGCCCCGACCTTCGTTCTGGCCCTGATCGTCACGATCGCGCCGTTCGCCGTCGGCACGCCAGCCCCGGCGACCGCTGCCATTGCCAGCGCCTACGCCTCGGTCGGGCGTGAACCACTCGCACCGGGCGTCACCTATGACCAGGGGCGGATCCTGACGACCGCCGGGAGCCAAGCGGTCAACATCGTCGAGATCGACCTCGCCAACCCGGCCATCTCGTTCGAATCGTCACTGTCCAATGGGCTGGTCGCCGGTCTCGAGCGGACCAGCAGCCAGGCCGCCGGGCGCTCGGTCGAGGGCCACCGGGTGGTCGCCGCGATCAATGGCGACGTTTGGGCCGGCTACGCCAACGACATGGAGCTCGCTCCAAACGGCCTCCACGTGGAAGCCGGCGAACTGGTCGCCGTGGGTCCCGCGGCCCGTCCGACGTTCGGGATCGGGGCGGACGGCCGGCCGCTGATCGGCGCGCCGCTTGTCAGCATCACGCTTACGACGTCGCTGGGCGCCCAGTACCTCATCAACCGGGTCAACCAGCTTCGCCGGGCGGGCGAAGTCGTCCTCTTTTCGCCGCGGTTCGCGAGCCGGACCAGCAACGCCTCGTCAGGGATCGATCTCGTCATCGGCGGGCTGGCGCTGCCCCTGCGGACCTCCGGCGTCTGGACCGGATTCGTCCTAACCACGAGAACCGCCGATGGTGGCGGACCGATCGATCCAGGGACCGTGGTGCTCACCGTGCCGGTGACGTCACTGCTGGCCGCCGTCGTCCCGGGCGAGCCGGTCACCCTGTCTACGGCGGTGACCGCTGGCTGGGAGTCGATCCAGCACGCGGTCGGCGGGCGTGAATGGATCGTTCGTGATGGAGCCGTCTTCATCTCGCCTCGACCGGCCAGCGCCGACGAGATCCACCCGCGCAGCGCCGTGGGGCTGACCGCCGATGGGCGAATGATCCTCGCCACCGTCGACGGCCGACAGGCGGGCTGGAGCGATGGCGTCCGGCTCCCCGAACTGGCCGAATTCATGCTGTCCCGCGGCGCGATGGTGGCGCTCAATCTCGACGGTGGCGGGTCCACGTCGCTCGCGATCCGCCGCGCCGGAACGGCCGGGCCGGTCCTGGTGAACCGGCCATCGGACGGCACCGAGCGAGCGGTCACCAACAGCATCCAAGTCGTCAGCAACGCCCCGACGGGGCCGCTCGCCGCGCTCAATCTGCGCCCTGGAACGCCGGCGATCTACGTCAATGCGGCACTGGATTTCACCGCCAGCGGCATGGACGCCGCCTACAACCCGGTCCCGCTCGGGGCGGGCCAGGTCACATGGTCCGTGTCGCCACCCATTGGCACGATCGACGCAGCCGGTCACTTCAGCGCGACCCAGCCGGGCATCGCGGACGTCGTGGCGACCGCCAACGGCGTCTCCGGGACGACACCGATCACGGTGCTCGTTGACGCGACGGCTCCAGTGGCCAGGCCGCCAAGCGTGACCCTCCCGGTCAATCGCGGGATCGGCAGTGGGGTACCGGTCACGATCACCTGGGACGCCGCCACCGATACGGAGTCGGGCGTAGCGCGCTACGAACTCCAGCGAAGTGTCGACGGCGCGGCCTGGGCGACGATGCCCGTCTCGTCTCCCACGGCGCGAACCGCTTCGCTCACGATGCCGCGCAACCGGACGTATCGGTTCCAGGTCCGGGCCGTCGATGGCGCCGGCAATGTCGGAGAGTGGAGCGTGGCCGGGTCCTTCCGCCTCGCGGTCGCACAGGAGACCACCCGAGCGCTGACATTCATCAAGGGCACCTGGAGTCGGACCACGTCCAAGTCGTACGACGGCAAAGCGGCGCGCTCGACCCAAACGGTTGGCGGGATCGCCCAGTTCACGTTCACCGGCCGATCGTTCGCCTGGGTGGCCGCGAAGAGCCCGGTGCGCGGCGCCGCGGAGGTCTACATCGACGGGGTCCTTGCCGGGAAGGTCGATACCTATCGCGCGACCACGGCGGCCCGGATGATGGTCTTCTCGCGAAGCTGGCCGGATTCCGCCAAACACACGGTGGAGATTCGAGCCATCGGGACGCCAGGCCATCCACGCGTAGATCTCGATTCGTTCGTCGTCCTGACGGACGTCGCCGACCCGGGCACACCCGCGCCGTCTGCCCCACCCGGGCCGACCGCTCCACCGGCACCATCGCCGACCGCGCCACCCCCGCCTTCGCCGTCCCCCACCCCGCCGACAACGGCCGGCGCCGTGCTCGTCGGTGCCGGTGACATCGCCTCATGCAGCCTGACCGGCGACACCGCGACCGGCAAGCTCGTCGCGGGGATCCCGGGGACCGTCTTTACCGCCGGCGACAACGCCTACGAAACCGGCAGTGCGGCCCAGTTCCGCGACTGCTACGAACCGACCTGGGGCGCCTTCCGCGATCGAACCTGGCCGGCGCCTGGCAATCACGACTATGGGACCTCGGGCGCGGCCGGCTACTTCGACTACTTTGGGGCACGGGCCGGCCCAACGGGTACCGGCTGGTACGCGTACGACCTGGGCAATTGGCGGATCTATGCGTTGAACTCCAATTGCGCAGCGGTCGGCTGTGGTGTCGGATCGGAGCAGGAGCAGTGGCTGCGCGCGGATCTGGCCACGTCCCCGCGGGCCTGCGTCCTCGCCTACTGGCATCACCCGCGCTTCAGCTCCGGGGAGCACGGCGATGACGCTGTCACCGCGCCGCTCTGGGACGCGCTCTATCAGGCTGGCGCGGAAGTGATCATCAACGGCCACGACCACGACTACGAGCGATTCGCGCCGCAGACCCCGGCCGGCACCGCCGACAACGAGCACGGCATCCGACAGTTCGTGGTGGGCACCGGCGGCGCATCGTTGCGCAGCTTCGGGACCGTCCGGGCCAACAGCCAGGTCCGCAACAGTGCCACCCACGGGGTCGTCAAGCTGACCCTCTCGGCGACTGGCTACGCGTGGCAGTTCGTCCCGATCGCCGGCAAGACCTTCACCGATTCGGGCACCGTCACCTGCCACTGAAATGGTCCGGTTTTTAATCCGCGGACGCGCCCGTAGCTCAGTGGATCAGAGCGACTGACTTCGGATCAGTAGGTCGGGGGTTCGAATCCCTCCGGGCGCGCCATTGTCATGAGTCGCGACATAGGCGACACATGAGTCGCGACATCGGCGACACATGTGA
>JANPDO010000082.1:0-17212 GCA_031431535.1 Chloroflexota bacterium
ACGATGGCGTCATCCAACTCGACCGTATTGAGCCAGCGTGGCCATGTCGGTGCACGGCGCCCGATCGCCTCGAGGGCGCGGTGCTCGAATGAGGAAACCACCGCGTTGTGCAGCTCGGGTCCGCGACCCGCGGCCAGGACCTCAACGAGGGCAGGGCCCGGGTCGACCTTCAGCTCGATGTCCAGAAATGGGCGGCGACCAACCGCTTGGAGCACGTCCGCCAGCGAGGGCACGCCGATGTCGGCGAGAACGTCGGAGGCCAGCGCGTCGACCCGCTCGGGTCGGCCGTGAATCCTGGCCAGCGTCTCATCGTGGTAGACGACCGGGACGCCGTCAGCCGCTGCCCGGACGTCGAATTCGAGCCCGTCGCAAGCCGGGATGGCCAGCGCGGCGCGGAAGGCCGCGAGGGTGTTCTCGGGGGCCCGGCGCCAATCGCCTCGATGGGCCAGCCGCAGGGTCCGGCCTCCGATCCGGGGTTCGATCAACGATCCCCCACCCGGTCCGGCGGCGCTCCGAGGGCGTCTCCGATGAGCACGTGCGCAGAAAGCCCGAGGTGATCGCTCGGAAAGAGCGTGGGGTCGTCGGGATGGGGGCGATCGAAGACCACCCGGGCGGACTCGACGCGCACGGCTCCACGGATCCAGATGTAGTCGAGACAGGACGGATCGCCATCTGTATCCATCCCGGGCGCCTGGATACCGGACGGCCAGGTCGCGGCCGGATCGGCGCCATGGAGCTCCGCGTAGGCGGACCGAAAGCCGGCCGCCCGCATCCGGATCGCCGCCGCCTCCTGAGGATGGGCGTTGAAGTCGCCCATCACGACCTGGGCGGCTATCGGCGGTGCCATGGCCGGCCCGTCGGTCTCCCTGGCCCCCGACGTGCCGTCGAGCCAGTCGAGGAGCTGGCGAGCCTGGTCATCGCGCTGTGCGACATCGGGCACCTCGTGATGCAGGTGAGTCACCACGACGAGCAGCATCTCGCCTCCCGCCAGGGCGATGGACGCACGCAGCGCCGATCGGTGGAGGCCGAGATCGAGGCGCTCCGGGTGGTCGCCGACCAGTGGCTCCCGGACCAGCAGGCTGTTGCCGTACTCCGGGCGACCCGCCCAGCCCCGGATTACCCGGTAGTGAGCCTCCCCGGCTGCCCCGATGAGCCGATCCTGTTGCATCGGGTAGATCACCTCCTGGAGGCCCAGGATGTCCGGGTTGAGCGCCGCCATGTCGGCCAGCAGTAGCGGCAGCCGCTCCGTCCAGCGATCGGCCAGGTTCCGGATGTTGAGCGTGGCGACGTGAACCTGCTCCATCGGTTGTGCGTCTCGCCCTCCGCTTACGACTGGGGTCCCGCGACCGGCAGCGCGAACCTGAACGTGGAGCCGACCCCTTCGACCGATTCAACCCAGATCGTACCGCCATGCCGCTCGATGATATGGCGCGCAATCGCCAGACCCAGGCCGGTCCCGCCGGTCTCGCCGCGGACCCTTGCCCGGTCCACCTTGTAGAACCGTTCAAAGATCCGCGCCTGCGCCGATGCCGGGATGCCGACGCCATGGTCGGCGACGGCACTGACCAGGCGTCCGTCCTCGACCCGCACGGTGACGCTGACCTCACCGCCGTCAGGGCTGAACTTGACCGCGTTGTGGAGCAGATTGATAAAGACCTGCGCAAGCCGCGCCGCATCGCCCCGGATCGGCGGCAGGTTGGCGGCGGCCTCGACGTGCAACGCAACCCCCTGGCGATCGGCGAACAGGCGGACCCGTTCGACCGATTCGGTCGCGACCTGACCGAGATCGACGAGCTCGACGACGTTGATCGTGCTCCCGCTCTCGATCCTGGAAAGATCCACCAGCTCGCTGACCATCTGGACCAGGTGGCCGGTCTCCAGCTCGATCTTGCCGATTCGGTCGCGCATCTTGGCGGGGATGGCGTCACCGGCGGCTTCGGCATCGCGGGTCAACGTCTCGGCCAACAGGCTGACCGTGGTGAGCGGCGTTCGCAGCTCGTGGGACAGATTGTCGATGAACTCGGTCCGGATGTGTTGCAGGCGACGGAGCTCGGAGACATCCTCGAGGGTGAGCCACACGCCACCCGCGGACAAACGGTGAGCACGGATCAGCAGCCGACGCCCACCGGCATCGGCGCGCCCGATTTCACCTGCAGCGGAACCCTGCTCCAGGGCGGTCGCCACGATGGCCTCGACCTGGGTATCGAGAAATGCTTCGATGATCGTCCGGCCGACGACCGTGCCGGGCACGCGATCGAGGAACGTGTGCGCGATGGGGTTCGCGGCGGTGATCCGGAGTCCGCGATCCACGGTGAGGACGCCCTGGGTGAGGGCATCGACCGCCTCGTCATGGGCGCGCCGATCAGTTCGGGGCTCAGGCTCGGCGTGGGCATTCCGGTCGCGGTCGGTTGTGACCGAGGCGACGGCTGACGGGGCCCCGGCTGCGGCCGGGCCGGCACCCTCCGTCGCGCCGGCGACGGCACGGATTCGGGCGGCCAGTCGTCGCTCACGCAGCACGGATCGGCCGACCAGCGCGGCCAGCACGACCGCGATCGCGATAAGGAGAGGTTCCACGGCGCGAGCATCGCACAGCCGGCGTGCGCCGCGCGCGGGGGGGTAGGAGGGGCGGGCGCGACGTGCGGGCGTGGCGGAGCGGGCGAGAGGTGCGGGCCGCGAGGTCGGCGAGGTGCGCTGGTCTCGGTGCGGCGCTCGACCCCCTACCCGGAAGACGGTCGACGGACGCGCGGGGTCGGCAGATCGTCAGGGATCAGGCTAGGCCGCCAAGGCGCGATGAGCTGGTCGAACGTCGCCGGCGCGAACGCGTGGCGCAGGACCAGCAGGTGGGTGATCCGCGCCGCGGCCCGTCCGGCTCGAGTGATGGTTGTGCGGTCAAGTCGGGTTCCCGCGGCGGCGGCTCCCGCGGCGGGGGCGGCGGATGGCCCGGTCGCGGCGGATGGCCCTGTCGCGGCAGAGGCGGCGGGGCCGGCGGTCGCCGCGAACGCAATCGCATCGATCGCATCGCGAGCCGCCAGGACCGATGACACGCGCAGGGCTTCGTCATCCTCGGGGGAGACTCCCGGCGGCCACGGGTCTTCACCAAGTCGAGCACGCGAGCCACGGGCGCCGAGCGCCGCGATCCCAGCTTTGCCCAGGACCCGAAGGCGCCCGAGCAGCTCGCTGATCGCCTTGCCGTTCGGCCCATACCGTGGCTGCCCGACGGCCGCTTCCCAGCCTCGCGTCAGGCGCTCCCTGGCGCGCGCCCGAAACGGCTCACTCAGGAGGTCGTCCAGAAACGAGCCGAGGACCAGTTCCGCGGCGTAGGCGTCGATGGTGTCATGGATCCCGGGACGAGCAGCGGCTGACGCTGATAGGCGACGGGCGATCTCTGCCTCCACCGATTCGAGCGCTGCCCGGCCGCCGTCCGGAATGAATCGGCGGATCGTCGCGCCGAATGCGATCGGCGCCGGGTCCGCGGCCTCGAGACGATCGAGTTCGTCCGGGGTGAGGCTGCTGATCCGGTCCAGGAACCGGGCGATCTGGTCTTCCGCTGGACGCGGCCGGTGACGGACCCGCGCGTGGGCGGCGGACGCGTGGCTGTCGCGCCACGACCCGCCATCCGCTCCCTTGCGAGTCGCTGCGCCGGGCACTCCCCGGTCGCGATCGTAGCGGGCGCGAAGCCCCGGGTCGCTGAGCCAGTCGTGGGCGACGTTGATCCGCTTCGAGACCTCGAGGCCGACCGGGCCGGCAATGTCGGGATGATGCCGGCGCAGTAGGGCCCGCCACGCAAGCTCGATCGCCTCGGCAGTGGCGTCTGTGGGCAGTTCGAGTCGCAGGTACAGGTCATCGCTCGGCAGGATCGGGCGCGGCGGCATCGCAGCATCCTAGTGGCCGAAGGGGGCCGGTGGGGAATGCCCTGATGCTCGTCGTAAGCGTCCCAGCCTTTGACTGTGCTGAGCTGCCGGGCTCGGTGGGCTTCCCTGGAGAGACATGTCGTCCTCAAGGCGCACTTCTGGCACAGCTCAGCGTGAAGAGCTCCGACTTCCTGCCGAAACTGAAGGAAGTGGCACCCGTCCACGAGGGACCTGCCTCGAACCTGCGCCTGAGAACGACATCGCGGACTCTTCGGCTCGGCTCCCGGACCGCCCGGCTCGGCGGACTGCCCGGCGCCCGGGTTGCTCCGACTCCCTCCTGGCACATCGGCCTGCTCTATTGGTGAATCACACCTGGCAGAGAGCACGGAATGCCTCCATGCTCGTCCGCCGTCGCGATCCATCCTGGTGGCCCTGCCGGGCGGTGCCCTGAGGTCAGTGCCTCGCTCGAGCCGAGCGCGAAGTCCTGCCATCGACGCCTGCGCGGCCCGCTGATATAGGCTTTCGTCAATGAGCTTTATGAAACGTGCCAGGGAGGCCGCCGAGGCCGCGGCGGAAGGTGCGCAGCATGCTGCCGAGGCTGCGCGGGTCAAGGCGACGGAGGCCGGCCGAGCGGCCGCGGATCCAGCCACCCACGAACGGCTGACCCGGCAGGCCAGGGAGACGGCCGGCAAGGCCCGTCGCGGGATGACGACGGTCGTGGAACGGATCGATCCGGGCACGCTGGCCGACCTGATCATCAAGGCAACGGCACTCCAGGAGCGCACGAACGCCTCGTTGCGGGACAAGCGCTCCCCGTATCGGATCAGCGAAATCGTCCTGTCCGCCTCCATTCCGCCGGGTATTGCGTTCACGATCGGCCGGATCGACGAGGGCGAGATCCTGTCTGGCACGTCGGTCAGCTCGGCGGAGCTGATCGCCACCCTGCCCGAGGTTGGCGAGGCGGTGGTGGCTCTCGACGGGACGACCGGCGAGACGTTTCTGGAGGACGCGGAGCCCGTGGCGCCGCCGGCCCAATAGTCCTGCGACCAGGGCCCCGCGATCGACGCAAACCACCGGCGACCAGCGCCCAGGGGTCAGCGACCGGCGAGCAGCGCCTCCACCGCCTCGATCGATCGCGTCGAACGCTCCCCAGTCGCCCGATCCGTGACCTCCACGCCGCCCGCCGCCAATGACCGAGGGCTCACGGTCAGGATCCACGGCATCCCGAGCAGCTCGGCATCCGTGAACTTGACCCCCGGCGACTCGTCCCGGTCGTCCCACAGGATCTCCCGGCCGGCCTCGAGCGCGAAGGCGTGGAGCCGCTCGGACACCTCCGTCACCGCAGGGTCGCGCGCTGCGCCGATCGTGACCAGGTGGGCGGCATACGGGGCGACTTCGGCCGGCCAGACGATGCCCTTGTCGTCATGGTGGGCCTCGACGATGCAGGCCACATTCCGGCCGATCCCGATTCCGTACGAGCCCATCACGATCGGATGCGCCACCCCATCCTCGCCCAGGAACGAGGCCCCGAAGGCGTCCGAGTACTTGGTCCCGAGCTTGAAGATGTTGCCAACCTCGATCCCGTTACGCAGGATCACGGGCTGTCCGCACGTCGGGCACGCGTCGCCTTCGACCGCGCTGGTCAGGTCCGTGACGATATCGGCCGTGAAATCCCGCCCGTGATTGACGTTTCGGTAGTGGAAGCCTTCGCGGTTGGCGCCGGCCACCAGATTGGCTGACGCCGCTGCCAGGGTATCGACGACCACGACCGTGCCCCGCGCCCCAATCGGCGAGCCATATCCCGGTTCCATCCCGGTGGCCCGGATCTCCTCGACTGTGGCCGGGCGCATCCCACCGGTCGCCTTGACCGCATTGAACAGCTTGGTCTCGTTGACCTCGTGGTCCCCACGCACGATCGCGGTGATCAGCCGGCTGTCTCCGGTCGTGAAGAAGGCGGCCTTGGCCGTTCGTTCCGGGCCTACGCCAAGGAAGGCTGCCAGAGTCGCGATCGTCGTGGTGCCCGGCGTGGCGACCTCCTCGAGCGCCCGAGGCTCCTCCGGGACGGGAAGCTCGCGCGGCACCACCGCGACCTGCCGATTTGCGGCATACCCGCACGCCTCGCACAGCACCAGGACGTCCTCGCCGGCCGGGTTGAGGACCATGAACTCATGGGCCCCCGAGCCGCCCATCATCCCGACGTCTGACGACACGGCGATCGTCGCAAGGCCCAGCCGCTCGAAGATCCGGACGTACGCTCCGTGCTGTGCCCAGTAGCTGACGTCCAGACCCGCGTCGTCACGATCGATGCTGTAGGCGTCCTTCATCACGAACTCGCGGACGCGGATGAGGCCACCGCGGGCCCGGGGCTCGTCGCGCCATTTGGTCTGGAAGTGGTAGACCACCATTGGGAGCTGCCGGTAGCTTCGAACGATGTCGGCCAGCAGCCCGCCGACGACCTCCTCGTGGGTCATCGCCAGGACCATGTCCCGGCCGGCCCGGTCCTTGAACCGGCCCATCTCCGGCCCCACCGCGTCGTAGCGCCCGCTGGCCCGCCAGACGTCCGCGGGGTGGACGACCGGCATCTCCATCTCCTGGCAGCCGATCCGGTCCATCTCCTCACGCACGATCTGCTCGACCCGCTTGTTAACGCGGAAGCCGAGTGGCAGCAACGAGTAGATCCCGGATCCCAGCTGACGCATGTAGCCGGCCCGCAACAGCAACCGATGCGACGGCATCTCCGCTTCGGCAGGATCGTCGCGCAGGGTGGTAAAAAAGAGGCTTGACAGGCGCATCCGGGAAGCATAGCGGGAGGGACGGCTCGTCCGTGCTCGGTGAAACCGGAGCAGACCCCGCCGCCGAGCGTGGTCGACCGTGGTCAGACGGTTTCCTTCGCGAGGAGGCAGGTCCACGCCGGCAGGCTTGTGCCGCTTCCGAGTTCGAGCCAGCGGATGGCATAGGCCGCGCGGGTCGGCCCGAATAGCGTGCTCCCTCGGAGCAACATGCCGGCCCAAGGATCACCGCCAAGCGACTGGAAGGCTTCGCGGCCGAATGAGGCCGTGAGACTGCGTCGGCTGCGCAACGGCGCGAGATGGGCGCGAACCAGACCCACCTCGCGTGCGAACGACGGACTCGCCCATGAGTCGGGGTGGCGATGACTGTTCTGGAGGTCCCGTCGCAGCCGAATGGCATCCAGCGCCAGCACCCGGTGCGGTGCTGGCGCTGGAGCGGGAGGGAGGGCACCGCCCGAAGGGAGGAGGACCTCGAGCGGATGTGAGTCACCGATGGCCGTCTCGTCGCTGGACCGCCACACGGCGGGCCGAGGGGAACCGGGCTGGCGAGTGGCCGTCGGCATGGTTCGCATCTTCGACGGCGCAGATCAACGGCGGTTTATCGGCCCGTCAACGCTTGCGGTCCGTTTGGGCACCGACGCCGTGGGGAGCCGCCTGGGATATGCACGCTCGGCGCGGGGCATCAGGTCGGGCGGCGAAAGACGTAGCCGACCCCGCGCACGGTGTGGATGAAGGCCGGGTGGCCTGGGTCGATTTCGATCCGGCTGCGCAACCAGTGGACGTGGACGTCCACGGTGCGGGTCTCTCCGCCGTAGTCGTAACCCCAGACGTGCTCAAGGAGTTGATCACGGGTGAACACCTGGCCGGGGTGGCGAATGAGAAAGGCGAGCAGTTCGAAAGCCCGCGGCTTGATTGGGACGACCTCGCCATCGCGGAGCAATCGATGACCCCCGAGGTCAGCCTGGACCGTTCCAAGATCGATGATGGCGGGCGCCCCTTCGACGGCGATGGCCTGGTCGGAGCGACGGAAGAGCGCCCGGATGCGGGCCGATAGCTCACGCAGGCTGAACGGCTTGGTCACGTAATCGTCGGCGCCGAGCTCCAGCCCGACGACCTTGTCCAGCTCGGAGTCCTTGGCCGTGAGCATGACGATCGGAACGCCGGATTCGGCACGGATGATTCGACAGACTTCGATCCCTGACAGGTGCGGCAGCATGACGTCCAGCAGGACGAGGTCGGGGCGTTCGGCTCGGAAGCGGGTGAGCGCCTCCCGACCATCCGCGGCGACGACGACCCGGAACCCATCGCTCTCGAGCGCCTCGACCAAGGTCTCGCGCAGCGTCGGCTCGTCCTCGACGACCAGGATGGTACGTGCCATTGGCCTCAGCATAGCGACGCGTGTTAACGCCGCATTGGCGAGCGCGCCAACCTATCTCCAGGCTGGATCGAGGTCGTCCGTGACGCCCAGGATCAACGGGGTCGGCTCTCCGCCGCCGGCAGCAACCAGGTAGAGATCGTAGGTGCCGTCGCGTTTGCTTCGATACGCGAGGGTCCGGCCGTCCGGCGACCAGACCGGGTAGGTGGCCTCGACCGAATCGTTGGTCAGTCGTCGTAAACCCGAGCCGTCCGCATTCATCACGGCGATCTGCAGCCGCCCGTCGACATCACGTGAGAAGGCGATCCGCGTCCCGTCCGGGGACCACGCGGGCGTCGCATCGCGTCCGCCGTGCCGAGTGAGACGCAGCAGACCGGTGCCATCCGCGTCGATCACATAGATTTCGCGGTTGCCCAAGCGGTCGCTCGCGAACGCGATCTGCGCACCGTCGGGCGACCAGGCTGGAGTCAGGTCGGCCGCGCCCTGGTTCGTCAAGCGCAGCAGGTTCGTGCCCTCGACGCCGACTACGTACAGTTCGTGATTGCCCGCACGATCGCTGACGAACGCGATCCGGGTGCCGTCGGGCGACCAGGCAGGATTTCCGTCGCGGCCCGGGTCGTCGGTGAGGCGCTGAACCGCCGACCCGTCCACGGTCATCAGGTAGATCTCGGAGTTCCCGTCGCGATTGGACGCGAAGGCGATCCGCGTGCCGTCGGGGGACCAGGCGGGGCTGTTGTCGGCGGCCGGGTGGTCCGTGAGGCGAACGAGCCCGCTGCCGTCCGGCTGGACGAGGTAGAGGTCAGCATTCGAGTCGCGCACGCCCGTGAAGGCAATCCCGTCGAGGACAGCCGGCGCGGGAGGCGACGTGGAAGGCACTGGAGTCGGCGACGGCGTGGCCGAGGGCGCTGAGGGAGAGGCCGGAGCCTGGGTTGCGGCACTCCGTGTCGCAGCTGGGGCGGACGGGCTTGCGCCTGGCAACGACGAGGTCGCGGTCCCGGGATCGTCGCCGCCCCCGGGGTTCATCAGTCCAGACATCAGCACGACCACCGCGGCGACGCCGACCAGGAGCCCTGCGATGGCGACCGGGATCAACCGATTGACCGGCCGACGGCCCGCATCGTCCGGTGAGGCTTTCTCGGGCGGCCGGGGTGGGTCGGGTGTGACCAGGCCCTGGCCGCAGGACTGGCAGAACGTTCGCGTCGCCGCGTTGGCGATTCCACAGTTCGGGCAGCGGACAAGGCCTGCGGGCACGGCGGCTGTGCTGGGCTTCGCGGGGATCTCTACGGGCAGTGGATCGATGATTGGCTCGATCACACCAGGCTGGGGAGCCCCCTGAACAGGTTCCTCCGCCCAGTCGAGGAACAGGCCACATGAGCCGCAGAATTGGTCTCCGGCGGCGTTCTCGAACTGACACGAGCGACAGACGATCACCCCGGCCCGGCCCCCAGGGTGTCGAGCAGTTCCCGGGCCCGATCGAGTCGGCGCAACGTTCGCTCGCGTCCCAGGGCCACCAGCGTGTCGAACAGGGGCGGCGTCGCGGTTCGGCCGGTCACGGCAACCCGAATGGCCATGAACAGGTCGCCCGGCTTCCAACCCCGTGATTCGGCCAGGGCGCGCAGCGGCGGCTCCAGCTCCTCGGCTTCGAAGGCGACATCGCCGATGGCTTCGATGATCTCGCGCGCAGCGGCAAGGCCAGCCTGCGTCGTGGCCAAGTCCCAGCGCTTTGGGATGAGTGTGGCTGCCTCGACCGGCACCTCGTGAACCCACAGAAAGCCCGCGAGATCGCCGACGGCACCCAGGGTCGGAAGCCGTTCCTGGACGACGGGGAGCAGCGAACGCAACTCATCGTCCGACGGCATCCAGTCGATCCGCCCGGCATCGAGCTCGGCCTGCACGAACGGACGCAGCCGGTCGATCAGGTCCTCTGCGGCGAGGCGGCGGATCCATTGGCCGTTGAGCCATTCGAGGCGTTTACGATCGAAGATCGCACCACCCTTGTGGACGGCATGGAGATCGAAGCGCTCGGCGATCTCGTCGAGCGAGAGGATCTCCTCCTCTGTCCCGGTCGCCCAGCCGAGCAGCGCAAGGTAATTGATCAGCGCTTCCGGGACAAAGCCCTGATCGACGTAATCGGAGACCGCGGTCTGGCTCTTTCGCTTGCTCATCTTGCTGCGGTCCGGATTGAGGATGAGGGGCAGATGCGCGAACTGCGGCACCGGGTAGCCGAGTGCCCGGAACAGCAGGATGTGTTTGGGCGTGTTGGACAGGTGGTCCTCGCCACGGATGACGTGGGTGATCTCCATGGCTGCGTCATCGACGACGACCGTGAAGTGGTAGAGGGGCAGGCCGTCCGCGCGGACGATCGCGAAGTCACCACCGAGATTGCTGACGTCGATTTCGACGTGGCCGCGCACGATGTCATCGAAGGCCACGACACCTTCGCCCACCCGAAATCGCAGGGCGCCGCGGCGACCCTGTGCCTCGCGCTCGGCTTGCTGGGCAGGCGTCAGGCTGGCACACCACCCGACGTAGCCTGGCGGTTGCTTCGCCGCCTCCTGTGCCTTGCGATCCGCGTCCAGCAGCTCGGGCGTGCAGTAGCACGGGTAGACGAGGTCGGCCGCGCGGAGGCGTTCGGCCGCCGCAGCGTAGCTCGGAAGACGCTCCATCTGGCGATATGGCGCGTGCGGCCCGCGGGCCCTGGCGCCGGCAACCTCCGGTCCCTCATCCCAGTGAAGACCCAGCCAGTGGAGGCCGTCGAGGATGTCCTTCTCGTACGCGATCGAGCTGCGGGCCTGGTCCGTATCCTCAAGGCGCAGGATGAACGTCCCGCCGGTGTGGCGCGCAAAGAGGTAGTTGAACAGCGCGGTGCGCGCGGTGCCGATGTGAAGCGGGCCGGTAGGGCTCGGGGCGATGCGGACCCGCGGGGCGCCCGTGAGACCGGTCACGCCGGTGCGGCCGTCTGCGTCGGGGAGGCCGGTCACGCGGATGGCACCGTGTGGAACAGGTCCGGATCAGCCTTGCCGAGCAGCACCCGGACCAGTGACGCCGGTCGCAACCCCAGGCTCGCGCGGCCGCGCGGTCCATCGAGCGTCATTGAGTCCAGGGACGCACTCCGAGCCAGGACGGTGATGGGCGCACCCGGCGTCAGGGCGCGCGCCTCCAGGTAGGACAGCAGCCCGGCGTCCTCCTCGGCCGCCTCGGTGATCCGGTAGATGGTGGCCGTCTGGCCGGCCTCGACGTCACTCAGGGGCATACCAGCCGGGCGCCGTCGGGCGGTCTCCGCGTCAATCGGGTTGCCGTGCGGGCAGGTTTCCGGGTGACCGAGCATTTCGTCGAGACGCGCCTCAACCCGCGGCGAGATGGCGCCCTGGAGGCGCATAGCCTCTTCGTCGGATTCGGCCCAGCCAAGCCCGACCACGGCGGTCAGCAGCCATTCGATCAGGGCGTGGCGGCGAAAGATCGCATCGGCGGCGGCCCGTCCCGCGGCGCTGAGGTGCAGATGACGACCCTCGGCGTGGACGACCAGACCGTCGGCCACGAGCCTGCGGAACATCTCGCTGGCGGCCTGGGTGGTCACGCCGAGGTGGCGCGCGATCTGGGCCGCGGTGACCCGCTCGGCGCCGTCTTCGCCGGCCGTCACGCGCAGCGCAAGCAGGTATTCCTGGGCGGCGGCGGACAGGTCGCGAGGGTCGTGACGGCGGGGCATCGTCAGGTCAGGATACGGGACCCGGCGGGCGTGAACGAGGCCCGCGGCCGAGGGGGCCGCGGGCGTCCGCGGCGGAGCGGTCGAGGCGGCGCTGGCGGACGCGGATGGCGACGGCGATTCCACTGATCCAGGCGACGAGCAGCACGGCCCCGAGGGCAGCCTGGCTCGATGCCGGGTCCACCGCAGCGCCAGTGGCCGACAGGGCGAGACTGGAGGCAATGGCCGCGGCAAAGAGCGCGAGGGCGGCCCCGGCCGTGACGGCCGCCACCTCGGGCAGCATCAACACAGCAATGAGCACAGTCCCCTGCCCGATCGCGGTTAGCGGTCCCACGGCCGGGCCACAGGTCGCCGCGAACCGGCCACAACCGGTCAATTCGCCGACCAGCCAGCCAAGGCCGAACGCGAGTGGCAGCCAGCCGACGATCGATCGGATGACCCATCCACGTCGACCACCCTGGGCCGGGTCCAGCACGGTGCGGCCGAACGATGCGATGGCCCGCGCCGGATCCGGGATGGTCCCTGGGGCTGGCTGCGGCGAGGGCCCCTGGACGGGTGCCGCCGGGCGACGGCCTGCGCCTGGCGGAGCCGGCGTGGCCTCCCGCCATCCGCTCGTCGAATGGGCACGTTCAGTTGAGGCCGCCGGCGCGGGTTCAGTCGCAGGGTCAGGGGTTGCGGCGGGGTCGGGTGCGGTGCCGCGCTCCGTCCGGCGGCGGGCCCGTGCCTGGTATTCGGGCCCGTGCTTGCGTGGGTCAGCGTACTCCTTCGGGTTGATCGTCCAGTAGGTGCCGCTCGACGTGCCGTACCAGCTCGCGCCGACCCAGTCCGGCTCGAACTGACCGGCGTCCGCGCCGTCGTATGACGTCGATCCGAGCGTTGCCTTGCCGCGGGCCTTCCGTTCGGCGCCTGATCCGGCAGATCTGCCGGACCCGCCGGGTGACGTACCCGAGGCGGTCGTGCCCGGGGTGCCCCTGCCCGTGCCCGGGGTGCCCCTGCCCGTGCCCCGGGGCGCCCGGCCCGTGCCCGGCGTGCCCGGTGAGCCTGTGCCGGGCGGTCGACGCCTGGGGTTCGAGCCGGACGGCGCGCCCGGCGCCGATCGCGCCCCGGCGCCGGCTCGTGGTTCGTCCGTGGCTTGCCCTGTCGGCCGCGCGGTTCGCCCGGCTGGACGCGCCGCGCGCCCGGGCGCTGTCGGATCGGCCGCGCCCCCGCTGATCTGCTCCCAGGCCGCCTGGATCGCCAGAAACCGCGGCAGTGCCGACGGGCCGCCCGCATCGGGGTGGTTGGCCTTGGCCAGCCGGCGGTAGGCAGCCTTGGCCTGATCGAGTGAGGCGCCACGCGATACCCCGAGGGTTCGATAAGGATCGGCGTCGAGGCTCATGATCGCGCTGGTCGCTCGCAGCAGCCGGTCCGGCCGGTGGGCCGGATCGGTCAGCCGGTCAGCTCGCCCACGGGCACGAGCTCGAAACCGACGATTGCCTCCGCCGCGGCTCGTCCATGTGGATCGGGCGTCACGGGGCGGTGATAGCGGGCCAGCTCGCGCAGGGCCCCGCCGTCGAGCACCCCGGCCTGGCGCAGCGCCTCGACCGAGGCCGCGCGAGTGCCTCGTTCGTAGCCGTCGCCGTCCTCGATCTTGATCGCCATACCCGACGGGCCGTCGTCATGGGTGTCGTAGCGTCGCCCGCGCAAGATCGCCAGCCCGCGGAGGGCCTCCGTCCCGGACTTGCTCACCACGCGGTTCGGCGCCGCCTTCATCAGGGACGTGTCCAGGCGATCGTGGCGACCACCGACCATCTCAGGATGAGCCAGCATCGCGTCGCGAATCTGAACCAGCCCCTCGGCAAGGGCGCTGCGTGGGTCCCCCGCAGGGATCGCCGACGGATCGGCCAGCATCGCGTAGGCTCGTGCGACCTCGTGGAGGCGGAACGCGTACGTCTCGACCCCGCAGCCATCAATCGCCGTCCGCAGCTTCCCCGGGGTCGTCCCGAAGGCCTGCGCAACCACGCTGCGATAGGCGGCCTGGGAGGGATGATTCGGCTTCCAGTAGTCGGTTGGATCCCAGCCCCGAAGGCGGCTGAGCAGGAGCGAGACGGTGTGCTGTCCGGAACACATGTGCCGGATCGGCCCGGCCTTCTCGCCGTCACGCGCCAGGCGAGCGGCGGTCAATTCGTCGAGCGGCATCCCCTCCGATCCACAGGCGAGCAGGCCCTGGCTCACCCCCGTCCGTCGATACAGGCCCTGAAGCGTGCGCACGTGGACGTCCTCACCGGAATGCGAGCTGGCCAGGATCGCCATTTCGGCCGGTTCGAGATCGAACGCCTTGATGCCGCCTGCTTCGATGACCGCGAGCGCCCCGAACGGCTTGACGGTCGAGCGCAGGGTGACCATTCGGTCGGGGTCACCAACCTGGCGGATGAGCCGGCCCGCCGCATCGACCTCGACGATGTCGCCGCGATGGACGCTCTCCTCGATGCCGTTGCGGACCTGGCGGACCAGCACGGGCGGCGCACCACGGGCGCGCGGAGCCGTGCGGATCGTGCGTCCTGCGGACGGGTTGGCCGGGCTGGCCGGGGCGGTCAAGGTCGATCGGTCTCCGCGAATCTCGGGCACTGCAGGCGGTGAACTGCGAGGATACCGCGGCGATTGCTACGATGGCGACGGCTCCAATCCCGAACTTGCCGCCATCCCCCGGAGGTGTTGCGTGGACGCACCGAATCTTCATGTCTCGCGCCACCCGGCGATCCTCCACAAGCTTGCCATCCTGCGCGACGAGAAGACCGAGCCGAAGAAGTTCCGGGAGGTCGTGCGCGAGCTGTCGTGGCTGCTGGGCTACGAGGCGCTCGCCGATGTCGGTGTGCGACCGCTGAAGATTCGGACGCCGATGGAGCCGATGACTGCGCACCAGCTGGACGCGCGGATCGGGTTGGTGCCGATCCTGCGCGCTGGCCTGGGGATGGTGGACGCGATGCTCGAACTGATGCCGACCGCGCAGGTCTGGCACCTGGGCCTGTTCCGCGATGAGCGCACCCTGCGGCCGGTCGAGTACTACAACAAGCTGCCGGATTCGGCCACCGTTGACCTCTGCCTGATCCTGGACCCGATGCTGGCCACCGGCGGATCAGCGACAGCCGCGATCGAGGTGCTCAAGAAGTGGGGCGCCGTCCGCATCAAGCTGGTCAACTTGATCGCGGCCCCTGAGGGCGTCGAGGCGGTCAGCTCGGCCCACCCGGAGGTGGACATCTACTGCGCCTCGCTGGACCGCGGGCTGAACGACCGCGGCTATATTCAGCCAGGCCTCGGCGATGCCGGGGATCGCCAGTTCGGGACCGGCCACACGGGGTGATGCCATGCATCAGGCCCACATGAACCGCCGCGACCACTCGTGATCCGGGTCGTCGACCTCGTCAAGCGGTACCGGAAAGCTGAGCGAAACGCCGTCGACGGTATCTCCTTCGAGGTCGGTGGAGGCGAGTTCTTCGCCCTGCTCGGCCCGAATGGCGCCGGCAAGACGACGACGATCTCGATCCTGACGACGACCCTCCTGCCGACCAGCGGCAGCGCGACGATCGCCGGGTTCGACCTCGTGACGGAGGCGAGCGCGGTCCGGCGCACGGTCGGGATCATCTTCCAGCGTCCCAGCCTGGACCAGAACCTCACGGGCGAGGAGAACGTTCGGCTGCACGCCATCCTGTACGGCGTCCACTCCTACGCTCCGGCCTTCCGGCTGATGGACGCCGCCTACCGACGCCGGGTCGGCGATCTCGCTGGACTGCTCGGCATCGGTCGCGAGGTCTTCGATCCGGTCCGGACGTACTCAGGCGGGATGCGCCGCAAGCTCGAGATCGTTCGCAGCCTCATGCATGACCCGAAGGTTCTATTTCTCGACGAGCCGACTGCCGGGCTCGACCCGCCGAGCCGCCGAAGCCTGTGGGGCTACCTGGACACCGTCCGGCGCGAGCGCGCGATGACGATCTTCCTGACGACCCACTATCTCGAGGAGGCCGAGCAGGCCGACGGGATCTGCGTGATCGACGACGGCCGCGTTGTCGCCAACGGCACGCCGTCCGCGATCAAGGCCGCGCTCGTCGACGAATACCTGCTGGTCGATGCGGACGATCGTCCGGCCCTCCTGGTCGAACTCTCCCGGCTGGCCCTCCCCCACTCGGGCTCGGGTCCATTCCGGATCCCGCTCGACGGGCGGCGGACACACCAGGTCCTGCGGGCGATCGAGACGCCGCTCAGCGTCGTCAAGACCCACACGCCCAGCCTCGAGGATGCCTATCTCGAGATCGTGGACAAACCTCGTGCATGAGGTCTCAGCCATCCTGGCGATCGCCCACCGCGACCTTGTCAAACTCCTCCGGGATCGAGCCCGCCTGATCGCCAGCTTCGCCTTCCCGCTGATCTTCATCGGCGTCCTCGGGACGAGCCTCCAGGCGGGGTTCGGGACGCCCGGCGGATTCAACCTGCTGACCTTCGTGTTCACCGGCGTCCTCGCCCAGACCGTGTGGCAGTCGGCCGCGCTCGGGGTCATCTCGCTCGTCGCGGACCGCGAGCAGGACTTCAGCCAGGAGATGTTCGTCTCGCCGATCTCGCGGTATTCGATCATTTTCGGGAAGATCATCGGGGAGTCACTGGTCGCCCTGCCGCAGGCGTTCGCGATCCTGCTGTTCGGGTTCGTCCTCGGCGTGCCGCTGTCAGTGCCGGTGCTCATCGCACTCGTCCCGGTCGCGTTCGTTGTCGCCATCTTCGGCGGCGCCTTCGGAGTCCTCGTCCTGTCCAACCTGAAAAGCCAGCAGTCGGCCAACCAGATCTTCCCGTTCGTGATGCTGCCCCAGTTCTTCCTGGCCGGCGTGTTCAATCCGATCGACAACCTGCCCTGGTTCCTCGACATCCTGTCACGGCTGGCGCCGATGCGCTACGCCATCGATCTCGTCCGAGGCATCTACTACTCGAGCCACCCCGAGCCAGTGCGCGTCGCGCTGCTCGATGTCCCGACCAACCTGGCGATCATCGCGGCGATGTTCGGCCTGTTCATGATCGCGGGAACGACACTCTTCGTCCGCTCCGAACGCAATCGCTGAGGGCCGGACGCGGGCCTCCCGAGTCACTCGCCTCCTCAGCGCATCGTCTCGGCCATGCCGCGACGTTCGTCGCGGTCGGCGCCGTTGCGGGACATTTGGCCCGTTCGACCCATGACCCATGGCACTGACCCGCGGGTGGACACCGCAGGGACTATGCGCGGTAACAGGTGCAGTTCTGGCTTCCGGCATGCCGAAGGGACTGATCGATGACCGAATCGGAGCAGTCGACCGGGATCGCGGACTTGACTCGACGAGGGTTCCTCACGGGGATCCTCGGCACCGGCGCGGCGGGCGCGATCACGGCGTACGAGGTGTTCGCTATTCAGCCGGACCCATCACCGGGCCAGGACCCATGGAACCTGGGTCCCGATGCAGCCCTGACCAGTGCCGACGGCAGTCAGGTCGACGTCCTG
>JANPDO010000083.1:0-4971 GCA_031431535.1 Chloroflexota bacterium
CTTCAACCACGGTCGGCGTCACGAACTCGTCGTCCTCACCGCGGGCGTAGGCGGCGTCGATGGCGGCCGTCGCCGACGGGGCCCGCTCCCCCGCTCCGTTGGCCATGGCGTCGTACCCGCGCTCGACGCGATCCCAGCGCGCGTCGCGGTCCATCGCAAAGTAGCGGCCGCCGACAGAGGCGATGCGCGCGTCGGGGTGAGCCCTGGCGAGGCGCGCCTCAAGGTCCCTGGTGAAGTCTCGACCGGACCGGGGCGGCGTATCGCGCCCGTCCAGCAGGGCGTGGACCCGCACGCTCGGAACGTGGAGCGCGGACGCAAGCTCGACGATGGCGACCAGGTGCCGATCGTTGGCGTGGACGCCGCCCGGCCCGACCAGGCTGACGAGGTGGAGGCGACCCCCGGGGCGCGCGGCGCGCCGGCAGGCTTCGACGAGCGGCGCGCGGGTCGCGAAGCTCCCGTCGGCGATTGCCGCGTCGATCCTGGGCAGATCCTGGCGGACCGGCCGGCCGGCACCAAGGTTCAGGTGACCGACCTCGGAATTGCCCATCTGCCCGACTGGCAGTCCGACGGCCTCCTCCGACGCCCCGAGCACCGCATGCGGCCAGTCGCGCAGAAGTCCCTGCCAGACCGGCATGCGCGCCGCGGCAATCGCATCAACCGCCCGGTCCCGGCCGATCCCGAACCCGTCGAGGATGACCAGCACGATCGGTCGCGGGCGCGATGGCAGCCTGTGACCCCTCGATGGCGCGGACGTCACGCGGCCAGGCCACGCGCCGCGGCGGTCACCCCGGCACGCGCCACGATCCCGGCCATCTCATCGGGCTTGAGCGACGCTCCTCCCACGAGGGCGCCGTCGATCGACGGCTCGGCCATGAATTCGCCGATCGAGGCCGATGTGACGCTCCCGCCGTACAGGACCGGGATCGCCTCCGCACGCTCGGGGAGGCCGAGCTCGGCCAACGCCGCACGAATGACGCCAGCCATATCCGCCACGTCCGCGCCGCTGGCCGTCCGGCCGGTACCGATCGCCCAGACCGGTTCGTAGGCGACGACCAGCCCGCCGCGGACCGTAGCCGCCGGTTCGAAGTCGACCAGGGCGCCGAACGCGCCCAGCAGCTGGCGGCGCACGACGTCGGCCTGGCGACCGGCCTCCCGTTCGGCCAATTGCTCGCCGACGCACAGGATGGGTCGGAGCCCGGCGTCAAGGGCGCGCCAGAGCTTGCGGCCGATCAGGACATCGGTTTCGCCCGCGTCACGCCGCCGCTCCGAGTGACCCACGATCACCCAACCAGCCAGCCCGCCGAGCATCGCTGCCGAAGTCTCCCCGGTGTACGCGCCCTGCGACTCGTGATGAAGGGTCTGGGCCCCGACCCCGACATCGGGGTCGGACTCGCGCAGCGCGTCGCGGACGGTCCCGAGGCACACGAACGGAGGACAGATCACCCGCGTCACGCCGGCCACCCGGGTCCGCGAGGCGATCGTTCGCGCCAGCTCGCCCGCATCTACTGGCGTGGTGTGCATTTTCCAGTTCGCGGCCACGATCACGTCGCGCATCGCAGAGATCATGCCAGATGGCGCTCGATCGCCTGCCGCCAATCGGGAGCCCGGTGGCCAAGCGCAAGGCGTTCGACGCGCTCCAGCGCTCGCTGGACGGCCGAGCGGTGCAAGTCGAGCCGTTCCGCAAGATCGGCCAGGCTGGCTTCCGGCGTCGCGCGGCGCGCATCGGCCACGCGGCGGACCGCCGGTGGCTGGCTGGCCAGGCGCCCGTCCGCCTCGAGGATGTCGATCGCCTCGAGCTGCCGGCCAGCCGCACTGACAGCTCGTTGGAGGTTGGCTGATTCGGCGTTGAGGACTCGATTGAGCTCGCCACGAAGCGCGCGTGAGACCTGGCGGGCCTCGAGTTCGAGCAACGCACCCGTAGCTCCGATTCGCCGCAGGAAGGTCCCCACCGCCTCGCCGTTCTTGGAGGTGATCACGCCCCTGCCGCGACGAGCCCGCGCCGATGCCGGCAGGCCGAAGGCGCCGAGCCAGGCCCGAAGACTCGACGCCTCCTCGGGCGGGACGACGAACTCGAGGTGCGTCCGGCCGCCGGCCAGGCTCAACGAGCCGCGAGCCAGAAACCGACCACGCAGCCAGGCGGCGCGACAATGGTCGGCCGCGGACGCCCACGCGAAGGCGCCGCCGATCTGGGCCGCGCGGCCCGTGCTCGCCCCGCCGCCCGCGTGTGACCCGCTATCCACGTCCGTGCTCCGACGCAGGCGGACGGACAGGCGGGCCACGGATGCTTCGCGGCGGATCCGCGACGTGCCCAGTCCCGAGGATTCTGCAGCGCGATCGCAGGCCCGCGACGGGTCGATCGCCGCCAGTTCATCGCGGAGGGCCGTCACGAGGTCCTGTTCTCCCCGGCTCACGGCAAGTTGTTCCGCCGCACCTCAGGCCGTCCGACCGATGGTGCGTCGGCGGACCCGAGGTTCGCGTTCAAAGGCCCGCAGCAGCCCGCCGGCCAGCCGGGCCGGGTCGTGATGGTGGGCGTTGTCGGGGTCAACGACGTCATCGAGCACCAGTCGCGGGGTCGGCTTGACGTTTGGAGGCCAGCGCAGGCGAACCGGCTCGGCCGGCCAGTCGGGCGGGGTCCGCGCGCTGAAGCTGTTGTTGGCCAGAACGGTGTCCACCAGGTCCGGACCAACGTGCGCGACTAGCGCCTCCAGGTGCCCCGCAAGATCGAACCCCGCGGTCTCGCCGACCTGGGTGGCCACGTTGCAGACGTAGATGCACGGAGCGTCCGCGGCCAGGATGGCTTCGCGGACCGCGGGGATCAGCAGACTGGGGAGGAGGCTTGTATAGACCGAGCCCGGACCCAGCACGATGAATTCGGCCTCGGCGATCGCGGTCAGAGCGTCCTCGGACGCGGCGACATCGCCGGGCGTCAACCAGACGCGCTCGATCCCGGAGATTCTCATGATCTGCGACTGGCCGTCGACCGTCGTGCCGTCGTGCAGGCTGGCGTGCAGGGTCAGCGGGGTTGCGGAGACCGGCAGGACACGCCCGCGAACCGCGAGGATCCGGTTCATGGCCCGCAGGCCGTCCTCGAAGTCGCCGCTCTCGACGGCGGTCATCGCTGCGATCAGCAGATTGCCCACCGCGTGACCGGCCAGGCCCGCGGTATCGCTACCAGGCGCGTCCGGAAATCGATACTGGAGGACGTCACTCATCAGCGGTTCGGCATCGGCCAGCGCCACGAGGCAGTTACGGATGTCGCCGACGGGCGGAATGCCCAGACCGCTCCGCAGGACGCCCGACGAACCCCCGTCATCGGCGACGGTCACGATCGCGGTCAGATTGCTGGTGTACTCCTTGAGGCCCCGGAGCAGCGTCGCGAGACCGGTGCCGCCGCCGATTGCCACGACTCTCGGGCCGCGGGCGAGAAACCGCTTCTGGTAGATCAACTCAACCAGCGGCTGGTTCGAGCCTTCGCGCTGGAACGGGTCCATCAGCGCCCGGATCGTTCGGTAGGCCCCGTAGGCGACGAGACCGACGCCGACCGAGCCGGCGATCACGCCCCGCAACACGAACGGCAGGAACTGGAGGGTCAGGAGGTCGATCAGGATACCGACCAGACCGCCCGGTTCCAGGTCCCTCCCGACCTGGCGGATGAAATGCGCGAAGGCCACGGCCAGGAGCAGGAGGCCGCCAAAGACGACAACCAGCCAGCGCTTGATCCCGATGCCGGGGGCGAGCCAGCGCTGCAGATTCACGCGCGGTCGAGCTCGCGATGGAAGACGGCCACGGGACCGTAGTCCTGTTCCCGGAGCCAGGCGGCCAGTTCCTCGCCGATCACGATCGAGCGGTGATAGCCGCCCGTACAGCCGAGCCCGATCGACAGGCGGGTCTTGCCTTCGGCGATGTAGGCGGGGATGGCGAACGCCAGGAACTCCTGGATGAACCCGACAAACCGCGTTGCGACCGGCTGGCTGAGCACGAATGAGCGAACCTCGTTGGTCAGGCCGGACAGCGGTCGCAGCTCCGCCACGTAGTACGGGTTCTCGATGAACCGGACGTCGAAGACCAAGTCCGCTTCGAGTGGGATGCCGTGCTTGAAGCCAAACGAGATCAGCTGGAGCGACAGCTGGTCGGCCCGGACCTCTGAGGCCAGTTGCGCGAACAGCCGCTCCCGAAGCTGGCGGAGCGACAGGTCCGACGTGTCGAGCACGACATCGGCATCCGCGCGGACGGGCTCCAGCATCCGCCGCTCCTCCGCGATGGACGTGGCGATGCCATGGTCGTCACCGAGTGGGTGCCGGTGCCGGGTCTCGCTGAACCGCCGGATCAGGACGTCGTCGCTCGCCTCCAGAAAGACGACCCTGGGCCGGATGCCACGCCCCTCGAGTGCACCGCGCATCGCGGCGAGGGCGACGGTCGGGTCTCCTGCCCGGACGTCGAGGACGATCGCGACGTGGGCGAACCGTTGCCGGTCCGACGAGACGAGTTCCGCGAGGTCCGGCAACAACTCGCCAGGCAGGTTGTCGACAACGGTGTAGCCGAGGTCTTCGAACAGCTTGGCCGCCGCTGTCTTGCCGCCACCCGACAGGCCGCTCAGGATCACGATGGCTGGCGCGGCGGCCGGGTCCGGCGTCGGCCGGCCGGCAGCCAGACCGGTCACCGCCCGCTGCGCCGGATGAACAGCACGGTCAGCTCGAACAGCAGGTACATGGTGCCACCGAGCACTAACGGGCTAACCAGGTCGCCACCCGGCGTCGCGACCGCCGAGAAGATGGCGATCCCGAGGATCACGAAGCGGCGGGACGAAGCCAGGCGCTGCGAACCAAGGATCCCGACGCGGGACAGCCCGACCAGGAGGATCGGGAACTCCATGACCAGCCCGAAGGCCAGGAAGGTGGTGGTCACGAAATCGAAATAGGGTCCGGCGGCGGTATTGGCCACGAGGACCGAGTCCGTGAAGCTGAGCAGGAA
>JANPDO010000084.1:0-9318 GCA_031431535.1 Chloroflexota bacterium
GCTCGAAGGCCGACGCGCTTGCCGACCTCGCTTGGTCCACCAGCCGCTCGATCGCGACCTCGTCGAGACTCACAACGAATCGATGGGCGGGCCGTTAGGACCGGTCCGGACGGCTGGGGGAATGGGTACAGCGATTTGATCACCGCCGCGCCGGAACGTCAGGACCTCGAAGCCGGCTGCGGTGGCGTGCCGGTAGCCGTCAGCGAGGGCCCAGGCGAAGTGATCGGCGCGGTGCGCGTCGGACCCGACCGTTACGGCACGGCCACCCAGTTCCTTGAATCTGGCCACCACGGCGGCTGCCGGGTAGGTCTCGCCGACCGGGTGTCGCAGGCCGCTCGTGTTGATCTCGAGGGCGGTGCCAGTGTCCACGAGGGCGCGCAGGATCGGCTCGTACAGCTCAGGGGCGCCGGCGAGGTCTGCTGGTTTGACTTGGGGATACAGGTAGCGCTTGACGACATCGATGTGACCGATGGCATCGAACAGCCCGGACCGCGCCGCCGCCTCGACCTCGTCGAAGGATGGTGTGACGACCTCCTTGAGGGATCGGCCGGCGGTCCAGCCGCGAACGCTCGACGGTGCGTAGACGGATCGGACTCGGTCGTGGACCGAGCCAATTGTGAAGTCGTAGGTGTGGTTGGCCAGGTGGGTGCGGATATCCGCCTCCCAACTTCGATCGTAGGTGAGCTCGACGCCGAAGCGGATGGTCACGCCCTGGGGCGCCCAACGCTCGGCCGCCCCGCGGACGATGCGCTCGCGATCCTCGAATGTCGTGTAGCCGAAGGCCGGGGCCCCGGGCTCGAAGTCGACGTGGTCGGTGATTGCGATCTCGGCGATCCCGCGTTCGACAGCCTGTTGGGCGTAGCTGTCGATGGCCACATCGCTGTCTGGTGACAGCCTGGTGTGCAGGTGGGCGTCGAGGGGCAGATCACGCGCCTGGCGGTCAATCACTTGGTCGCGCCCGCTCGTCCTTCAGCCCGCAGCTCGTCCGACGTCGTACTACGACGTCGCATCAATTGGAAGCGCGAGGGCCTGCCGGGCGCGCGACAAGCTGGCGCGCGAGCGCTACGACGCTCATCCCGTCGGGTGTTCTTCCGGGCAGAACCAATCGAGCAGATCACCGAGTTCCTTCGCCTCGATGGGGCCTCGTTGCGCGGGGCCCCGCGAATCGAGCCGAATCTTGCCCGTTCCAACGGGACAGAGGGGTGATTTGGGGCGCCATTTCGCCGATTCGTTCTGTTGTCGAGAACCACCGTTGAGCAGATCGGTCCGATCGCGCCGCGACGGGCCAAGACACGCGGTTAGTTCTGCCCTCGAGAACGTCGGCTCGCCGCCGGTGAACCCGGCGCGAGGGCCGCGCGTCCCACCGGCTCAGGACCCGGCGCGAGGGCCGCGCGTCCCACCGGCGCAGGACCCGGTGCCCGGGCCGCGCGTCCCACCGGCGCCCTATCCGGAGCCGGTGCCCGGGCCGCGCGTCCCACCGGCGCCATATCCGGCGCCGGGGCCGCGCGACCAGCGATCGGTGCGCGGCGCTCGATCGCCGTTCGACCCTCACCCGGCGATCAGCCCCAGTTCGTGGCCAACGCGATCGAACGCGGCCAGCGCCGCGTCGAGCTGCTCGTCCGCGTGCGCCGCGGTCACGATCGTGCGCAACCGGGATTGGTCGATCGCGACCGTCGGGAAGACAACCGGCTGAGCAAACACGCCCTCGTCAAGCAGCCGGTCGCTGAAGCGCCCGGCGGTGTCGGGGTCGCCCATCATGACCGGGGTGATCGGCGTCTCTGAGCGGCCGGTATCGAACCCGAGACGGGTCAACTCCGACTTGAAGCGTCGGGTGTTGGCCCACAGTCGGTCGAGCAGCTCGGGCTCGTCCTCCATCACGCGGAGGGCCTCACGACAGGCGGCGACCACGGCCGGCGGGTGCGAGGTGGAGAACAGGAACGGCCGCGCGCGCTGGGTCAGCAGCTCGCGCAACGCGAGAGACCCTGCGACATAGCCGCCGAGTGAACCGACCGCCTTGCTCAGCGTCCCGATCTGGATCGCGACGCGGCCGTGCAGGCCGAAGTGATCGACAGTGCCACGACCGTTACGGCCAAGGACCCCGGAGGCATGGGCGTCGTCAATCATGACGGCGGCGTCATGGGCCTCGGCCGCCTCGACGATCCCGGGGAGTGGCGCGATATCGCCATCCATCGAGAACACCCCATCAGTCACGACCAGGATCAACCGATGCGGCGCCCCGCCGGCCTCCGGCCGCCCCTTCTCGCGCGCCTCGCGCAGGATCTCGCGCAAGGCCGCGACATCGCCGTGAGGGTAGATCTGCCGGGGCGCCCGTGACAGGCGCATGCCGTCGATGATCGAGGCGTGGTTGAGAGCATCGGAGACGATAAGGTCCGACTCACCGGTGATCGTGGGGATCACCCCGGTGTTGGCAGTGAACCCGGACTGGAACGTCAGCGCAGCCGGCGTGCCCTTGAAGGCCGCGAGTTCGGCCTCCAGGTCCTGGTGCATGGTCATCGTCCCGGCGATCGTCCGGACCGCCCCGCTGCCGACGCCGAAGTCGCGAACGGCGGCCAGCGCAGCCTCGCGCAATCGGGGATGGTGGGTGAAGCCCAGGTAGTCATTCGATGCCAGGCTGATCACGCGGCGGTCGTCGACCGACGCGATCGGACCCTGGGCGGACGACATTACCCGCAACCGGCGATACAGGTGGCGCTCGCGCAGGTCGGCGATCTCGTCATCCAGGAAGGCGAGGGGATCGAGGCGGCCGGCTCGGCCGGTGGAGGGGCCAGCGGGGCCGGTCTGGCCGGCGGGGCCCACGGCGCCAACGGCGGAGCCGACGGGGCCAGCGGGGCCGGTCATGACTGCCAGTCCATGATCACCTTGCCCGAGTCGCCGGCGCGTGCCGTCGCGAAGGCTGCCGCAAAGTCACGGAACCCGAAACGGTGGGTGATCGCCGGGGTGATGTCCAATCCGGACTGGAGCATGACCGTCATCTTGTACCACGTCTCATACATCTCACGACCATAGATCCCCCGCAGGGTGAGCATCTTGAACACGATGGCATTGACGTCCAGGGCGATTTCCTCGGTTGGGATGCCCAGGATGGCGATGCCGCCCCCGTGGGCCATCGCCGCGATGGCGCTTCGAAGCGCAGCCGGGTTGCCGGACATCTCCAGGACGACGTCGAAGCCTTCGACCATGTCCAGCTCGCCAAAGACGTCCTGGAGGGTGCGCTGCGCCGGATCGATGACCAGGCTGGCCCCCATTCGGGTCGCGAGCTCGCGGCGGTAGGCGTTCGGTTCGCTCACGACCACGTGGCGGGCTCCGGCATGGCGCGCAATCGCGATCGCCATGAGCCCGATCGGCCCGGCACCCGACACGAGCACGTCCTCGCCCATGATCGGGAAGGCGAGCGCTGTGTGGACCGCGTTGCCAAACGGATCGAAGATCGCCGCAACCTCCTCGTTCACGCCGGGCCAGTGGTGCCAGGCGTTGGTCATCGGCAGGGCCACGTACTCGGCGAACGCCCCGTCGCGGCCAACCCCGAGGCCGATCGAATGCGCGCACAGATGGCGGCGGCCCGCCAGGCAGTGGCGGCACCGACCGCACACGACGTGCCCCTCACCCGAGGCGAGGTCGCCCGGCGCGAAGTCGCTGACGTTGGCGCCCACCTCGACGATCTCGCCGACGAATTCGTGACCGACAACGAGCGGCGGCTTGATGGTTCGGGCGGCCCACGGGTCCCAGCCCTCGATGTGGAGGTCCGTGCCGCAGATCCCGGTCTTGTGGACCCGGATCAGGACATCGTTGATACCGATCGTCGGCACGGGGACGTCCTTGAGCACAAGCCCGGGGCCGGCGCCGGTCTTGACCAGGGCAAGCATCGGTGGACCTCCGTGTCAGGTGGGGGTCGCGGTCGGCGAGGTTGGCGAGGTCGGCTGGGGTGGTTGGCGGGAGTGGTCGGCGGGGGTGGTCGGCGGGGGTGGTTGGGGTGCGGTGGATGGTCGCCGCTCAACTCGCGGCCGGGCTCGCCTCGACGCTTGGCTCGGGGGTCGGTGGAGGGGCGGCGGTAGGTGGGGCGCACTGCGGTTCCGGGTGGGAGCGCTCGCCCCAGATTCGCCAGAATTCCAGGATCTGGGCACTGTCCAGTTGCTCGAGGGGCAGCGCCCTCCCCCAGACCAGCGCCGCGTACGGCGTGGCCATCTGATCGAAGCGGGCGATGACCGGTCCCTGGCTGGTCCCGGCCTGGATCCCGCACACCGGGCTGGGCGGGAAGTCATCGAACAGCTTGGCCAGTTGCGCCTGGCCCTCGTCCGTGGTCCCGGGATCGCCATCGAGCCCGCGATACAGGATGGCCATCGCCCCGTGCTCGAGGTTGTGGATCCAGCCAGACGGCAGGGCCACGTCAGCGGTCCGGTAGAAGCGCGGCTGGATGGGTCCCGCACCAGCGGCATTGACGTGCGGCCCGGATGCCGGTGGACAGTAGGTGTAGGTGACCTTCTCGCCGAGCGGGGCGTGCCGTTGACCCATGTCCGGCTGGACGTAGCCGGGGTTGGGCGAAGCGCCCGCCGTCGGGTTGGGGGTTGGATCCGGGGCCCATTCCGTGGAGCAGGCATAGGCCGGCGCCGCCGCCGAGGCGAAGACGAACACCGAGACGAGGACCGCCCCGGCAATCACGGCCGCTGCGACGATCGGGGTTCGGTAACGTTCCATGGCCGAAGGCTTGTAGCCAGCGCGCGCACGTTCACGGCGACCAACGCGCGAGCTGCCGCTGGGCGAAAAGGACGGCCGTGTCTGGGCCGGGGTACCGGCCTCGGCCTCGCGGGCGGATGACGGCGTCGCCGGCTCCGCGGCTGTCGGTGCCGCCGGGCGGCCGCCGGGCGTCGGCGTAGCCGGGCGGCTGCCCGGGGTGGGGCTCAGCGGTTGGCGACGACGGCTGGGTTTGCTCACTGTGGGACCTCGATGCGGTCGGTGATTGACTGGTGGTCATCATGGATCGGGGGCTGGGCAGACCGGTGCCCAGCGAGAGGGTACCGTCCCGGCGCGCGTCATGCGCCGGACACCCTGGCTCGCGCAGGTTTATGCGCCGCCCGCAACTCGCGGTTGAGGCGAGGGCCTGGTTACGGTTCGTTCAGGAAGGCCTTGACCTCGGGACGAAGCAAGCCGCGGAACAGGAGCAGGGCGAGGGCGGCGACGAACACCGCCTCGATCGCAAGGCGGCTGGCGAGGAGGAGGGGCACGAGCGGGACGGTCAGGCTGGCCAAGCCGATGGCGAGGCCGCGAGCAGCCTCCTTGCGCTGGAGGACGAGGGTCGTGGTGAAGATCGTGTACGCGAGCAGGGCCATGACGATGACCCCGGTGAAACTCACCGAGGCCTCTACTGCCTGGTCGATCACGAAACGCAAGCTCAGCCCCACGCCGGCCAGGATCAGGAAGGCATACACGAGGAAGAGGCGCAGTCCGCTGGGCATGGCCCGGATGGTCTGGAGCATCGGCGGGATCGTAGCCGAAGGTTGGCGTGCCGGGATAGTGGTCGGGCGGTCCGGGCCGGACCTCGACCTTGGATCGTCTCTAAGGTCGCGCTCGTATACTCCCGGTCTCGTGGCCGATCTCCCCCTCCACCTGCCGGACCAGCTTGGCGAGCGGCTGTCCAGCGCACTCGATATCGAAGGCAAGATCCCGCGCGCGCTCGAGGCCCTTGGCCCGGTGGCCGGGCGCGACGTCCTGCTGCTCGACAGCGGGGATGGGATCCGGGCCGGCCAGCTGCGCGAGCTTGGAGCGCGGGTCTCGCTGGCGAACGTTGGGCCTGCCGGGTTTGGCGTGCCCGCTGACTCGGCTGATGTCGTGGTCAGCCTCTGGTCGTCACTTCGCGGCGCGGCTCCCCTCGAGATCGTCGAGACCGAGCGCGTCCTGCGCCCCGGCGGCCGGCTGCTGGTGCTCCACGACTATGGCCGCGACGACGTCTCGCACCTGGGTGCCGACCGGCCGGAGTACCGCCTCTGGAGCCACAAGAGCGGCCCATTTCTAGGTGGCGGGTTCAAGGTGCGCGTGCTGCATTGCTTCTGGACGTTCGATTCGATGGCCGATTGCGCGGACTTCCTGGTGAGTGCCTTTGGTGATGCCGGACGCGCCGTCGCCAGCGGACTGAAGCGCCCCAGGCTGATCTACAAGGTCGCGATCTACCACCGAACGTTTGGAGAGTTGACGAGCGTGGCGGAGAATGCGGCGAGCGCGCAGGAGACGGCCGCGGCCGAGGCCGGCGGGGAGGCGGCCGGCGGAGCCATGGAGGCCGGTGGCGCCAAGGAGGTAGGCGGCGCCAAGGAGGCCGGTGGCGCCAACTTGGCGGGCGCGGCCAGGAAGGGCGCGGCCAAGGCGGCCGGATGAACCGCTCGACCGGCACCCGGCGCGTCTCCCAGGTCTCTCGACCGGGTCGGTCGATGCCTCGGCGGATCTCGCCGGGCGGTGTGATGCTGGCGATCGCTCTCGGTGGTTCGGTCGTCTTTGCGGTGTACACACTCACGGTTCGCGAGGCTTCGCAGATCCCGCTGCTGGCCTCGGGAGCCTCGGTGTTGGGGATCGTGTTCTGCGCCCTGGCCGCCTATTCGGCCAGAACCACCTGGCACGCCGGGGCCGCCGGGCGCAATGTGCGGGCGATCGTCGTTGGGCTGGCCGGCGGCGTGGCCGCCATGATCGGTGCCGCCTGCCTGGCCGGCGCGATCATCCTGTTCATGCTGTCCGTGGGTCCCGGCTGACGCCTCATCGGTCCCGGATTGACCCTCTGGTAGACTCCCGCGGTCCGTGCCCCCATCGTCTAGAGGCCCAGGACGCCACCCTTTCAAGGTGGAGATCAGGGGTTCGAATCCCCTTGGGGGCACTCCCGCTGTCTTTTCTCGAAGAACGGTCGGGCCGCGGGCGTCCAGTCGATCGCGGCTAGTTGCCGGTCACGCACGACGACCCGCTGGACCACGATCCGACAGAGTTCCTCCCGGCGCGCCGCGGAGGCTGTCTCGATCGCTTTGGGCAGCGCCAGCACCTTCGCTCGGTACGCGTCGAACGTCCTGATCCGGTCGCCGTCCGGCAGCTCGGCGAGGTCGGCACGGGTCGCATCGCGCTTGGCCAGGTAGTCCGCGTCGGTCAGGTCGCCCCAGGCATGCTGCTTCTGGAGCTGCTCGAGCCGAGTCACCAGCCTTGATCGTTGGCGACCGGCCACAGCGACCTCGGGCGTCTCGAGGAGCTTGCGCAACTCGATCCGAGCGGCATCGATGACGCTGGCGGGGAGGACGCCATCGGCGATGCTGGCGAGGACGTCCGCTTCGACGAGGTCCGCCGGGCAGCGTCGGGCGCGGCAGCCGAGGGAGGGGCAGCGGTAGTAGCGACGTTCGGTGCCGCGTTGCAGGTGCGCCTCGCCGCGCATCCGGGTCCCGCACTCGCAGTAGAGCAGACCGCGCAGGACGTAATGGCGGAACGGCCGGGGCTTGTTGCCGACCCGGGTGCGGGCGGCGACGGCGGCCGTGGTCCGGCGGTATTCGGCCTCGGTCAGGATCGACTCGTGGCGACCAGGTCGTTCGTCGCGGCCGCGCTTCTCGACCACGAACCCGAGGTAGAAGCGACCCCGTCGCCAGATGTCCTTGACCGCGTCGCGGGTCCACGCGCCCTCATGCTGGATCCCCTCGCGATTCAATCGATCGGCCACCTCGTTGAGCGACCGCTGGGCCAGCTCGTGCCACACCTGACGGACAACCGCCGCCTCCTCGGGATCGACCTCGAGCTGGCGGGGGTGGACGAGGCCGCCTGCGGCGTCGCGCAGGCTGCGGTAGCCGAGCGGGTCGTGACCTCGATGCCGCCCATCCTCGAACAGCCGTCGCTGCATCCCGGTCATCCGCTCCGAATCGAGGTCGCGCTGCAGCTGAGCCGCGAGACACAGCTGGCCGAACAGGTAACGCCCGGTGGCCCCGTCGAATTTGGCAGCGGATGATCGAGCTTCTTGGCGAACGGCGGTCGGCGGTGATCGCGGATCTCACGGGCGGTGACATGGACACTGGAGAGCCTTCCGTGCGGACTCGTTTGAAGTTCGCGGTGGGCCGACCTACGAGCGGCAACCGGGATCATTCGTTCACCAGCGACGACTCGGGAATACCGTGTCTGCGGGGCCTCAACATCCAGCCAGGCCGGGTCGATCAGGCCAACCTCATGCGAATAAGCGAGGCCGACAACCGCGAGCATGCCGCCACGATCCTGCACTCGGGCGACGTGGTGATCGTGCGCTCCGGCAACGCCGGCACAGCAGCCGTGGTGCCACCGGAACTCGATGGAGCGAACTGCGTTGACCTCGTTATCATCCGGCAGGCGGCGAACGTCGCACCCAAGTTCCTCGAGTACCTACTCAACTCGCCCCACGCACGAACGCAGGCGGAGTTGAGTGTCTTTGGCGCGACCCTAACCCACTTCAACGCGGTAGACATAGCCGAGTTGAGCCTATTCATCCCGTCCGTCGCCGAGCAGGTGGCGCTTGTGTCAATGCTCGACAAACTGACGAGTCAGATCGACAGCGCCAGTGTTGCCATGCAGCGCCAGGTCGGCATCCTCCTCGAGCGTCGTCAGGCTCTCATCACCGCTGCCGTGACGGGCCAGCTCGACATCCCCGGAGTCGCGGCATGAAGCCCGACGAACGCGGCTTCGAGGACGCAATCACCGCGTCCCTCGTCGAGGCTGGCGGGTACCGGGTCTGCAAGTGGGGGACGAAGCCCGAGTGGGCGGCCGACTTCAACCCGAAGCTGGGTCTGGACAGGGCGGAGTTGCTGGCGTTCATCGAGGAGACCCAGCCGACGGCCTGGAAACGCCTCCTGGCAGTCCACGGCGGGCAAGACGCGGTTCTCCAGCAGTTCGGCGACCGCCTCGCCAGGCAGCTCGACGAACGTGGTGCGGTGGATGTTCTCCGTCACAGTGTCAACGACCACGGGATCGAGGTACGTCTCGCGTTCTTCAAGCCTGCCCACGGCCTATCGCCGGAGCTGACCGAGCGGTATCTCGCCAACCGCCTGACCGTCACGCGCCAGCTCCCATACGAAGCCGGAGCCGCGAAGACGCTCGACCTGTGTCTCTTCGTCAACGGCATCCCGGTCGCCACGGCCGAGCTGAAGAACCCGATCACCCACCAGACCGTCGAACACGCCAAGAAGCAGTACCGCGAGAACCGGGACCCGGCGAACGTGACCCTCGGGCGTCGGGCGCTCGTCCACTTCGCCGTGGACCCAAACCTCGTCGAGATGACGACCAGGCTCGAGGGACTAAAGACGCGGTTCCTCCCGTTCAACCGTG
>JANPDO010000085.1:0-3786 GCA_031431535.1 Chloroflexota bacterium
CCGATCTCCTCGCTGATGACCGTGCCGCCGGTCAGCACAGCGATGTCGCGGAGCATCTCCTTGCGTCGATCGCCAAAGCCCGGGGCCTTGACGGCCAGGACGTGGACCGTCCCGCGCAGCTTGTTGACGACCAGGGTGGCGAGCGCCTCGCCGTCGACGTCCTCGCTGATGATCACCGTGGGCTTGCCCTGCTGGACCGCCTTCTCAAGGGCGGGCAGCATGTCGGCGACGCTGGAGATCTTCTTGTCGGTGATCAGGATGAGCGGGTTGTCGAGGACCGCTTCCATGCGATCCGGGTTGGTCACGAAGTACGCCGAGAGATAGCCCCGGTCGAACTGCATGCCCTCGGTGTATTCCTTCTCGAGGCCCAGGCTCTGGCCCTCTTCGACCGTGATGACGCCGTCCTTGCCGACCTTGTCCATCACCTCGGCGATGATCTCGCCGACCTCGGGATCCGCGGCGCTGATGGCCGCGACGGCCGCGATCTGCTCGCGATTGTCGACCGGGCGGGCGACCCTGGCGATCTCGGCCACGACAGCGGCGACCGCTGCCTCAATGCCCCGCTTGACGACCATCGGGTTGGCCCCGGCGGTGACGACGCGGAGCCCCTCGGCGACCATCGCCTGGCCGAGCACGACCGCAGTGGTCGTCCCGTCGCCGGCGACGTCGTCCGTCTTGGTGGCGACTTCCTTGAGCAACTGGGCGCCCATGTTCTCGAACGGATCGTCGAGTTCGATATCGCGCGCGATCGTCACACCGTCGTTGGTGATGGTCGGCGATCCGAACTTCTTGTCGAGGACAACGTTGCGACCTTTGGGCCCGATCGTGACCCTGACCGCGTCGGCCAGGCGATCGATGCCGCGCTTGAGCGAGCGACGAGCCGTCTCGTCGAAAATGATCTGCTTAGACAATTCGTGTGTCCCTCCAGGAACGTGCGGGAGTGGGAAGCTGCGGCGTGGTCGCCGTCAACCCTCGACGAGCGCCAGGATGTCCTTCTGGCTGACGATGAGGAGCTCATCGCCATCGATCTTGAACTCGGTGCCGGCGTACTTGGCGTAGAGAACCTTGTCCCCAGCCTTGACGTCCATTGATTCGCGCTTGCCGTCGTCCAGGATCCGGCCCGGGCCGGCGGCGATGACGGTGCCCTCCTGGGGCTTCTCCTTGGCGGTGTCCGGAAGGACGATGCCGCTCTTGGTCATCTCCTCACGGGCGCTCGGCTTGACGACCACGCGATCGCCGAGAGGGCGCAGCTTGGTCGAGATCGGAGCGGCTTTCGTCGCACTCGCAGTGGCTTTGGCCAACGTGCATTCCTCCTGTGACGGTCAGGGCCGACCGTCGGGCTTCGATTTGCGGGACTGTCACCCGGCCGGTTTGAGCCGAAGTTCTGACGTTCCCTTGGACCTCGATGTCGGCACCGCGAGGGCCGCCCGACCCTCCGGCCGGTGATCCCGGCGCTGGTCGGACTCGGCGGGTCGCGATGCTGGCACTCTCGGGGTGCGAGTGCCAAACGGAGAATAGCGAATTTGGGGCGTGCCTGTCAACCGGCCCCGACCGGCCGTCAGCCCTCGGCGCCAGCGGATGGGATGGCCGCGCGGCCCGACCGGGGAAATGCCCGGTCGTAGGCCGCAACGAGGCCGGCAGTCCCGCTGTCCAACGAGGTACCGCGCTGCTCGGCCAGCCAGCGCGCCGTGATGGCGACCCATTCGGGTTCGTTGCGCTTGCGCGGAGCGCCGGGTGGGGACAGAAACGGCGAATCCGTCTCGATAAGGAGACGATCCAGTGGAACCAGGGCGGCCGCCCCTGCCGAGGCCTCCTCGCCCGTCCTGAACACGAGGCCCGAGAAGCTGATGGCGAGGCCCAGATCGATGACGGTCCTGGCGTAATCCAACGGTCCGGAGTAGGAATGGATGACGGCCGGTGGCCGATCGCCGAATGCGCTCGCCCAGCTGGCTCCACCGATCCCGGCCTGCCCGAGTTCTTCGACCAGGGCGTCCTGCGCATCGCGCCGACCTGGACTCGATCGGCAGTGAAGGATGGCCGGTTTGCCGGTCTCGAGGGCGAGCGCCAGGTTGCGCCGCAGGTTGGTCAGCTGGTCCGCGATCGGGCTGAAGACGCGGTCGTAGTCGAGACCCGTCTCGCCAATCGCGACAACACGAGCGTCGGCGGCCCAGCGCTCGATCTGGGTCCAGCCCCGGGCGTCAATCCTGGCCGCGTCATGTGGATGGACACCGACGGCCGCGTCAACCCATGGGTATCGGTCGACCAGGCGAAGCGCCCGCTCGCTGGACGCAAGATTCCAGCCAGGGACCAGGATCCGCTCGACGTCGGCGATTCGTGCGCCTCCGACAACCTGGTCCACATCAGCGTCGAATCGGTCCGCATTGAGGTGGCAGTGGCTATCAACGAGAGGCACCGCCCGATGGTACGTGAGGGCGCGCGCCGACGGTGCTTGTGGGCTTCGTGCTCGGGATCGCGGCCGTCACGCCGGCTGCGGGTCGGCGTCCAGGCGTGGGAAGAGTGGTTCCGCGGTCGTGACCCGGCCCGCATCGGCAGCGTGGGCGCCCCACACAAGCTCCTGAAGGATTGCAGGGCCACTGTTGCCATCCGATCCAAAGTCGTAGGCGTAGCCCAGCTGCGCCATGACTCGCGGAGCAGTGCCGGGCATGAACGGCGCAACCGCCAGGCCGATCAGCCGGCACATCTCGAGCAGGTCGCCGAGCACGTCCCGTAACTGCTGTGCCGCTGCCTCGTCGCCGGCCTTCGCAGCCTTCGCCAGCTCCCATGGTTTCTCGGCGTCGACCATCCGATTGCCGTTCTCGACCAACGTCCACAGGGCGGCTAGCGCCTCATGGAGGAGGCATGCCTCGAGTCGTTCGGCATATACGCGCAGGGCGTCGGCGGCGACCCCGGCCAGGCGGGGATCCCGCCCGGGCGGAGGCCGCTCCCCGTCGAAGTATCGGTTGGTCATCGACACGGTGCGGTTAAGCAGGTTGCCAAAGTCGTTCGCCAGGTCCGCGTTGTAGCGGCGCACAAAGGAGTCCCACGACACCTCGGCGTCGCGGTCGAACGGCACCTCGCGCAGGACGACGTAGCGCGCGCCATCCGCCCCGAAGGCGGCCACGAAGTCATTTGGATCCAGGAAGTTGCCGCGGCTCTTGCTCATCCGCTCGCCGCCGGCCGCCAGCAGCCAGCCGTGGACCCAGACCGCCCGCGGTGCCGCCAGACCCGCGCTCCACAGCATGGCCGGCCAGAAGATCGTGTGGAACCGCGCGATGTCCTTGCCGATCACGTGCAGGTCGGCCGGCCACCAGCGCTCGACCGACGCCGGGTCGTCAGGAAACCCGGCACCGGTGACGTAGTTGATCAGCGCGTCGTACCAGACGTAGATCTTGCCGGCCTCCGGGTCCCAGGTGCCGTCCTCGCGCTGCGAGGTCTCCCCGTTCTCCCCGATGGGGAACGGGATCCCCCAGTCGCCCGGCGTGCGCTCGCGCGAGATGGAAAAGTCTTCGAGGCCATTGCGGATGAACCCGAGCATCTCGTTGCGCCGGAAATCCGGCTGAACGAACCCGGGGTGCTCGGCGTAATGCCGCTCAAGGCGCTCCTGGTAGGCCGACAGGCGGAAGAACCAGTTGCGCTCAGTCAGCCACTGGAGCGGGACCTCCGGGTGGTTCGGGCAGATGGTGCCGCGTGCGGTTTCCTGCACATCCGTGGCGTTCCGGAACCCTTCATTTGGGCAATACCAGCCCTGATACGTGCCGAGATAGATATCGCCATTGGCGTGCGCTC
>JANPDO010000086.1:0-3551 GCA_031431535.1 Chloroflexota bacterium
GCCCCTCGGCGGGGCTGGCCTTCGAGGTCGAGCGGGCCGCTCGACGCGCTGCCGACTCGGACCGGGCCGAGCGCCTGGAGCGAGACGGCATGACGACGTTCATCAACGATTGGGAGCGGGAACCGATCTTCTCCAGCCTCAACAACCTGCCGCGCGCCTGTGCGGCGCGACTTCGTGCGGACCGGCTCCGCAACCGACCCGATGGACTGGCCGCCAGCCTTCGCAGTGCCGGTCAGGGCAGCATGCAACCGCTCCACCCCCGGCTCGCGGAGGTCCGGAGTCCGACGCTCATCATCGCTGGCGCGCTGGATCCGATTGGCCGCCAGCGCGCTGAATCGGTGGCCGCCGGCATCAGGGGTGCTCGCCTGGAGACGATCGACCGCGCCGGTCACGTCCCGCACCTCGAGACATCCGCTCTGTTCCGCCATCTCGTGATCGACTTCCTGAAGGAGGATCTCGCCGCATGACCGCCGCCGTCACCTGGGCCAGCGTTCGCGACTACGGGGACATCCGCTACGAGCATTCGGGGACCGGGATCGCCCGGGTCACGATCAACCGGCCGGAGGTGCACAACGCCTTCCGACCGGAAACGGTCAGCCAGATGATCGATGCCTTCGCCCGGATCCGCGACGACGCGTCAATCGGCTGCGTGCTGCTGACCGGGGCAGGCGAGAAGGCATTCTGCTCGGGCGGCGACCAGCGCCACAAAGAGCGTGGCGGCTACGTCGGGGGCGACGGGCTGGCTCGCCTGAACGTCCTCGATCTCCAGCGCCAGATCCGATCCCTGCCGGTCCCGGTCATCGCCTTGGTGAACGGCTATGCCATCGGCGGCGGCCAGGTCCTCCAGGTCGTCTGCGACCTGGCGATTGCCGGCGACAACGCAATCTTCGGGCAGGTCGGACCTCAGGTCGGCAGCTTTGACGCCGGATTTGGGATCGGTCTCCTGGCCCGGTTGGTGGGGGATCGCAAGGCGAAGGAGATCTGGTTCCTGTGCCGCCGCTATGACGCGGCCGACGCGCTGGCGATGGGCCTGGTCAACCACGTCGTCCCCCTGACCGAACTCGAAGCCGAAGGCGTCGCCTGGGCCACGGAGATCCTGGCCATGAGCCCGACCGCGATCCGTTTCCTCAAGTCCGCGTTCCTGGTGGCCACGGACGGTCTGGCCGGGCTCCAGGAGTTTGCCGGCAATGCCACCGGTCTCTACTACATGACGGACGAGGCGCACGAGGGCTCACGCGCGTTCCTGGAGAAGCGCAAGCCCGACTTTTCGAGGTTCCCGCGTCGCCCGTGAGCGTGCCAGGCGTCGCCGAACCCACGGTCGCACCCGAGCCGGGCGCCCCCGCCCGACCGTCGCCGTTCCGAATCTGGCTGCTCGCGATCCGGCCGGCCACTCTCCTCGCGGCGATGAGCGGCGTGGTCGTGGGGCTCGGCGCGGCGCGGGCGCTGGGGACCCCGTTCCGATTCGACGCTGCGATTGGCTGCCTGGCCGTCGCGCTGCTGCTGCAGATCGCGGCCAACCTGTCCAACGACCTGTCCGACTTTCGGCGCGGTGCGGACACCTCCGATCGCCAGGGACCCATCCGGGTGGCCGCCGCCGGGCTCGTGACCGAGCGGCAACTGGAGGTGGCCATCGGCCTCACGGTTGTCCTGGCCGGCGTCGCCGGATTGTGGTTGACGACGATCGGCGGTCCGATCCTGCTCGGTGTTGGGGCGTTGGCGATCGTGGCTGCCCTCGCCTACACCGGGGGGCCGTGGCCATACGGCTATCGGGGATTCGGCGAGCTGTTTGTCTTCGTCTTCTTCGGCATCGTGGCCGTCGCCGGGACCGCCTATCTCCAGGCGGGCCGATTGGAGCCGATTTTTCTTGGGGCGGCCGTCCCGGTGGGCGCGCTCACGACCGCCATCCTGGTCGTCAACAACCTCCGTGACATCCCCACCGATGCCGCCGCCGGCAAGCGCACCCTCGCGGTGATCCTTGGCGCCCGGGCGACGAGGATCGAGTTTGCCGGACTCCTCGGCACTGCCTTCGCCGTTCCCGCCGGGCTCGCCGTCGCCGGGCGCGGGCCTGTTGTGCTGCTACCGCTTCTCGTGATCCCCCTGGCCTTGACGCTGCTCCGGACCGTTCGCACGTTTACCGAACCGCGCCAGCTCAACCCGGTGCTGAAGGCGACCGCCCGCCTGGCGCTCGTCCACAGCCTCCTGTTCGCGGCCGGCCTGGCGATCAGCGGCGCGAGCGCATGACGGTCATCCGCGCGCTCGTCGCCGATCGGGTGCGGATCCCGTTTCGCCGTCCGTTCGCGACCGCCAGCGGCATGTGGCTTGAGCGCGATGCCTGGCTGATCCGCCTGGTCGATGCCGATGGGCGGGTCGGCCTTGGGGAGGCGGTCCTCGATCCGGTCAATGGTGAGGTGGCCGAGACAATCCTGGCCGCGCTTGTCCGGGAGGCGGCTGACGACGCCGCGAGTGGGCTGCCGACGCGTGGCGACCTCGAGCTGCACGGCGCCCCCGGCCGCGCGCTCAATGCCGCCATCGAGAGCGCGTGGCTCGACCTGGATCGCCCGGCGGCGCCACCCAGGATCGCGCTCGATGGCGAAGGCGTCGGCGTCAATGCAACCATCCCTTCGCTGGGGCCGGCCGCAGCCGCAGAAGCGGCGCAGCAACTCGTGGAGGCCGGGTTCACCACGCTCAAGTTGAAGGCCGGCGCGGAACGCGAGACGGAGGTGCTCGTGGACCGGGTTCGCGCCATCAGGCTGGCCGTCGGGCCCGACATCCGGCTTCGGCTCGATGTGAACGGCGCCTGGGACCTGGGCACCGCCGAGGACCGGCTCGAGGCGATTGTCCGGTTCGCGATCGAATACGTCGAGCAGCCCCTGCCGGCGCATGAGATCGAGATGCTGGCCGAACTTCGCCGCCGCGTGAGGATCCCGGTCGGCGCCGACGAGGCCGCTGAATCCGTCCGAGCCGTCCGCGAGCTGCTGGCCGCCGACGCAGTCGATGTGATCGTGGTCAAGGCGGCTCGCGTCGGTGGTCCGGCGGCGGTCGGCGAGATCGCGGAGTTGGCGGCGGGTCGTGGCATTCCGGTCGTCATCAGCTCGCTGTTCGAGACCGGGGTCGGGATCGCTGCGGCGCTATCAATGGCGGCAGGGCTCCCGGAGATCGGCGGTTCTGCCTGGGACGAGCCCCTCGACCACGGGCTCGCCACCGCCGGACTGCTGGAGCACGACCTGCTCCAGGCATCGCTGCGGGTCGCCGACGGGCGGATGCGCGTGCCAGGCGGTCCCGACAGCGGCGGACTCGGGATCGCGCTGGATCGCCGGGCCCTCGATCGATTTCGGGCGGAGGCGGTGGGGGCGGTGGCTTGAGCGAGGCGTTGACACTTGCCGAATCTGCTACGCGGGTCGCGGGCGTGTCGCCGGACGGCCTCGCGATCATCGATGGGAAGACCCGCTTGACGTGGCGCGAGTTCGATGCGCATATCGACGCGGCCGCGGCGTGGCTGGCGACCAATGGCGCAGGCAGCGGTTCGTGCGTGGCGCTCCTGGCGCCGGCGT
>JANPDO010000087.1:0-10595 GCA_031431535.1 Chloroflexota bacterium
CCCGGGCGGTCTGCTCGACGTCGTGATGAAGGCCGGCAAGATCCGGGTATCCACTGACCCGCAGTACCCGCCGCAGTCGGCGCTCAAGCCGGACGGCACGTTCGAGGGCTTCGACATCGACGTGGCCACCGAGATCGCCGCGAGGATGGGCCTCGAGATCGAGTTTGTGACGCCCGACTGGAGCGTCATCACGGCCGGCGGCTGGGGAGGCCGGTGGGAGATGAGCGTCGGCTCGATGACGGTCACGTCGCCGCGTGAGAAGGTGATCGTCTTCAGCACCCCGTACTACTTCACGCCCGCCCAGTTGGCCGCCAGCACGGCCTCGGGCATTACCACCTACGAGGGCCTCGCGGGCCAGACGATCTGCGTCGGCGAGGCAACGACCTATCTCGACTGGCTCAATGGCCTCCTCGACTTCGGCACGGAGTCGCCCAAGACGACACCGCCGGCGGGGGCCCTCGCGACGACCCTGGTCACAGACCGCCTGTGCGCCGAGGCCTGGAAGGCAGGCCGCAACGATTTCCAGGGATGGCTCAGCTCGAGCACGACGGTCGACCAGGCGATCGCCGACGGCCTGCCGCTCGTCAAGGTCGGCGATCCCGTCTTCTCCGAGCCATTGGCGGTGGCTGTCGACCGGAGTGGCCCCGATCCGACCGACTTCAAGGCAAAGCTCGACGAGATCGTCAGCGCCATGCATGCGGACGGGACGCTGACCACCTTCTCGGAGAAATGGTTCGGCCTGGACTTGACCCAGAGGCTGGGCGGCTAGCCAGACTGGTCTGACCAGCGTGATCGGGCGTGCGATCGCGCGCCCGATCACCGATTCGCCGGAGTGACCCAGATGAGCCTGAGCGGGCCCCAGCAGGTGGCCATCACCGAGAGCCTTCGAATCAAGTCGCCCGATGTGATCGTCGCCGAGGTTCGCGCGGCGCGGGCCCGCGAAAGCCGGCGCTTCCGCCTGGTGTTTGTGCTCACCTGGGTCGTCGTGATCGGGCTGCTCGTGGGCAGCCTCGCTGCGGCCGGGAAGGTCGACGTGACGTTCCTCGCGATGTGGGGGCCGTACATCCTGGGCGGTATCCCGATCACGATCGTGGTCTCGATCTTCTCGATCGGCCTGGCCGTGATGTTCGCGGTCCTCGGCGCCCTCGGCCGGCTGTCCGTACGGGCTCCGGTCTATGCCGTGGCGACCCTCTACGTCTCGCTCGTGCGAGGAACGCCGCTCATCGTCCAGATCCTGTTCATCTACCTGGCCCTGCCGCAGATCATCCCCGCCTCAGCCGGAATCCCCGTGATCATGCTGGCGATCTTTGCACTCGCCTTCAACTACGGCGCGTATATGACCGAGATCTTCCGGGCCGGGATCCAGGCGATCCCGCGCAGCCAGATCGAGGCTGCAGGGGCGCTCGGCATGACCGACAGCCAGACGATGCGCCGAGTCGTCCTGCCGCAGGCGATCCGGATCGTGATCCCGGCGATCGGGAACGAGTTCATCGCCATGATCAAGGACTCCGCGCTCGTCTCGATCATCACCGTCCAGGAACTGCTGTGGCGTGCCCAGCGGGTCGGTCAGTCCAACTTCCGCTCGCTGGAGACACTCCTCCTCGCGGCGCTCGTCTACTGGGTCATGACGATTGCCTTCTCGGTCGTCCAGGATCGCCTCGAGAAGCGCATGGCTGAAAGCGACCGAAGGATCTGATCGATTGAGTGCCACATCTCCGATCAACGTCCCGGTCCGCGACCCGTACGCCAAGCCAGGCGCCCTCACGCCACCGGACGCCATGCCGATCGTGCGTCTCGAGAACGTCGAGAAGTTCTTCGGCTCGAACCACGTCCTGCGCGGCCTCACGCTCGAGGTCTACCCGCGTGAGACGATCTGCGTGATCGGTCGATCGGGATCGGGCAAGAGCACGCTCCTGCGCTGCACGAACCTCCTCGAAGAGCCGACGGTCGGATCGGTCGAGGTCGATGGGCTCCGGATCGTGGCCGACCCGCTCCACGCTCGCGACAGGGCCCACCGCGAGAGGATCCGGCAGATCCGGCAGCGGGCGCAGATGGTCTTCCAGGAATTCAATCTCTTCCCCCACATGACGGTCATCGACAACCTCATCGAAGGACCGGTCCGGGTCAAGGGGCTATCCCGGGACGAAGCGATCGCAACGGCCGAGAAGTACCTCGACAAGGTCGGCCTCATGGACAAGCGGGATGAATACCCGGCCCGTTTGTCGGGCGGCCAGAAGCAGCGTGTCGCCATCGCCCGCGCGCTTGCGATGGAGCCGAAGGTCCTCCTCTTCGACGAGCCGACAAGTGCCCTGGACCCGACGCTCGTTGGCGAGGTCATCATGGTCATGGAGGAGCTCGCCCACGAGGGGAGCACGATGATCGTCGTGACCCACGAGATGCAATTCGCCCGGGAAGCGGCCGACCGGGTCTACTTCATCGAGGAGGGGGCGTTCATCGAGGTCGGGCCGCCCGAACAGGTCCTCGACAAACCCCAGGACGAGCGGACGAGGCGATTCCTCCGCCGCCTCCTGTCACCTGGCGTCGCCGTCCCTCGCTGAGCGTGTCAGCGCCGTGAAGGTTCCTCGGCAACCTCGAAGACGGCCCGTGAAAGGACCACCAACCCGATCCCAGCCAACCAGGTGCCCGGCCCATTTGTGAGGATCTCGCTCGGATCATTGAACTGGAATGCGTCAGCCTGCGCCAGTTCCACGACTCGCCAGCCGAGCCCGATCCAGCCGACCCCGGCAAGGATGGCGAAGGAGATCCAGCGATCCAGACTCACCGGGCGATCGCCCGAGGCGTAAGGCAGGGCGGCCAGCGCTGCGCTCGCGGCGCCAACCAGGAAGACCATGATCGCCGGGCCGGCGAGGCCGTTCCCGGATTCGACCGGGATCCCCGGCGTTCCGCCGACCTGCCACCAGGGCAGGAGGCAGCCGACGATCAGCAACGGCGCGGACAGCGCGGCCAGCGTTCTCCCGCGTCCCAATGGCCGGCGATGCAGCGTCACCCGGCGGCCACGCCCGAATAGACCTCTGGCTTGAGGACGCCCACGTACCGCAGATTGCGATAGAGCTCCCCGTAGTCGAGGCCGTACCCGACCACGAACTGGTCCGGGATTCGGAATCCCGTGTAGTCGACCTCGATCTCCACCAGTCGCCGGGCCGGCTTGTCCAGCAGCGTGCAGATCCGGAGCGAGGCAGGGCCTTTGCCGCGCAGGTAACGGATCAGGTAATTGAGCGTCAACCCGGTGTCGATGATGTCCTCGACGATCAGGACATCCGCACCTTCAATGCTGGACGACAGGTCCTTGAGGATCCGCACCAGGCCCGACGACTCTGTGGTCGCGCCGCCGTACGAACTGACCTCCATCAGGTCGATCCGAAGGGGGATGTCGATGCTTCGCATCAGGTCGGCCATGAATGGGAGTGACCCTTTCAGCACCGATACGAGCGTCAGCTCCCGGCCGCGGTAGTCGGCACTGATCCGTGCGCCCAGTTCGCGAACTTCGGCCGCGATCTCCGCTTCGCTCAGCAGGATTTCCGCGACATCTTCATGGAGCGGCGTGGTCAGGCTCATATCTTGATCGCTCCTTCGATGCTGGCTGCCGCCGCGACCGCGGGATCAACCCGTCGCCGGCGGGACGGCGCGCGCGCTGGGATGCTCATTTCCGCGGGCTCGGCAGGAGGCCCGCCTCCATCCCGGCCGTCGCCCGTCGGGGGCCGGGCGGCCTCCGCGACCCCGAACGGCGAGGCAACCTGGCCAGGGGTACCGGACAGGCCTTCGACCAGTGCCAGCCGACCGTACTTGAGCATCAGCGCCCGGAAGTCGCGCGCGTAAAACAGCTTGACACGCAGATCCGGGTAGAGCTCGCGGAGGCGGCGCAGTTTCCGATTCTTCTTGCGCACGAGGCGCTGGCGAAGGGTCGTGATCTCCAGGTACATCTCCAGATCCGGCAGGAAGAAGTCCGGGGCAAAACTCTCCACCACGTCGCCGCTCAGGTTCCACAGGATCGGGAAGGTGCGTGGCTCGTATTCCCAACGGACCGCGTAGAAGTCGAGGATGCGGGCCATCTCCGCCTCGCTGGCATGAGCGAACGGCGCCGTCACCGGCCGGCGATCCATCCAGCGGCGGTGCGCCGAGCGCCGTCCACGGGCGGGCGTAGAGGATCGCGAGGAGCCATCGAGCGCCAGTCTAGCGGAGCGCTGCCGGTCGGGTGGTCCGGGACTTCGGGGCTCAATACCCCTGGGGAGTATGATGGCCTCAGGGGCGCCTGCCCGGGCGCCCGACTTGAAGGACCCGACAGCCAATGAGCCCGATCGACGCCGGCCATTCCGCCGCGCCGCAGGACCCCAGCCATTTCCGGCACAGCTACTCCAAGGACAAGGCGCAGCTCATGCGACGGCTCTCGCGGATGGAGGGCCAGGTTCGCGGGGTCGCGCGGATGATCGAACGTGAGGAGTATTGCGTCGACATCCTTCAGCAGACGGCCGCGCTCCGGGCCGCGGTGGACGCGCTATCCATCCTGGTCCTCGAGGACCATGTCAGCGGGTGTGTCCGGACAGCGGCCGAGCAGGGCAACGCCGACGTCTACGTCGAAGAGGTCATCGACGTCGTCCGCCGAACACTTGGCCGACCGGTCCGCGGCGGCGGGCGCGGAGGCTGACGCGCGACCGCGGCTTATCCACGAATTGTTTGCGCGCGGACAGATCGTGGATAAATCCCGTTGACGCCTGGAGGCCGAGGCCGGTACCGTCCGCCATCCGCACTGGGCCGAAGCAAGGGTAACGCGGTCCGACAGGGGCTCGGGGAAACCCGGCCGCGAACCGGACGGATCGGGGAAGACCGATGCCGCGCCCGTGGTGCGAAACGACGCCGACGCCGGGAGCGGCAAAGCGTGGATGGACGGCACGCGTAACCAAGGAGGGCGGGCCGTCGACCAGCCGCGCGAGCCGCTCCCGACGCGCGTCCACGAGACTCAGCCACTCCCGCCGGCGTATCACGACGCCCTCGCGGCGGGCCTCGCGGCGCTTGGCCTGTCCCTGACACCCGTTGCCAGAATGGCGATCGAGATCCACGCGAGGTTACTGCTGGCCTGGACCTCCGCGATCAACCTGACGGCCATCCGCGACCCTGCGGCCGTGGCCCTCGGCCACGTGGTCGACAGCCTGTCGGCGGTCCCGGTCCTCCGGGAGCGCGGAGTAGATCGCTTCCTGGACATCGGGTCCGGGGGCGGCTACCCGGGCCTTCCGCTGGCCGCCGCCCTTCCCGCTCAACGAGCGTTGTTACTGGAGCCCGTGGGCAAGAAGACCGCGTTCCTGGCGACCGCGGTGGCCGCGGCCGGCCTTGAAGTCTGTGTCGAGGCCGCCCCCGTCCGCGCCGAGGCTCTCGCCGCCGATGCGCGGCACCGGGGCCGCTGGCCCGCCGTCGTTGCCCGGGCGGTCGGTGGCCTTGGGGAACTCGTCGAGCTCGCCTTCCCTCTCCTCGAGCCAGGCGGCTGCCTTGTCGCCTGGAAGCGCGGCGACATTGGGGCTGAAATCCCGGCCGCCGAGCGAGCCATGGCAGCCATGGGTGGAGGCCGGCTCGAGGTTCATCCAGTCGCGGTACCGGGCCTCGAGCGCCACTGCCTGGTCATCGCGACGGCGACGGGGCGTGTCCCGGCCGCCTATCCCCGCGACCCCGCCGCTCGCAAGCGCCGGCCCTGGTGACTGGCGCGCTGGTACATTGGACGTCCATGCGGATCGCCGTCGTCTCGGACGTTCATGCCAACCTGCCCGCGCTTGATGCCGTGCTCGCCGACGCCGGAACCGTCGATGCCGTTTGGCATCTCGGCGATATCGTCGGCTACGGCCCGGATCCCGACGGGGTCGTCGACCGGCTCCGGGAGATCGGGGCGGTTGGCGTCAGCGGCAATCACGATCTGGCGGCCTGCGGCGGGATCGGGCTCGACCGTTTCAACCCGGATCCCCGAACGGCGATGGAATGGACGCGTCGAACGATCTCCGCGGCCACGATCGAGTGGTTGCGCGTGCTGCCGGTGCACCGGTCGGAGGGTGACTTCACCCTCGTCCATGGCAGCGCCGTCGACCCCACCTGGGAATACGTGACGTCCCCGTCCGAGGCGCGCGACTGCCTGGCCGCCACTTCGACCGCCCACGGGCTCAACGGACATACCCACGTGCCGGCCGCGTTCGAGACGCGCGGCCGCCAGGTGGTGCGTCTGGACGTGACGCCGGGGGTGCCGTTCGGGCTGGGAGGCGAGCGGGTCCTGCTGAATCCAGGGAGTGTCGGGCAGCCGCGCGATCGCGACCCGCGGGCCAGCTACCTCCTGCTTGACCTGGCCGTGCAAACGGCCACCTGGAATCGCGTCCCCTACGACATCGAGTCGGTATGCGATCACATGCGAGCTGTGGGCCTGCCGGACCGGCTGATCGATCGGCTCCCTCGTGGCGTCTGAGGCCCGCTCATGATCGGCGGCCGCCGCCCGCTGCAGGGTCGGAAACCGGGCGACCGACGGGTCCGGCTTGAGCGACCCCACGCCCCGTACTTTCGCTACACGGGACGCGGCCAGCTGACCGCGCGCGAAGCGGCGAGCGCACCGACCACGCCAGCCGGCCAGCTCTGGGCGACGATCCGTGGCTTCTTCTTCGGCCGTCCACTGGCGAGTGAGGACGAGCTCGGCGAGCGCCTATCCAAGAAGAAGGCGCTCGCGATCTTCAGTTCGGATGCGATCAGCTCGTCCGCCTATGCCACCGAGGAAATCCTGCGGGTCCTGATCCTCGGTGGGATGGCTGCCCTGGCATTCGGACTCGAGATCAGCATCGCCATCGCGGTGCTGCTGATCGCCGTGGCCATCAGCTACCGCCAGATCTGCATCGCCTATCCCGGCGGAGGCGGCTCGTACTCGGTGTCGCGCCGGAACATCGGGCGAACCGTGTCGCTGGTTGCGGCGTCCGCCCTGATGATCGACTACGTCATGACCGTGGCGGTGTCCACCTCGTCCGCGGTCGAGCAGATCACCTCGGCCTTCCCCATCCTGTACGACGAGCGCGTGCTGATCGGTGTCGTCGCGATCGCCCTGATCACGGTGGGCAACCTTCGGGGCCTTCGCGAGGCCGGCAACATCTTCGCCATCCCAACCTACCTGTTCGTTGGATCCGCGCTACTGATGATCGGGGTCGGGACGTTTCGGATTGTCGTTCTCGGTGAGGGATCCACGTACGGTCCGGAGTTCAACGAGCAGGTCAGCGGGACGCTCCAGCCGCTGACGCTGATCCTGCTCCTGCGCGCGTTTGCGGCCGGGGCCGTCGCGCTCACGGGCACGGAGGCCATCGCCACGGGGGTGCCGGCCTTCCAGCCACCCGAATCGAAGAACGCCGCGACGACCCTGGCGGTGATGGCGCTGCTCCTCGGCGTCCTGTTCATCGGAATCACCTTCCTGGCGGTGAATTTCGGGATCGGTCCGGCAACGCTGGAGGCGAAGCAGACCGTGATCGCGCAGGTGGCGCGCGAGGTATACGGCGACGGGATTCCTTTCTACCTGTTTCAGGGCTTCACCGCGCTGCTGCTGTTCCTGGCGGCCAATACCAGTTTCAACGCGTTTCCGCGTCTGCTCGCGATCCTCGCCGGCGATGGGCACGTGCCGCGCCAGTTCGGATGGCGCGGCGACCGCCTCGCCTTCTCCTATGGGATCGTGGTCCTGGCCGCCCTGGCGGCGGGCTTGATCGTGATCTTCCGCGGCGAGACGCATCTGCTCATCCCGCTCTACGCAGTGGGCGTGTTCATCGACTTCACCATCAGCCAGACCGGCATGATCCGCCACTGGCTGCGCGAGCGGTCTCCGGGCTGGCGGCGTCGGTTGTCGATCAACGCGTTTGGGGCGGCCCTGACCGGCACCGTGGCGGTCATCGTCACCACGGTCAAGTTCTTCGACGGCGCCTGGCTCGTGCTCGTGCTGATCCCGATCCTGGTCGCCCTGATGGCGTTCGTCCACCGCCAGTACGAGCTCCAGGAGGCGGAGCTGCACGTCCGTGATGACGGCCTCCTGCCCGGTCCGCACCGCGATCAGCGCGTGATCATCCCGGTCAACGGGATCAACCGTGCGGTCGTCCAGGCTGTCAACTTCGGCCGAGCCCTGACCCGCGACCTCCGGGCGGTCTACGTGACCGATGATCTCGACGCGGCGGAGGCGCTGCGCCTCCGCTGGGAGCGGCAGTTGCCGGATGTCCCCCTGGTCATCGTTGAATCGCCGTTCCGGGCGGTGATCTCGCCAGTGGTCGCCTACCTCGATGTCCTCGATCAGGCGTGGCCCCCGGATACGGAGGCGCCGCTCACCATCGTGGTCCTGCCGGAGTATGTCGCCCGCCACTGGTGGGACCGATTGCTGTATAACCAGACTGCAAAGCGACTGAAATCGGCACTTGTGGGACGCGAACACACCGTGATCGCCGACGTGCCGTATCGACGGGGCCATTGAACCTTCGGCCCCGCGTTGGCAGATCGGAGTCTCGGTGATCGGAGGAAGACGCCCGATTCAGGGGCGCAAACCGGCGGATCGGCGGGTCCGGCTGGAACGGCCGCACTCCCCCTACTTCCGCTACACGGGACCGGGCCAGCTCACCGCCAAGCCGGCCGCCAGCGTCGCGCTGACCCCTGGCGCCCGTCTCCTCGCCCGCGTTCGCGGCGTCGCGTTCGGTCGACCGCTCTCGACCGAGGAGGAGATCGGTGAGCGGTTGTCGAAGAAGAAGGCCCTGGCGATCTTCAGTTCAGACGCGATCAGCTCATCGGCCTATGCCACCGAAGAGATCCTGCGGGTTCTGCTCGTTGCAGGGGCCGGGGCGCTCCTCGTGTCGATCGAGATCGCGATTGCCATTGCGGTCCTGCTTGCCGTCGTGTCCGTTTCGTACCGCCAGGTCTGTCGCGCTTACCCCAATGGCGGCGGCGCCTATGTGGTCGCCCGGACCAACCTCTCCCCGCTGCTCGGGCTGGTCGCCGCCGCGGCGCTGCTGATCGACTACGTGATGACCGTGGCCGTGTCGACGGCGTCGGCCATCGCCCAGATCCAGTCGGTCATTCCGGCGGCCTACGACTTCCGGATCGAGATCGCGCTCGTCGCGATCGTGCTCATCACGGTGGCCAATCTGCGGGGCCTTCGAGAATCTGGAAACATCTTCGCGGTTCCGACCTACCTGTTCGTCGGGCTCGCGCTGGCCATCGTGGCGATCGGCGCGGTCCGCATCCTGGGCGGGGATGCGACTCCCGTCCCCGAGCAACCGGACCCGGTGCCGTTCGGGACAGAGACACTCGGGATCCTGCTGCTGCTCAAGGCGTTCGCCGGCGGATCGGTCGCCCTGACCGGTGTCGAGGCCATCGCCAACGGCGTCCCCGCATTCAAGCCACCTGAATCTCGCAACGCCGCCAACACGATGACGGCGATGGCCGTGCTCCTTGCCATCCTGTTCGTCGGCCTGACGGTCTTTGCCGTCCAGTTCGGATTGCGGCCATCCGAAGAGGGCGGGCCATCGGTCGTCGCGCTGGCGGCCCAGGCCGCGTTTGGCGAAGGGTCCGTCCTGTTCGTGACCTTTGCCGCGAGCACGGCCCTCATCCTGTTCCTCGCCGCGAACACAAGCTTCAACGCCTTTCCGCGCCTCGCCGCGATCCTGGCCGAGGACGGCTACATGCCGCGCCAGTTCTCGTTCCGCGGCGACCGGCTCGCCTACTCGTGGGGGATCGCACTGCTGGCCGGTGTCGCGTTCGGGCTGCTGTGGATCTTCGATGGCGACACCCATGCCCTCATCCCGCTCTACTCCGTCGGAGTCTTCCTGTGCTTCACCGTCAGCCAGGTGGGCATGGTTCGCCACTGGCTGACCACCCGCGATGCCGGGTGGCGCTGGCGATTGGTCGTCAACGCCACCGGCGGCGTCTTGACGGCTGTCGTCCTTGGCGTGGTCGTGTTCGAAAAGTTCGAGGATGGCGCGTACCTGATCGTGATCATGGTGCCGCTGCTGGTCGCGATGATGCAGTTCATCCACGCCCAGTACGCCCGGTCCGCCAGGGAACTGGCCGTTCACCCGGACCTCGTGGTCGCCATGCCCCATCGCGAGGAACGGGTGGTGGTCCCCATTCCGGGAGTAAACCGGGCGGTCGTGCAGGCCATCAATGTGGCCCGTTCGATCGATGACGACGTACGGGCCGTGTTCATCTCGGTTGACCAGGCCCGTGCCGCGGAGGTCCGCTCCGCGTTCGAGCGGCACATCCCCGGCGTGCCGCTGGTGGTCGTGGACTCGCCCTATCGAGCCTTGGCCGGCCCACTCCTGGCCTACCTGGATGTCCTGGATGCGGCGTGGCCGCCGGACAAGGCCGCGCCGATCACGTTCGTGGTGATCCCGGAGTACGTGGCCCGCAGTTGGTGGGAACGCGTCCTGTACAACCAGGCTGCCAAACGCCTCCGAGCGATGCTCCTCGGACGACCACATACGGTCATCGTCGACGTGCCATACCGGCGCGAAGACCGCGAGCTGTTCGAGACGGCCATGGGCGGGACGGAGCGAGCGCCCGACTGAACCGGGGGGGGTGGCCGCGGGAACGGGTCGTCGTCG
>JANPDO010000088.1:0-30614 GCA_031431535.1 Chloroflexota bacterium
TCCCAACGCCGTCAGTCGTTGCTCCCGGTGATGATCAGGAGCGCGGGTCCCTCGGGTCGCGGGATCGCCGCCAGACCGGCCCAGGCGAGCGCTGCGGCGCCCTCAACGGTGACGCCGAGCTCCTCAGTCAGGATCGCCTGCGCCGCGTGGAGCGCGTCTTCGCTGACGAGGACCATGTCGTCCACCGCCGAAGCCATGAGTGCCACGGCCGCCGGGATTGCGACGCGGGCGGCGGCGCCGTCGGCATACGTGGACACGGAGGCCGTATCGATCGGCCGACGGGCGCGCCAGCTCAGGGTCATGGCGGGCGCTCCTTCGGGCTGGACCCCGATCACGCGGCAGCCGGGCGCGACCGCGTGCAGCACCGAGCCGACGCCGATGATCAGCGACCCATTGCCGACCGGCACCAGCGCGACCGTGGGAGCGGGCAGGACGCCGGCCTGCACCGCGTCGGTCAGCTCAAGGGCCATCGTCGCGGCACCGCTGGCGATCCGCACGTCCTCGCCGTCCACCAGCAGCTCCGCGCGGTGTTCGACCGCGTAGGCCTGCGAGGCCGCGCAGGCTTCATCGAAGTCCTCCCCCGCCGCGATCACGGTGGCGCCCAGCGCGCGCATTCGGGCGACCTTCGCCGAGTTGGCCTGGCGGGACACGAAGACCACGGCCGGTACGCCCAGGCTCCGGGCGGCGTAGGCGATCCCCTGCCCGAAGTTGCCGGCCGAGGCCACGACGACCGGCCGCCCGGGCCCGACCCTCCCCTCCCCCGCCAGGGCGTGGAGGGCCAGCCAGGACCCCCGTCCCTTGAATGAGCGGATCGGGTTGATCGTCTCGATCTTGACGATGACGGGGATGCCCGCCCGCGCCGAAAGGCCCTCGTGGACGTACTGGGGGGAGTCGCGGAAGACCGGCGCGATGCCGGTTCGGGCGCGTTTGATGGCCTCGAGTCCAAGCGCAGCTTCGGGCGGCGTCATCGCCGCATCGTCCCACGCCCCGGGGTCGCGGGGGACAACAAAACGCCCGAAGGAACCGCTGGTCCGTAGTCGGTGCCGCTGATTTGCATCCGCGACGCCGCTTTCGGTCCAGAGCCCCTTCGAGCAAGGCCAACGATAGCCGGCGGAGTCGTCATCTGGCTACGGGGTTATCAACGACTTTCGCGATGATTCGGCCCATGGGACGAAGTTGTCCACACCCAGTCCACCGCCCGGTGTCGGTCACGCGCTGGCCGACGGGTCGCCAACCGCGTCGGCCCAGCGGCCGGCCACGGTTTCGAGTTCGCCGGCGAGCGACGGCGCCACGCGTCCGAGGATGCGCACGTCTCGCTCGCGGTATTCGAGCTCGATCGTTCCGCGCTCGCGGACTCGGGCGAGCAATTCGCCGGCGGTATACGGCAGCGCGACATCGACATCGACCCACAGCGAGGCCAGCAGCGCCGCGATCTCGGCACGCAGGGTGTCAAGGCCATAGCCGGTCAGGGCCGACACGAAGACCGAGCCGGCGATGGCCGGTGCCGGTGCGGCGCCAGTGCGCGCGGCCCGATCGAGCAGATCGGCCTTGTTGAACGCAACGAGGCGTGGCTTGTCGCCGGCGCCGAGCTCATCGAGGACGGTCTGGACGGTCGCTCGATGCTCCTCGAAGTGTGGATCGGCGGCGTCCACGACCTCGATCAGGACATCGGCCCGGTTGACTTCGTCGAGGGTGGCGCGGAACGCCTCCACCAGCTGGTGAGGCAGCTTGTGGATGAAGCCCACGGTGTCGGTCACGATCGCGGTCTGGCCGTCGCCGAGCTTGACCTGGCGGCTGGTCGGGTCCAGCGTGGCAAAGAGCTTGTCCTCGGCCTTCGCGGCCTCGCTGCCAACGAGGGCATTGAGCAACGTGGACTTGCCGGCATTCGTGTAGCCGACGATCCCGACGGTCGGCCACAGCCGCCGATCTCGTCCCCGGGCGGCGGTCGCGCGCTGCTGGCGCACCTGGTCCACTCGTTCCTTCATCTTCGCGATCCGGGTGCGCACGATCCGGCGGTCCGTCTCGAGCTGCGATTCGCCGGGGCCGCGGGTGCCGATCCCGCCGCCGGTCCGGGACAGGTGGGTCCACAGGCGGGTCAGGCGGGGCAGCTGGTATTCCAGTTGCGCGAGTTCCACCTGGAGCCGGCCCTCGTGGGTCTGGGCGTGGAGCGCAAAGATGTCCAGGATCAGTCGACTGCGATCGATGACCTTGACCTTGAGCAGTTCTTCGAGAGCGCGCTGCTGGGCAGGCGACAGTTCGTCGTCGGCGACCAGCAGGTCAAACCCGGTCTCCCGTTTGGCTGCGGCGAGCTCATCGGCCTTGCCCTTGCCGACGTACCAGTTGGGGTCCACATGGCGCCGGTTCTGCCACTCGGCGCCAACCACATCGGCACCAGCGGTGGCGGCCAGGTTGGCGAGCTCGGCCAGCGAGTCCTCGGCGGACCAGCCGGCGTCGGCTCCGGTATCGACGGCGACCAGAAACGCCTTCTCGGGGACGTGCTCGAGCTCGATCAGTGAGTGGCTGGGCATGGCGACGCAGTGTAGACCCTCGGGCAGCAAGGCCCGGGGACGTTGGGGCGTCGGGGACATCGGCGGCGGTCCAACCCGTGATTCGTGATGGTAACCGTCAGGGTGCGCCAGCTTCGATGGTCTCGCGTGCCAGCTTGATGGCGGCCGCGAACGGCAGATCGGAGGTCGCGTCGAGCCACGTGATCCCGGGTTCCGCACGGAACCAGGTGCGCTGGCGTTTCGTGAAAGCGACATTGCGCCGGGCGTCGAGCGCGATCGCCTGCTCACGGGTGAGTTCGCCATCGATGACAGCCCACGCTTCCCGGTAGCCGATCGCGGAGAAAGCCGGCAGCGCCGGATCGAACCGGTCGCGCAGTGCGCGCGCCTCCTCGATCAGGCCCGCCTCGAACTGGGCGCGTGCCCGCCTTTCGATTCGGGCGGCGTGCGGACCTGGCTCCAGGGCGAGCCCGATCCAGGCGATGAGACCCGGGTAGCCACGGGGCGCGGCGGGTACGACGTCACCGCGCAGGGTGGCCATTTCGAGGGCTCGGACCACCCGGCGCGGATTGTGGAGATCGACGGTGGTGGCCAGGGTCGGGCCGAGCCGTTGCAGACGCTCGACCAGCGGAGCGAGACCGTGGACGATGCGTTCCGCCTCGAGCCGGGCACGAACGTCGGGATCACTGGGCAGGGCAGCGGTGTCCAGTCCACGCCCGACTGCGCGCAGGTAGAGCCCCGTTCCACCGGCCAGGATCGCCACGCCACCCCTCGTCGCGAAGTCGGCCAGGATACCGCGAGCATGCGCCACGAAGTCGGCGACGCTGAACGGCTCATCGGGGTCGACGAGATCGAGCCCGTGGTGCGCGACGCGGGCCCGGTCAGCATGGCCGACCTTCGCCGTTCCGATGTCCAGGCCACGGAAGACCTGGCGGGAATCGGCGGAGATCACGGCGGTGGGGCGGCCCGCGCGCTCGATCGCCTCGGCCAGCCGGATCGCCAGCTCCGTCTTGCCTGTCGCGGTGGCTCCGGCGACCACGATCAGGGGCGGCGCCTCCGGAACCTCGGTCGAGTCGGTCACGAACCGGTCAACCACCGACGAGGGCGCCTCGCAGGGCATAGGGACCGGCGTGATCGATCTGGACCGTGACCGTTTGCCCGATGAGTGCGGGTGGACCCGAGAGATGCACCAGCTTGTTGGTCCGGGTCCGGCCGGACAGGGACGCTTGCTCACTGCGACCGGTCCGGGGCGCTCCCGGCTCGAGCTCGTCGTGCCCGTGCGCGCGCGGAGCATTGACCGCATCGACCAGGACCGCCACCTCCCGACCGAGCCAGGCCTGATTCTTCTGGTGCCCGATCCGCTCCTGGATCGCGAGGAGCGTGTTGAGCCGGCGTCGTTTGTCGGCCGCGGATACGTCGTCGGCGAGGCGCATGGCCGGTGTTCCAGGGCGTGGTGAGTAGGCCGCCGCGAACACCTGGTCGTAGCGCACCGCCTCGAGCAGCCCCAACGTCTCCTCGAACTGCGCCTCCGTCTCGCCGCAGAAGCCCACGATGACGTCGGTCGAGATGGCGATCTCCGGGACCGCTTCGCGGATCCGGGTCAGTCGCTCGCGGTAGTGCTCCACCGTGTACTGGCGGCCCATGCGCCGCAGCACGGCATCGGAGCCGGACTGGACCGGCAGGTGGAGGTGTTCGCAGACGGAGGCACAGCCGGCCAGCGCCGCGATCAGGCGGTCCGATAGGTCCCACGGATGCGACGTCACGAAGCGCAATCGGCCGAGCGCCGGGCGACCGTCCGGGGAACGAAGTCCGTCGATGGCGCGGATCAGCTCGGCGAGGTCAGGGCGGCTGGCACGCTCAAGCTGGTGACCCGCCCAGCGGGCCTCGGCGACATGGTCAAACCGTCGCTCCGGCGCCAGGTCGTGGCCGTACGAGTTGACGTTCTGGCCCAGCAGGGTGATCTCCTGGTATCCACTGGTAGCAAGCGCTCGCGCCTCGGCGAGGACGTCGTCGAACGGCCGACTGCGCTCCGGGCCGCGGCTGAACGGCACGATGCAGTAGGTGCAGGTCTTGTCACAGCCGTAGATGATCGGGAGCCAGGCCGAAATCGACGACCCGCGGGCGATGGCTCCGCTCTCGAGGGCCTGGGCGCGCGACCCGGCCAGGTGGTCCGCGGCGCCGACCAGGGTGCGCCCGACGGTGGTCGTCGCCCCGATTGGCCCGACCGCCCCGATCCGCCCCTGGGCGGAGGCCAGCCCGAGCCGGTCGATCAACTCCGGTTCCTCGTCCGGCCGCAGGAACAGGTCCACCGCTGGATAGCGCCGCCGGAGACCGGCCCGATCCGGTTCACGGACCGAACAGCCGGTCAGCACCACCCGCAGACCAGGGTTGGCGGCTTTGAGCCGGGCCAGCTGCCCCTGGCGACCGATCACTTTCTGCTCCGCGCCCTCGCGAATAGCACAGGTGTTGATGACAACGAGGTCCGCCGCCTCGAGGTTGGACGCCGCCTCGCAGCCAGCGGCCAGGAGCCGGCCGGCCATCTCCTCAGAATCGCTCCGATTCATCTGGCAGCCCAGCGTCCAGAGGTGGAAGCGCGGGAGGGCCAGGGTATCGGGCAGGTACTCCGCGAGCCGGTCGTCGGCCGGGATCTGGGGCGCCCGGGCCGGCCGCGTCGGGCTCGATTCGGCCAGCTCGAGGACAGGCAGGGCGCGTCTGGATGGGGCGGTCTCGGTCACGGCGCTCCCATCGTACGCGGATTATCCCGAGTTCCGATTACGATGCAACCGTGGAACTCCTGACCAACCCCGAAACCTGGGTGGCGCTCCTCACGCTGACCGTGCTGGAGATCGTCCTCGGCATCGACAACGTCATCTTCATCTCGATCCTGGTCCAGCGCCTACCAGCCGCCGACCAGGATCGGGCTCGTCGCATCGGCCTGGGCCTGGCCATGGGCATGCGCATCGTGCTGCTCCTCGCGATCTCCTGGATCATCGGTCTGACGGCACCGGCGGTGCGGCTCCTCGATCACGACTTCTCGTGGCGGGACATCATCCTCATCGGTGGTGGCCTGTTCCTCCTCTGGAAGGCCACCACCGAGATCCACGAATCGCTGGAGGGCGAAGCGGCGCACGCCGCGGGGATGAGCCCGGTGACGGCGTCAATGGGTGCGGTTCTTGCCCAGATCGTGCTGCTCGACATCGTCTTCTCCCTCGATTCGGTGCTGACCGCGGTCGGGCTGGCGGAAGAAGTCGCGATCATGATCGCCGCGGTCGTCATCGCGGTCGTGGTCATGCTCGTCGCGTCTGGACCACTTGCCCGATTTGTGCACGCCCATCCCACCGTCAAGATGCTCGCCCTCTCGTTCCTCTTGCTGATCGGCGTCACGCTCGTGGCGGACGGGTTCGGTCTCCACATCGACAAGTCGTTCATCTACGCGGCCATGGGCTTCAGCGTGTTCGTCGAGGCCCTGAACCTGCGGGCCCGCCGACGCCGGCAGCCGCCGATCGAGCTGCGTCCGACCTTCGTCAAGGAGGAGGCCGAGCCGGCAACCGTCGGCTAGGGCCCGCGACGGCCCAGCCGATCCAGCAGCATCTTGCCAATCCCCGGCGGAACCCAGAGCGCTTCGTGCGCCGCAGCGTACAGGCCCAGGTCGCCGTGGTAGTCCGTGCCGCCCGTCGGCAGCAGGCCGAGCGTTCGCGCGGCCACCCCGACCGCAGCGGTCGTCGGGGCGTCGAAGCTCCGATAGTGCACTTCGAGCCCGCCCAGCCCGATCTCGATGAGTTCGCGCAGGAGCGACAGCCGGGTTGGTGCCTCCCGGAAGTGGGCGAGGATCGCGAGGCCTCCTGCGGCGACGATGGCGCGGATGGCCTCGTCGGGCCCCAGGCCGTCACGGCGCACATAGCCCGGGGTGCCGTGGCCGATCAGGCGGGCGAAGGCGTCCTCGACGCTCGCCGCGTGGCCGGCCGCGACCAGCGCACGGGCGATGGTCGGACGCCCGAGCGCGTCGTCACCGTCGGGCGCGAGCGTGGCCACCTCCCCGTCGATCCCGAGCTCCAGCTCGCGCAGGCGCTCGACGGTCCTTGCGAAGCGCACCCGTCGCTGCTGGCGCTGAACGGCGAGCGTCGCCTCGAAGGTCTCGTCGGCCGGATCCACGCCGATGCCCAGGATGTGCAGCTCGCCCTCCCAGAGGCCGAGGTCCCGGGTCACCAGGGCATTGATCTCGACCCCTGGCAGCAGGGTCATCCCGACGGGGATCGCGTCGTCGGCGAGCACCTCGCGATAACCGGCCAACGTGTCGTGATCGGTCAGGGCGAAGGTGGCCACACCGCACGCAGCGGCCGCGGCGAGCAGGTCGCCGGGCTCAAGGATGCCGTCGGACCGCCGCGAATGGGTATGTAGGTCGACCGTGGACGGACCGGGCGGGACGACTTGGTCGGCCAGCGGCGTCGGATCGTGACGACGCCGGGGAGCTCGCGCCAGGCCCGTCGGCCCCGCCGCGAGCGATCGCCCCGGGTTCACCTCAGGGCTCGATGAGCCGCTGGATCCGCTCGATGGCAAGCGCGCGGCCGGTGGCGGGATCGACGTCGATCTGGAGGGCGTTGAAGATCACCGTTCCGCTGCCGGTCTCGAACCGGGTCGGGAGCGCGTTGAGGAAGCGCGGGATGACCGTCTTTGGGTCGAACCCGATGACGCTCCAGACCGGGCCGGTCATGCCCAGGTCCGTCTGGTAGGCCGTGCCATTGGGAAGGATCCGCTCGTCACCGGTGACGATGTGGGTATGCGTCCCCACCACCGCGCTGACTCGGCCATCGAGGTAGATCCCCAGGGCATTCTTCTCCGACGTCAGTTCGCAATGGAAATCGACCAGGCGGACCGGTGGCAGCGGCTCGGACGCCTCATCGAGCAGCCGATCCGCATCGGTGAACGGGTTCTCGATCGGCTGCATGTAGGTTCGACCCTGTAGGTTGACCACGGCGATGTCCGTGCCATCGAGCGCCTGGAAGGTCCCCCACCCTCGCCCGGGTACCTCGTGTGTCCCGTAGTTCAGCGGTCGAAGAACGCGTTCGCTGGACTCCAGGTAGGGATAGATCTCGCGCTTATCCCAGATGTGGTTGCCGGACGTGATGACGTCGACACCGGCCGCCAGAATCGAGTCCGCGGTGGCCGGTGTCAGGCCCATGCCGCCAGCCACGTTTTCGCCGTTGGCCGTGACGAAGTCGATCCCACGCTCGTCGCGGAGGTCAGGCAGCAGGGTTTCCAGCGCGATCCGTCCGGGTTTGCCGATCAGGTCCCCGATCATCAGCACGCGACAGGCGCCCGCCGGTCGTGGCGCATTCCCGTTGGGCGTGTTTCCCAGGCGGACGCGGCCGGCAAGGCCGCCGTGCTCGGCTATGTCGGACAGCCCCCGACCAGAGCGCGCCCGACGTCAAACATCATCGACAGCGTACTCGACTTCCGGGCGCACACGCTGGAGGGCGGTTCCTCGCCTCGGTGATGACACGGCCGGGCTGTGCCTAGGTCACCCGACGTAGTGCGCAACAGTGCCCCCATCGGCGACGATCACCGAGTGAGCGCCTACATCCTAGGGATCCACGCGGTCCTCCTCGGCGACGCGGATGCCGTCGGCTTCGGGGTCGACGAGCGCGGTCGCGGGTTCGCGGTCACCCTGGCGCTGGGGCTGGCGGCGGAGGTCGCGACCGCGCTCAACAGCGGCCGACGGCCCATCGTCGCCGTGGAAACGCCGCTGTACCCGCTCACTAGCGAGGCGCGCGGCGTCTTCGACCAGGTTGGTCCAGCGAAGCGCCACCCGCTGGAAGGTCTCAATTCACAGCCAGACGGTCTGCGCTAGCCTCGGCGCGGGACCAGCTCCGGTCCGCTCGTCGCGATCCCGGTTCTTCGGTTCCCGGGAACCGGAGTGCCCGCCACGCCCGAGCGTCTATGGAAGAAGCAGCGTCCCTTCAAACTTGAGCACGATCGTGTCGCCGGCCAGGACATTGACCCACTCGCCACTACCTCTCGCTCCGTCGAACCGGCCGGTGCCGCCCACGATCACCCAAGCGAAGTGATCGAAGGCGGGATTGCCGTAGCTCACGGCGGCGCCGGGCGCATCGAAGGCCTTGCCTGGGAATCGAGTGTCCGATAGCCCTATCTCGTTCGTCACCAGCGTGCTCCCGTCTCCAAAGGTCAAGGTCCGTTCGAGGGGCGAGATCCCATCGCCCGGAAACAGGATCGAGGAGGTCACCCGGCCGTATCCCTGGACGGTGCCGGTTCCGGGACACGTGAGGTCGGCGCCCACCTCGATGCACGGTTCCGCCGAGGCGCGTCGCCCGAAGTCCTCGTGGATCACGGCCTTGAACGAGATGTGCGATGAAGCAGCCGCGACTGGCATCGTGAGCGAGACGAGCAGGCCGCTGCAGCTGATGAGCATCGCCAAACGCTTCATGACACGAACCCTCCTATGTCGAACCGTTTCCCATGCACGAATCATTCGGCGCACCGCCGGCCCGCCCGGAGCCGCGCAGGGCGTTGAAGCATTCTGTGGAAACTCATTGACGGAAGGCAACGCGGGCGACGCGAATCCGGTGCGCCGATGCACCGTTCGGCAGGACTTCGTGGCGCTCGCCCTCGAAGTGAGCCCTCGCCGGTTGGTTCGGAAGTGGCCGACCTACTAACCCAGGGCCTCGCCGACCACGCCGTTTGCCCGGGTCCGCTGGGCCGATTGTCCTATTGCGTATCGACCTGCCCGCCCCGACTCTCGGCCCATGACAAAGCGCATCGCCGCAGCACTGTTGTGGTTCTTCGCGGGCTGGAGCGCGTGGGCGTTCATCGCGACCCTGGCTGACCTGACGCCTCTGTTTGGCCCGGTTCTCGGAGCTAGCCTCGCTGGCGTCGTTGCAGGCGACCCGATGCACTGGATCTGGACGCCGCGGGTCGCAAAGGCACTCATCAGGAGCCGGCTCGAGGCAATCCACACCAGCGCGTAGACCGGCGCTCGGGGACGACATCGCGCGGGCGACCACACACGGCCCGGGCGGCGAGTCTCGATGGGCCGACGGGGCCGCTGTAGGCTTGCCCCTTGTCGGCGGTCGCGCGCACTCTATGATCCTCCGCGTGGTTGTCAGACAGTGGACGATGGTCGTGAACCTCACCCAGGTGCTGATCGCGGTCCCGGGCGGCGCGGGCCGACGCGACACAAGGTGAGTCCGTGAGCGAGCGCACCTTCCGAGCCGTCGTGGCCGCGGTGCTCGTCGGGGCCCTCGTCCTGACGTCGGTCGTCGCGTTTGCCGTCCTGCAGCCGCTATCCCCGAGTCCGGCACCCGACGCGACCGCCACGGCCCCTCGGGCATCGACGGAAACTCCCACGCCGCCGCCGACGCCGACCCCTCACCTCGTGTTTGAAAAAGTGGACGTCACCACCGTTGGGAACGTCCCCCGAGGCAGTGTCTCGGGCACGAGTCTCGTGCTGCGATTCACGGAGCCGAGCATCGACGCCATCCCGGACTCGGCGGGGTCGTTCACAGTGACCCTCACGGATGGCGCGGGCGTCGGCGCGACGCTCGCCTTTATGGGCACACCGTCGCTCGATGCCCCGGGCTCTCTCGGTGCTCGCGCGGAGCTCGTGGCCCCAAATGTGCTGAAGGTCAGCATCGTCGCATCCGACCGGTTGAACATCGAGCCGATCACCGTCACGGGTTTGACGATCAGCGCCGCGTCGGAGGCGGCCCTCGGCCCCATCACTGCCACCCTCGGCGCATTCAACGGCTCCCTGGTGGGCGGGACGGAAGAGGTCGCCCTGCCGTCGCCGGGGACCGTCATCGCGGGAGAGTAGGAGTCCAGTTCCGCGGCCGCAGCAGGCGCGGTCGGCGCTCGAGGCGCTCCAGGATCGGGGCCATCGGTATCAGCCGACCCCACCGATCCCGTGCCCGACGGGCGTCCTGTCGTGTTACTTCGCGTACTCCACGGCCCGCGTCTCGCGAATCACGGTGACCTTGATCTGGCCCGGGTAGGTCAGCTGCTCCTCGATCTTCTTGACGATGTCACGGGCGAGGCGGCTGGCGGTCAAGTCGTCGATCTCTTCGGGGCGAACCAGGATCCGCACCTCGCGACCGGCCTGGACGGCGAATGACCGCTCGACGCCGGTGAAGCTCTCGGCGATGGCCTGGAGATCCTCGAGCCGCTTGACATAGGTGTCCATGGACTCGCCGCGGGCGCCCGGGCGCGAGGCGCTGATCGCGTCGGCGATCTGCACGATCGGGGCTTCCTGGCAGGTGTATTCGATCTCCTGGTGGTGGGCGCCGATCGCGTTCACCACGCTCGGGTGCAGGCTGTGGCGCTGGGCAATCGTCGCCCCGATCGCCGCGTGCGGCCCCTCTACCTCGTGGTCCACGGCCTTGCCGATGTCATGCAGCAGACCGCCCATCCTGGCGATCTGGACGTCGGCCCCGGTTTCGGCGGCGATGACGGCGGCCAGATGGCTCGTCTCAATGCAGTGGTTGAGGACGTTCTGGCCGTAGCTCGTCCGGAACTTGAGTCGACCCAGGGTCTTGATGATGTCCGCCGGGAGGCCAGGGACACCGGCGTCGTAGGCGGCCTGTTCGCCGGCCTGGCGCATGATCGTGTCGACCTCGGCGCGAGCCTTGGCGACCACCTCCTCGATCCGGCCGGGATGGATTCGGCCGTCCGCGATCAGCTTGGTGATGGCGATGCGAGCGACCTCGCGGCGGACTGGGTCGAACCCGGACAGGATGACGGTCTCGGGGGTGTCGTCGATGATCAGATCGATCCCGGTGGCCTGTTCCAGCGCCCGGATGTTGCGGCCCTCGCGGCCGATGATCCGGCCCTTCATCTCATCCGACGGCAGATGCACGATCGAGACGGTGTGTTCGGCGGTGTGATCCGCGGCGACACGCTGGATGGCGGTGATGACGATGTCGCGGGCCCTGTCCTGGGCGTCCTCGCGGGCGCTTCGCTCGATCGCTCGGGCGAGCTTGACCGCATCGCGCTCGGCCTCCTCGCGGACGGCCTCGATGAGCACGCGCTTCGCGTCGTCAGCGGACATGTTGGCGACCCGTTCGAGCGCGGTCACCTGTTCCCCGTGGGCTCGGGCGAGTTCGTCGCGAGTCTTGTCGAGGTCACGTTCGCGCTCAACCAGCTTGCGGTCTCGCTGTTCGAGCATGTCGCCGCGCTGGTCAAGCTGCTCGTCACGCTGGAGCAGTCGACTTTCGAGGGCGGACAGTTCACCGCGGCGGGCGCGGGCCTCTTCCTCGGCCTCGCGCTGGAGGCGGAGCTTCTCGTCCTTGGCCTCGAGAATCAGTTCCTTCTGGCGAGCGCGGGCCTCCGCTTCGATCCGCCTGGCTTCCGCATTGGCCGCTTTGATCGTCTGCGCCGCCAGGAAGCTGCGCAGTAGCGCGCCAAGTACGGCTCCGCCGACGGCAGCCCCGAGGGCCACCGCCACGAGGGGCAGTAGTTCCATTGGTCGATCCTCCCGTCCGCCCGAACGAGCCGGCCGGCGGTCATGCTGCGGTGGACGGCTCAACGGGTCGCGGGAGGCGCTTCGCCGATTGTGGGCGGGCACCCCTCCGGGACCGGGGTCGAACCGGTGCTGGGTCAGGCGCCGTCGGCCGGCGCATGGTTCTTCTGCCGCGTAGCCTACGGCGCCGCGCCGAAGACGGCAACCGGCGGGTCGGAGAGAGGAGTCAGCCGGGCTCCGCCAGCTCGACGTGAACGCCCGATGAAGACTCGGTTGCTGGCATCGGGGGTCTCGCGTGATGGTGGCCGGCCACCCGACTGTCAGTCGCGCTCGTCCTCGCGACCTTGGTCGCCGCGAATGCCGGCAGCCACGGTTCGGCAGACGTCGGGATCGAAGCCATTACGTGCCAGGAGGGCGTAAGCGCGCTGTCGGCGCTGGCGCTGGTCGGCCACACGTGCCAGCGAGCGCATGTAGCGAGCCACCAATCGTTCGGCAGCTGCCTGGTCCGCGGAGGTAGGAGGGTCCTCCGCGCCGGCGTCTTTCGCGCCATCCCGCCGGGCGGCCAGGACAAGGTCGATCGTCTCACGAGCCACGCCCTTGAGTCCCAGTTCCGAGCGGATCGCGCGTTCACCGCGCGGCCGCGCCCGATCGCGCGACTCCACCCAGGCACGAGCAAAGGCTTCGTCGTCGAGGATCCCGAGTTCGAGCATCCGTTCGATGGCGCCCTCGACCAAATCGGCGCGGTAGCCAGCACCGGCGAGTCGGCGACGAACCTCCGCCACGGATCGGGAGCGCGCCTCAAGAAACCGTGCTGCCGACTCGAGGACCACGGAGGAGGCCTCGACCGTCGCGCGCCGGTCGCGCCGCTCCGCGATGGACTCGCGCGAGCGCGAGACCCGGGTCACTCGGCCTCTTCGATACCCTCGACCGGGATCGTGACGTCGTTGATCCTGGCCCGGATACGACGCTCGATCTCCGCCGCGATTGGTGCGTTGGACTTCAGGAATTCCTTGGCCTGTTCGCGACCCTGGCCCAGGCGGGTCTCACCAAACGTGAACCAGGCGCCCGTCTTGGTGACGGTGTCCATCGCCACGCCAACGTCGAGCAAGCCACCCTCGCGGGAGACCCCCTCGCCGTACATGATGTCGAACTCGGCGACCCGGAACGGCGCCGCAACCTTGTTCTTCACGACCTTGACCCGGACCCGATTGCCCACCGATTCCGTGCCGTTCTTGATCGTCTCGATGCGGCGAATGTCCAGGCGTACGGAGGCGTAGAACTTCATCGCCCGACCGCCCGGTGTCGTTTCGGGGTTGCCGAACATGACGCCGATCTTCTCGCGCAACTGGTTGGTGAAGATCAAGGCGGTATTGGATCGCGAGACGGCGCCCGTCAGCTTCCTGAGGGCCTGACTCATCAGCCGGGCCTGCACGCCCATGAAGCTGTCGCCCATCTCGCCCTCGATCTCGGCGCGCGGCACGAGCGCGGCCACCGAGTCGACCACGACGCAATCGATCCCGCCGGAGCGGATCAGCGTCTCGGTGATCTCCAGCGCCTGCTCGCCGGTATCCGGCTGGCTGACCAGGAGCTCGTCGACGTTGACGCCGCAGGCCCGGGCGTAGCCGGGGTCCAGGGCGTGTTCGACGTCGATGAACGCGACGACACCGCCACGAGCCTGGGCCTCCGCAAGCACGTGCTGGCAGACGGTCGTCTTGCCGGACGACTCCGGCCCGAAGATCTCCGTGATCCGGCCGCGCGGGATCCCACCGACACCGAGCGCGAGGTCCAGCGCGATGGAGCCCGTGGGGATCGTGTCCAGCACCAACTTCTCGCGCGACCCGAGCTTCATGATCGCGCCACGCCCGAACTGCTTCTCGATCGTGGCCAGGGCGGCGTCCACGGCCCTGCTTCGTTCCGCGAGGGCTCGTTCTGCCGTTCGCTCCGCTGCTCGCTCCTCGGTCATCGCCATCTATCCGTCACGCTCCTCACTCGATCCTGTGGACCGCTCCCCGGAGCGGACGACGATGGCGTCCCGCCGGTGAGTCAGCCTTCCTCGCCGTCGTCCACGACGACCGGCTTTTCCTTGCGCGGCTTGCGGATCACCTCGACGTTTCTGGGGGGGTCCGCCATGGGTGACAGGCTGGGCTGTCCCAGCTTCGCCTTTGGCTTCTTCTTGGTCTCCTTGCCCGGCCGATCTCGGGAGCCCATCGTTGTGCCTCCGCGTCTCGCTGAAGGTTACCGACCGACGCTTCACGCCGACTTTGCAGCGCCTTCACCGCCACTTACCCGACCCGCGCGCACTCGCAACTGGGCCATCTCGGCGGGGAAGGTTCCGGCTCGAATGGCGGCTCGGATCCTGACCATGAAGTCTAGGGTGAAGGTCAGGTTGTGACAAGTTGCCAGGCGGTACGCGAGCAGCTCCTTTGCCCGGAACAGGTGGGCGAGATAGGCCCGCGAAAAGCGTCGACACAGGAGACATGGGCAATCTGCCTGGACCGGCGCCGGGTCGTCCAGGAACCGCTGGTTGCGGATGTTGAGCCGGCCGCCCGGGATCCACAACTGGCCGTTGCGCGCGACGCGGGCGGGCAGCACCGAGTCGAACAGGTCGATCCCGCGATGGACCGCTTCGAGCAGGTCCGCCGGGGAACCCAGCCCCATCAGGTACCGCGGCCGCGGGTCTCCGTCGAGAAGCGGGACGGCGATGTCGAGGGTGTCGTTGCGCTGGTCCGGTGTCTCGTCGCCGGCCAGCCCGCCCAGGCAGATCCCGTCAAAGGGCATGGCCGCGATGAATCGCGTGGACTCGGCGCGGAGGACGGGATCCAGGCCACCCTGGACGATCCCGAAGAGCGCCTGATCCCGCCGCTGATGCGCCGCCAGCGACCGTTCGGCCCAGCGGTGCGTTCGAGCCGTCGCATCGGCTACCACGGCCTGTGGTGAACTCGGATAGACCGGTTGGTCGAAGGCCACCGCGATGTCCGACCCGAGCGCCTCCTGGACGGCGATGGCCAGCTCCGGCGTGAACGTGTGGGTGGACCCATCGAGGTGACTGCGGAACGTGACCCCGTGTTCGTCCACGACCCGCAGATCCCCGAGCGACACCACCTGGTAGCCGCCCGAATCGGTGAGGATCGGACCATCCCAGTCCATGAACCGGTGCAGCCCGCCCAGTCGGGCGATTCGCTCGTGCCCGGGTCGGAGGTACAAGTGGTAGGTGTTCGACAGGATGATCGTGGCGCCCGCGTCACGGAGGTCGCCGGGGCTGAGGGCCTTGACCGTGGCGTTGGTCCCCACCGGCATGAACTGGGGGGTGTGCACCGTCCCATGGGCGAGGTGCAGTTCGCCGAGCCGCGCCCGGGTCGTCCCATCCGGCGGCGGCAGAAACGTTACCTCGAACCGCGCCGGATGCTCGATCGCTGGTTCGCTCACGCGCCCGTCGCGGGTGGCTCAGGCGCCGGCTCGTCCCACAGCCCTGGCATCCCGGGCTCAGCCCGCCGCGGCGGCGGAATCTCATAGCCGAGCCCCGAGAGATGGGCCCGGGCCAGATCGGTCGCGATCCGTCCGGACGGCGTCCGGTCGATGAACCCGAGCCGCAGCAGGAACGGTTCATAGACATCTTCGATCGTCTCGGTCTCCTCGGACAGAACGGCGGCAAGGGCGGCCACGCCGACCGGACCCGACGCGAACTTCTGGACGATGGCGGCCAGGAGCTTCCGATCGGTCGAGTCGAGGCCCTCGTCGTCGATCTCCATCGCGCGCATGGCCGCGGTCGCCGTCGACTCGTCGACCTGCCCGTCGCCGTGGACCTGGGCGTGATCGCGGACCCGTTTGAGGAGCCGGTTCACGATGCGCGGCGTACCGCGCCCGCGGCGGGCAATGGCACGGGTGGCGGCAGGCTCGATCGTCACCCCGAGGATGGCCGCCGACCGATCGACAATGGCCGACAGCTCCGGCTCCGAGTAGAAGTCCAGCCGATACGTGGCGCCAAAGCGGTCTCGCAACGGCGAACTGATCCTGCCCGCCCGGGTCGTGGCGCCGACGATCGTGAATGGCTTGAGGCTCAGGCGCAGGCTCCGGGCCGACGGTCCCTTGCCGATCATCACGTCCAGCGCGTAATCCTCCATCGCCGGGTAGAGGATCTCCTCCACGGCCCGGTTCAGGCGATGGATCTCGTCGATGAACAGGACGTCGCGCTCCTCGAGCGAGGTGAGGATGGCCGCGAGATCCCCGGCACGCTCGATCGCTGGCCCGGAGGCGTACTTGACGTTGACCCCAAGTTCGTGGGCGATGATCGTGGCCAGGGTGGTCTTGCCAAGTCCGGGCGGGCCGTATAGCAGCACGTGATCCGCGGCCTCTCCCCTCCTGCGGGCCGCCGTCAGCAGCACGGACAGGTTGGCCTTCACCTCGCGCTGGCCGATGTATTCGTTCAGCGTACGGGGCCGCAGGGTGCCCTCGATGACCAGGTCGGCGTCGTCCACGAGGTCCGCCGAGAGGATGTGCGAGATGTCGTCGGCCATCGGGCGACAGTCTAGCACGCAACTGCCTATTTCGCACGGATGTTCACTTACCCTGGCGCGGCGTCTACTCCCGGAGCAGGCTCCGCAGGGCCGCTTTGACCCGCTCCTCGAGCGTCGATGCGACACCGACGTCGAGCAGGGCCGCCCGGGAGGCCTCCCGAGCCTCGGCCAGGGAGTAGCCGAGCGCCTGGAGCGCGGCGACGATCTCGCCCTCGCCCGCTGCGGCCCCGATCGCGCCGCTGCCCCCGACCGCGACGCCGGCGGCGGCCACCTTCTCCTTCAACTCAAAGATCACCCGCTCGGCGAGCTTCCTGCCGATCCCGGGGATGCTGACCAGGACCGCCTGATCCTGGGCCATGATCGCGAGCTGGAGGTCCGGCGTCGGCCGACTGCCCACGATCGCCAACGCGACCTTGGGCCCAACGCCGGTCACCGTCAGCAGGAGGTTGAAGAAGCCGAGTTCCTCGACGTTGCGAAACCCGTAAAGCGCCTGCAGGTCCTCACGCACGAGATGGTAGGTGTGGAGTTTGAGTCGGCCGCCCGGCAGGGCGCTCGCGACCACGGCTGGCGCGACAAAGACCCTGTAGCCGATCCCGTTCGCTTCGATCACCAGCGAATCCGTGGCGACCGCTCCGACAACTCCCTCAACCGAGGCGATCATGACTCCGTCCCGGAGGCAGCCTGACGCCCACGCAGTCGGGCACTGTCTGGCGCCACGCCTATGACGCGCCCCGCCGGTTGGCCCGCTCACCGGCGAGCGCCGCCTGCACGGCACGCTCGTACCCGGTGGCGCCGCGGGTGATCGGCGCGACGGCCGCCCGATCCATGACGCCCGCGGTGGCAAGCGCGGCCCCGATCCGTTCCGAATTGGCCGCCCAGGTGGCGATCGCGAGAGCGTCCGCCGCATCGTCAGGGCGGGGCGGCGCCGCCATCCCGAGGACCAGCTGCACCATCCGCCCGACCTGCTCCTTGTCGGCCGCGCCGTACCCGGTGATCGCGTTCTTGACCGCATTGGGGGTGGCCTCGCGGACGGGCGTCCGGTGCTGGGCCGCCGCCAGCAGGACCACGCCCCGCGCCTGCCCAACCGCCAGTGCCGTCTGGACGTTCCGCGAGAAGAAAAGTCGCTCGACCGCGATCAGCTGCGGTCGATGGAGCCCCAGCAGCTCATCCACGAGAGCGTGGATCGCCAGGAGCCGCTCCGGCAGCGTCAGGTCCGGGCTGGTGATCAGACAGCCGTGGTCGATTTCGCGCAGCCGCTCGCCCGCTCGCTCGACGATCCCATAGCCCAACGCCGCGGTCCCGGGGTCGATGCCCAGGACGATCACCCGGCAACCTCGGCGAAGACATCCTCAGGGATGTCGAAGTTGGCCGTCACCCGCTGGACGTCGTCCAGGTCCTCCAGCAGCTCAACGAGCCTGAGCGCCTGACGCGCCCGCGACGAATCCAGCTCCACGGTCTGGCGGGCGACCATCGTCGATTCGGCGGACTCAGTGGCGACCCCCGCAGCTTCGAGCGCCCGGCGGACCGCGTCGAGGCTCCCGGGGGTTGTGTAGATCTCGATCATCTCCTCGTCGTCGGTGATCACGTCCTCGGCGCCAGCGTCGATCGCGGTCAGCGCGACGGCATCGGCGTCCACTCCGCGGCGTGCCACGGAGATCAGACCGCGCGGCTCGAACTGCCAGGCGACGGCGCCGGAACCCGCCAGCTGGCCACCGGCCTTGGTGAAGATGGAGCGAACCTCGCCCGCCGTACGATTGCGGTTGTCGGTTTGCGCCTCGACGAGGATCGCGATCCCGCCCGGGCCGTAGCCCTCGTAGACGATCTCTTCGTACTGCTCGGCGTCGCCGCCGCCGGTCGCCTTGTCGATGGTCCGCTTGATGTTGTCCGCCGGCATGTTGACCGAGCGTGCCTTCTCGATCGCCAGGCGCAACCGGTAATTGGCGTCCGGGTCCCCGCCCCCCTGCCTGGCCGCAACCGAGATCTCCCGTGCGACCTTGGTGAACAGGGCTCCGCGCCTGGCGTCCGTAATGCCCTTGGCACGCTTGATGGTTGACCATTTTGAGTGACCTGACATCGCGGGCCGGAGTATAGCCGACTATCATGGCGCCACCCCGCACCACGGACGTCCCGAGTCCCCCATTACCAGGAAGGACCGACGAACCCGATGACGATGAAGAATGTCGACCTCCCGCATCTTCGCAGCGTGGTCCTGGCGGGCCACGCGGGCTCAGGCAAGACGACGCTGGCTGAGCAGCTGCTGTTCAAGGCCGGCGCGATCTCGCGCCTGGGGCGGGTGGATGATGGGACCGCCCATCTCGACTTCGAGCCCGAGGAGCAGAAGCGCCGGGCGTCGCTGAGCCTGGCCGTCGGGACGTTCGAGGCAGACGGGACGCGAATCTCGCTGGTCGACACGCCCGGCTATCCGGACTTCATCGCGGACGTGATCGAAGGGTTCGCTGCAGCCGACGGGGCGCTGTTCGTGATGGATGCCTCCGGCGGGGTGGAGGCAGGCCTCGAACACGCCGTGGCGCTGGGACGTTCGACCGGCACCGCGGCGTGTTTCTTTATCAACAAGTGCGACCGGGAGAACGCCAACCCGACGGCCGCCCTGGACGCCTTGCGGGCGACATTCGGCGACAAGATCGCCCCGCTCCAGCTGGCCATCGGTGCGGCAGACACCTTTGAAGGCTACGTCGACCTGGTCCATCAAAAGGCCTGGCGATCCGAAGGCGGCAAGGAGGTCGAGATCCCGATCCCGGAGGCGCTCGCCGCGGAAGTGGCGATACGACGGGATCAGCTCCTTGAGGCGGCCGCCGAGGCAGACGACGACGTGCTGACCAAGTACCTCGAGGGTGAGGAGATCAGCGATCCGGAGCTCGAGGCGTGCCTGCGCAAGGGCGTCAAGGATTCGATCCTGGCGCCGGTTCTCGTTGGGAGCGCAACGAGGGGAATCGGGCTGCGGGCGCTGCTGGATGCGTTCGTCCGGTATCTGCCCTCGCCGGCTGACGAGGCCCCGGTGGCGACGACGGACAAGGCCGGGTTGACGGTCGCCGTTTCCGCGGACGAGTCGGGGCCGCTCCTCGCGCGCGTCTTCAAGACCACGGCGGACCCATTCGTCGGACGCCTCACCTACCTCCGAGTCCTGTCGGGGACGTTGCATTCCCAGACGCATGTGTGGAATGCCACCCGCGGCGAGGACGAGCGGATCGGCCAGCTGTTGTTGCTGCATGGCAAGGAGCAGGAGCCGATCGGCGAACTGAAGGCCGGCGAGATCGGAGCGGTGGCCAAGCTGAGCGTGACCGAGACCGGCGACACCCTGGGGTTGCGTGACAAGCCGTTGACGCTGCCGCCCCTGGCGTTCCCCGCGCCATCGTTGGTGCTGGCCATCGAGCCCCAGAGCAAGGGCGACCTCGACAAGATGGGTCCGGCGCTGGCGCGGATGCTCGAGGAAGAGCCCACCGTTCGCCTCGAGCGGAGCGCGACCGGCGAGCAGACGCTGCGGACCATGGGCGAGGCGCACACCGCGGTCATCATCGAACGGCTCAAGCGCAAGTTCGGGGCCGCCATCGTGACCCATTCGCCGCGGGTCCCGTACAAGGAGACGATCCGCGGCAAGACCCAGGTCCACGGTCGCTACAAGAAGCAGACCGGCGGACATGGGATGTTCGGCGACGTCTGGCTGGAGCTGGAGCCGAATCCTGACGGCGGGGTCGAGTTCGCGGAGCGAATCGTGGGTGGCGCCGTGCCCAAGGGCTTCTTCGCCGGTGTCGAGAAGGGCGTCCGGGAGGCGGCCGAGGGTGGCGTCCTCGCCGGCTATCCCCTGTCCGACTTCAGGGCCACGCTTTACGACGGCTCGTTCCACGCGGTCGACTCCAATGAAATGGCGTTCAAGATCGCCGCGTCGATGGCGTTGAAGGATGGCGTTCAGCACGCCAAGCCGGCACTCCTGGAGCCGATCATGGCGGTCGAGATTCGCGTCCCCGAGCCCTACATGGGCGAGGTCAACCGGGACCTCAACGGTCGGCGTGGCCGGGTTCTCGGGATGGATACGGAGGGCTCGATGCAGGTGATCAGGGCGCACGTCCCGCTGGCCGAGATGGGCAGCTACGCGATCGAACTGCGGTCGCTGGCCCAGGGTCGCGGATCGTTCACGATGACGATGGACCACTATGACGACGTGCCGGGCCATATAGCCGAAAAGGTGATCGAGACCCACCGCAAGGAGATCGAGGCGGCCGGCGGCCACGTCGCTGGCCACTGAGGCGGGAGTCGGGGCGGGCGACCGCAACCAGCCGCTCACCGTACGCGCCTGCCAGTCGCAAGCGCACCGAAGTCAGGCTCAGCCAGGTGCCCCCGCTACACCGTGGGCCGTCGGTGCCGTTCGGTCTCCTCGGACGCGACCAGCAGCGCGTGCTCGATGTTGAGCTGGCCTTCGTAGAGAGCTCGTCCGACGATCGCGCCAGTACAGCCGATGTCCCTTGCTGCCCGCAGGTCGTCAAGTGTGGCGATCCCGCCCGAGGCAATGATCGTGCCCAGGTCGCTGCCAACGAGTCGCTCGTAGAGGGGCAGATCTGGCCCGTTGAGCAGTCCGTCGCGCTCGATCGCCGTGACCTCAAAGATCATCACCCCGGCTTCGGCCAGGAGCCGGACGGCGGTAGCAGCGTCCATCCCGTCGGCGGTGGCTGCCCAGCCGTGCCCGACCGCGCGACCATCACGGACATCGATCGCGACCGCGATACGATCGCCGCCGTGGGTCGCCACGAGGCGTCCAGCGAAGGCAGGATCGCACAGTGCCGCGGTCCCGACGATGACCCTGGCTGCTCCGGATCCGAGGGCGAGGGCAACCGCTACCTCGTCCCGCAGACCGCCGGCCACCTCCACGTTGCACCGGTCCCCGACGGCCGCGACGATCGCGGCGATGACCGCGGTGTGCACAGGGTTCCCGCTCCGGGCACCGTCAAGATCGACGACATGGAGCCAGCGGGCACCGGCATCCGCAAACCGGCGAGCGACATCGACAGGATCATCGCCGTACACCGTCTCCCGATGGAAGTCGCCCTGGCGCAGGCGGACGACGCGGCCACCCCGCAGATCGATGGCGGGAAGGACCTCGAATGTGTTTGCGTCGCTCATGGTCATATGCTAACGTATTAGCATGCTACTATGTTAGGTGGGGTTGGACGCAAACGGGCTGGCGGTGAGTGATGGCTGACGACTGGCGGACACCCGATATCGAGGCACTCCTTGAGGCGGTCCTCAGACTCGACGAGATCGCCGAGACGGAACGGTTCTTCCGTGACCTGTGTACCTTGACGGAACTCCGGGACATGGCCCAACGGTGGGCGGTCGTTCGTCTCCTCAATGCCGGTCTGCACTACGCGGAAATCTCGCGGCGGACTGGTGCCAGCACCGCCACGATCACCAGGATCGCGTCGTGGCTCAACCATGGCGAAGGGGGCTACCGGGCGATGCTGGCCAAGCTTGACAAGGCATCCCGAACGGGGACGACCCCGTACCCCATCGTGGGCGACCGATGACCGGACTGGGCGTCCGATGAACCCACGACGCCGCCTCCGTCTTGCGATCCCGAACAAGGGACGGCTGGTCGAACCGACCCTGCGCCTGCTCCACGATGCCGGCCTCGTCTTCGACGAGCACGATCGAAGCCTGGTCGCCATGGTCCAGAACTACGACCTGGAGATCCTGTTTGTCCGGACCAACGACATCATCGAGTTCGTGGGCGACGGCGTCGCCGATCTCGGCGTGACTGGCGATGACCTGATCAGCGAAGCAGGCACGGCCCTGCCACGGATCAGAACCCTCGGTTACGGGCGTTGTCGACTGGCGGCAGCCGTGCCCAACGACGCGCCGTACCAGACCGTCGAAGACCTCGCCGGGCTGCGCATCGCGACCGCCCACCCGAACACCACGCGGCGGTTCTTTGCGGACCGCCAGATCGCTGTCGAGATCATCCCGATTTCCGGTGCCGTGGAGGTCGCCCCGCGACTCGGGCTTGCGGAGGCGATCGTCGATCTCGTGTCCACGGGCTCCACACTGGTCATGAACGGGCTTCGCCAGGTCGGCGACGTGCTGGCGTCCGAAGCGGTCCTGGTCGCCAATCCCGCGGCCCAGCGGGATCGTGCCGACGAGCTCGCGGCGATCGACACGATGCTCAGCGCTGTCATCGCTGCCCGTGGCCGCAAGTACCTGATGATGAATGCGCCCGCGACCACCCTGCCAGAGATCGAGGAACTCCTCCCGGCGCTCGAATCGCCCACCGTGATCCCCCTCGCGCACGCCGGCATGATCGCGATCCACTCCGTGGTCGGCGCAGATGAGGTGTGGGGGCTGCTGCCGAAGCTCAAGGCCGCGGGAGCGTCAGGCATCCTCGTCCTTCCGATCGAGAAGATCGTCCAGTGAGCGCGATGACGCGCGAGCCCGGCGCGACTGGAGCCCCCGCCGCGACGCCGGAGCGTGCCGCGACCAGCGAGGCCGTCGCCGCGCCAGAGGGCGCCAGACTCCGCCTGCGGCGACTTGATCTGGCGGCCGTCGCCGCCGGCAACGAGGAGGTCCGCCGAGAATACGCCGCCCTCGTCCGGCGCGGCGCGGTGCCGGATCCCGCGGTTCGTGAGACTGCCCGGGCGACCCTCGCGACGATCCGCGATGGTGGTGACGCTGCCGTTCGAGCCGCCAACACCGGGGTCGGCGGCGGCCGCCCAGACGGTCGTCTCGTCCTTGACGCGGACGAGCTCCGCCAGGCTCGTGACTCGCTCGCACCGCGGATCCGCCGCGCCCTCGACCAGGCCATCGCCAACGTGCGCCGGTTCGCCGAGACCCAGCGCCCGGTCGCCTCAACCACGACGATCATCGCCCCGGGGATCGCGATTGAGCGCCGCTGGACCCCCCTGGCACGGGTCGGGGCCTACGTTCCGGGCGGGTCCGCACCGTATCCCTCGTCCCTGGTCATGACCGTCGTCCCGGCCCGGGTCGCCGGCGTCGACACGGTCATCGTCGCCTCGCCGGCCGATCGTGACGGCGCCACGAACCCCGTCCTGCGCGGTGTGGCGGGATTGCTCGAGGTCGACGCGTTCATCGTTGCCGGCGGCGCCCAGGCCATTGGCGCCCTCGCCTACGGCCTGCCGCAGGCAGGACTCCAGGCCGTGGATCGCATCGTCGGTCCCGGGAATGCCTGGGTCACCGCCGCCAAGATGGAGGTGATCGGGGAGGTCGGGATCGACCTGCCGGCCGGTCCGTCCGAAGGGATGGTCCTGGCCACGCCACCGGCCGATCCGGCACGCGTCGCCGCGGATCTCATCACCCAGGCCGAGCACGGGCCGGATTCACCGGCGATCCTGGTGACGACCGATGCCGCGTACGCGGACGCAGTCGAACGGGCGGTCAACATCGCGCTCGCGGGCGCCAGCCGTCACGGGATCCTGGTTGCAGCCCTGCGCGATCATGGCCTGATCGCCCTCGCCCCCACGCTCGATGCCGCCATTGACTTTGTCAACGACTATGCTCCTGAGCACCTGTCGGTCGACGTGGAACCGCTCGAACCCACGATCAGCCGGCTGCGAAATGCGGGATCGATCTTTGCCGGACCCTGGGCGCCCGAGTCGGCGGGCGACTATGCGACCGGCGCCAACCATGTCCTCCCAACCGGTGGCCTCGCGCGCGCTTCCGGGGCCCTCGCGGTCGAGCACTACGGTACGTACACCCAGATCCAGCGTTTGACCCGCGATGGTCTCGCCTCCATCCGCGAAACGGTCGGCACTCTGGCCGAGGTCGAGGGACTGCTGGCCCACCGCGACGCCATCGAGATCCGTTTTGCGGGTGGCGAGTGATGAGTCCCACACCGGTGACCTTCAGCACGCCCACCGCCCCTTCCTCGTACACGTGGGAGGCTACGAACGAGGAGGTCGCCGCCCGCTACGGCGTCGATCAGCACCAGGTTGTTCGGTTCGACCTGAACACCTCCCCCACCCCGCCGGCGCTCGCGGGCAGGCTGCTGGCCGGCGGCGAGTTCGTCACGTCGCTGTCCGAGTACCCGCCAACCGATTACCGCGCGATGGTGGCTGCGGCGGCCGCGCGCTACGGCGTGGCCATGAACGAGATCGTGGTTGGCGCTGGTGCCGATGAGATCCTCGACATGATCTCCAAAGTGTTCATTCCACCGGGCGGCCGGGCCGTCGTGCCCATCCCCAGTTATGCGATGTACCGGGTCGACACGGAACAACGCGGGGCGACCGTCCTCGCCGTCCCGCGGCTCGGGGCGGCGGGTGGCTGGGCGCTCGATCTCGGCGCGGTCCGTGCCGCCGCTCGTGACGCCTTCGTGATCTGGCTGTGCAGCCCGAACAACCCGACCGCACTGGCCGAGCCTGACGGCTTGATCGCGGAACTGCTCGCCGGCCTCCTGATCGATGCCGACGCCGACAAGCGCGAGGCGCCGATCGTGGTACTCGATGAGGCGTACGCTGAATTCGTCGGAAGGTCGCTGCTCGATCTGCGCTTTGCGTACCCGAACCTGATCGGCATCCGGACCGTGAGCAAGGCCTACGCGCTGGCGGGGCTGCGAGTGGGGTTCGGGATTGCGCGCCCGGGGATCATCGATCGACTCAACCCGTACCGACCGCCCGGATCGGTGAGCGTGATGTCCGTGACGATCGCCACCGCGGTCCTCCTCGACGACAACGTTCTCGCCGCCAATCTCGATCGGGTGGTTCGCGAACGAGCGCGCCTTAGCGAAAACCTTCGGGACACGGGCTGGTCCGTCGGCCCGTCGGCGGCGAACTTTGTCCTGGTCGACTTCGGGACCGCCGAACGGGCCGCCGCGGTCGCGGACACCATGCTGGGGGCGGGTCTCGTGCCGCGCACGTTTGGTGCCGGGCACCCACTGGTGAGCTATCTCCGGCTGACGGTCCGCGACCCGCATGAGAATGATCGACTGATTGCCGTCGCACAGGCGCTGACGGCCCAGCTACAGGGAGATCCGGAATGACAACGCCGCTTGGTGAGTTGACCTTCGGGCCGCGGGACGGCCGCCGCATCACGATCGCGCGATCCACCCGCGAGACCTCGATCACCGTCACGCTCGGGATCGATGGCAGCGGTTCGACCTCGATCGACACGGGGGTCGGGTTCTACGACCATCTGCTGGGCTCGATGGCACACCACGGCCTGTTCGACCTCGCGATCAGCGCCGACGGCGACCTGCAGATCGACGAACACCACACCGTGGAGGACTCGGCACTGGTCCTTGGGGCGGCGTTCGCCGAAGCCCTCGGCGACCGGGCCGGGATCGCCCGGTTTGGGCAGAGCGCCGTTCCCATGGACGAGTCGCTCGCCAGCGTAGCGCTTGACATCGGCGGGCGGCCCTACGCCGTCATCGATCTGCCATTCCGTGGCGAACAGGTTGGCGGCCTCCCGCTCCAGCTGGTCGAACACGCGCTTGAGGCGTTCGCCCGGACCGCCGGTGCGACGCTGCACGTGACCGGCTCGGGGCGCAACGATCACCATCTCGCGGAGGCGGCGTTCAAGGCGCTGGGACGTGCGCTGCGGGTCGCCTGCGAGATCGACCCCCGGCGATCGGGCGTCGCCTCGACCAAGGGCGCCCTCGGGTGAGTGTGCGGGCGGGCGGGCGGCCAGCGCGGCCTCTCCTGGCGGTGGTGGACTATGGGGCCGGCAACCTGGTGAGCATCCACCAGGCGCTGACAACAGTGGGCGCCGAGGTCCGGATCGCGGAGTCGGCTGCGGACCTCTCGGGTGCCGACGCCGTGGTGGTCCCCGGTGTTGGCGCGGCGGGGCCTGCGATGACTCGGCTCGAGGGTCAGGGGCTGACGGCCCCGCTCAGCGCATGGATCGCCGCGGATCGACCATTCCTGGGCATCTGCCTGGGTCTCCAGCTCCTCTTCGACGGCAGCGACGAGGACGGCGCGACGACACTCGGGGCACTGCCGGGACGCACCGTCAGGCTGGTGGACGCACCAACGCTGCCGCATATCGGCTGGAACCAGGTCGAGCGCACCCGACCGCACGCGATCTTCGACGGCATCGAGGACGGCGCCGACTTCTACTTCGTGCATTCGTATGTCGGGGCGCCGCCCGACGACGGCGAGGCGCCCGGCGGGAACGAGCCACTGGTCCTGGCGCGCACCACCCACGGACGTCCGTTTGTCTCGGCAGCAGCACGCGGAGCTCTCGTCGGAGTCCAGTTCCATCCGGAGCGGAGCGGACGCGACGGTCTCCGGCTGCTGGCCAATTTCGTCAGTCTCGTGCGGGCCGCCTGATGCTTCGCCGGCGGGTGATCCCCTGCCTCGACGTGGCGGACGGCCGGGTTGTCAAGGGCACGCGGTTCGTGGACCTGGTCGATGAGGGTGACCCGCCCGAGCTGGCCGAACGCTACGCGCTTGAGGGCGCCGATGAGATCGTGTTCCTCGATATCGCGGCGGCGCCGGAACGGCGCGGCACGCTTCTGGACATCGTGGAGCGCACGGCTCGGCGGGCCTTCATTCCGCTCACGGTCGGCGGCGGCGTCCGGACGGTGGACGAAATGCGGGCCGTGCTGCGGGCCGGGGCTGACAAGGTCTCGCTCAATACCGCCGCCGTCGCCGAGCCTTCGCTGATCAGGGCTTGCGCGGAGCGCTTTGGTCGCCAGGCAGTGGTGGTCGCGATCGATGCGCGGCAGACGGCCCCCGGTACCTGGGAGGTGCTGGTCGAAGGCGGTCGACGGGCAACCGGCCTCGACGCCGTGGCCTGGGCGGGACGCGCGGTGACGCTCGGTGCCGGCGAGTTGCTGGTCACTTCGATCGACCGGGACGGAACGGGATCAGGGTTCGACACCGCGCTTCTGCGCGCGATCAGTTCGCAGGTCGAGGTCCCCGTGATCGCATCCGGGGGCGCCGCTGGACCGGATGATTTCGTGGCGGCTGTTCGGGATGGCGGGGCGGACGCCGTCCTCGCTGCCTCCATCTTCCATCGCCGGATCCATGCCATCGGCGAGGTCAAGGCCGCCATGGCGGCCGCCGGGTTGCCGGTACGTCTCGTCCCGCAAGCCGTCGCATGACCGGGCGCGCAACACCCGAGCTCCACTACGGCGCCGATGGCCTGGTGCCCGCTGTCGTTCAGGACGCGCTCGACGGCCGGGTCCTGATGGTCGCCTGGATGGACGCGGAAGCCCTGGCGGAAACACTGGCAACCAGCGACGTCCATTTTCACTCGCGCTCGCGTGGTCGGCTATGGCGAAAGGGCGAGACGAGCGGCAATACCCTCCGCCTGGTCGATCTGGCGACCGACTGCGACGGGGATGCGCTCCTGCTGACGGTCGAACCGGTCGGACCGACCTGTCACCGCCAGACGCGGAGCTGCTTCGATCCGGATGAGGCGCCCGCCGAACGATCGACGCAGGGGTTTGCCTGGCTGGAGACGCTGTGGGCCACCATCGCCTCGCGGGTTGCCTCGCGACCGGAGGGTTCCTATACGGCCAGGCTACTCGCGGGCGGCGTGGACGCCGCGGGTCGCAAGGTCACCGAAGAGGCGACCGAGCTGCTGCTGGCTGCCAAGGACGACGCCGCGGCCGAAGTGCTCGGGACAGATCGTGAGCCCACCCGGGGCGCCATGGCTGGTGAGGCTGCCGACCTCCTGTTCCACACCTTGGTGCTCCTCGCCGAGCGCGGCCTGCCGCCCTCCACGGCCATCAAGGCATTGCGCGCCCGCCACCGCGCCTGAAGCGGCGGCTGATCAGGCCAGGAGCCGCCCAATCTCGCGACGGCGTTTGCCGATGCGGACGTCGAGCCACTCACCGGCGATCAGGTCAGGAACGAACGATGCGTCCGTGACACGCGTGCCGTTGATGGTCACGCCGCCGCCGGCAACCATCCGGCGCGCCTCGCCTCGCGATGCGAACAGGCCCGCTTCGGCCAGGAGTACGGCCGTTCCGCCCGCGAGCATCGCCGCTGAAAGCGTGAACCCACCACCGGCTGCGTACAGGGCACGCAGGGCAGCCGGGTCGGCGATGGCGTTTGAGGAGAACCGGGCTGCGGAATCCGTGAGGGCCTGCGCCGCCGCGGCCTCGCCGTGGGTCCGGGTCGTGAGATCGCGGGCGAGGGCTCGCTGTGCCGGTCGGCCTTCAGGTGCCCGCGCCCCTTCCGCCTCGAGTGCTTCGATCTGTTCAGGCGTGAACTCGGTGAACCAGCGCAGGTAGGTTCCGACATCGCGGTCGTCGACGTTGAGCCAGTATTGGTAGAAGGCAAAGGGCGTCGTCCGGGCGGCATCGAGCCAGACCGACTCCCCGGCCTCGCTCTTGCCGAACTTGGTCCCCGACGGCGTGAGCAGCAGCTTGTACGCCAAACCGTGTGCCCCAACTTCGGCGTAAGCCGAGTCCTCATCCCCGCCACCGCCGAGGCGCCGGATAAGTTCCAGCCCAGCCGTGATGTTGCCCCACTGGTCCGCGCCGCCCATCTGCAACTCGACGCCCATCGTCCGGTGCAGGTGGGCAAAGTCATAGGCTTGCAGGAGCATGTAGCTGAACTCGGTGAAGGAGAGGCCGCGATCCAGGCGCGTCTGCACGGAATCCTTGGCCAGCATGTACGGGATCGTGAAGTGCTTGCCGGTGACACGCAGGAAGTCGATCAGGCCCAGCTCGCCGAGCCAGTCCAGGTTGTTGACCAGGACCGCGCCGCCGGAGCCTGGGGTGAAATCCAGAAAGCGTTCCAGTTGCGCCCGCAGCGCGACGACGTTGGCCTCCAGCGTGTCCCGATCCAGGAGGTTCCGCTCCGAGGAGCGCCCGGACGGGTCACCGATCATCCCGGTACCGCCACCGACCAGCGCCACGGGTCGGCCGCCATGGCGCTGCAAGCGGAGGAGCCCGAAGATCGGCACGAGGCTGCCGATGTGGAGCGACGGCGCGGACGGATCGAACCCGATGTACGCGGAGATCGGGCGCCCGCTGGCCAGTCGCGCCGCGAGCCCCGGTGTCGTGGCGTGCAGGATGCCCCGCCACTCCAGCTCACCGAGCAACCCGCCCTGCCCTTCGCCGCCCGGCCCGTCGCCGCCCCGCAGTTCGTCCCGCCGTTCGTCCCGCCTCCCCGCTGTGCCGGCTCGGCTCGTCACAGCCAGACCAGCCGAGACGTCACGACCCGCTGAGAGGCGCCCGACCGTTGGTTCATGCCTCCTATGCTATCGTGCGGCCACAGATGCAGACCAGTCTCGCGCGGCGCCGGCGCCTGCGCCGAGCCATCGCTCGCCGACCGGGCGGACGCGCTGCGACCACCGCGGTCACCGTCCTCGGTGCCGCTGCCGGCACTTTCGTGGCCACGTCGGTCTTCGCCGGCTTCATTGGACTCCTCGTCCTGGTAGGCGGGTACAACCACTTCTCCCAGGGTCTGCCGGAGCCGGTCGCCGCCCTCGCCGGGATCGAGTTTGAGCAGCAGACGATCCTGTACGAGCGAACCGGCAAGATCGAGCTCGCGAGGCTGGGGGAACTCAAGCGAGAGCTGATCGTGTTCGATGACATCCCGGCCGAGGTCCTGGACGCCACGACGGCGATCGAAGACAAGGACTTCTGGACCAACCCCGGATTTGATCTGTTGGCGATCGTCTCCGCGGGCATCGACACGGTCACTGGCCGGCCGCGTGGCGCGTCAACCATCACCCAGCAGCTGGTGCGCTCGCGCCTTTTGCCGCCCGAGGCGTTTGCAGGTTCCACGTTCGATCGCAAGATCCGCGAGATCATCCAGTCGATTCGTCTCACCGAAGCCTTCCCGGGCGAGGCCGGCAAGGAGCAGATCATTACCGCCTACCTCAACCAGAACTTTTACGGCAACCAGAGTTACGGGATCAAGGCGGCGGCCAAGAGCTACTTCGGCAAGACCCTCGATGAGCTGAGCCTGGGCCAGGCGGCCATCCTTGCCGCGATCCCGCAGTCCCCCACCCGGTTTGACCTGGTCCGCAATGCGCAATCGATCTGCCTCGAGGACCTGCCCGACGATGCCGAATGCGCCAATTTCATGCTCATCGTCCCGCCGGAGTCCGAGATCGTGCAGCGCCGCAATTTCGCCCTTGAGCTGATGAAGACGCGCAGTCCGCTGAGTGGTGACGCGCACACGGCCGCGGAGTACGAGGCGGCCAAGG
>JANPDO010000089.1:0-25318 GCA_031431535.1 Chloroflexota bacterium
CCAGAAGCGCTTGGCAGCGGCATCCGCATCCGCCTGGGTAGCCTCAAGCCCTTCGGGCGTCGCCGCCCACGCCGGGACCAACGCGGCAGACGGCCAGTCGGCGGCGATCGCGCTGCGATTGAAGGCTTCGGTCGCGGGCCACATCGCCTTCGAGCCGAAACCGAGCGCCTCGCGCTGGTAGGGAGATAGCCCGTCCATTGCCCCATCGCCGGAGTAGACCGTCAGGATCGTTACGTTCTGGCCAAGCTCGCGAAGGCTGGCGATCAGTCCGCCGCAGGAGAGGGCAACGTCGTCCGGGTGCGGCGCAATGAAGACGTGGGTCATGGCCGGCCGAGTATACCGAGCGGCGCGACGCGGTCGTCGGGCAGGCGCTCAGCCGGCGGGCCGTCCGAACGCACGAAACGGGCCGCGCCCGAGCAGGACGAACGGCGCCGCCAGCACGACGATCGCCAACGGATTGACGCCGAGCAACCCGCCGAGCGGCCAGATCAGCGCGATCCCGTAGGCGGCGGCCAGCATCCATCGGTGGGTCCACGGCCAGCCGCGGTCCAGGCCGTCGCGGCCAAGGATCGCGATCGCCGGCAGCAACATCGTGCCGTCGTAGGCGAACCCGCGAGGTCCGGCAAACAACGCCAGTGCGCAGGTCAGCGCGATCGCTCGCTGCGCTTCGCATCGGCGCAATGGCCCAAGTGCTGACAGGATGACCACCAGCCCGATGGCGTACCCGATCAACGCCGGCCCGATAACCGCGCCGGGCGCGCTCCCGCCAACGCTGATCCGCCCGAGCATCCCGGGCAGCCCGATGACTTGCCAGCCGACCGACTCGAAGTCGTTGGCGGTGGCGGCCGTGATGTTCGAGAGCCAACGCGCCGGCCAGTCCAGGGCTCCGCCGGTGGCAGCCAGGCCCAGGCAGTAGTGGATGGCCGTGACCGCGACCGCCACGCCGGCCGCCGTCCACGCGCGCCGCCACACGATCAGGCCCAGGACCGGGAGGCCCATGTGTGGCCGGTAGACCGCAAGGCCGGCGACGAACCCGGCCAGTACGCCCAGCCAGCGCGTCCGGAGGGGAGTCAATCCCGCCGGGCTCCGCCCAACGGCCCAGGTCGCGCCCACGATCAGCAGCAATAGGACGGCCGAATTCTGACCGGACAGCACTCCGGCCGCGGCCGGTGCCCAGGCGAAGGCCCCCAGGACGGCCCAATGCCGCGGAATGTCGAACGCTCGGCTGGCAAGCACCGCGGCCGTGAGCAGGGCGACAGCCTGTACCGCGACATGCAAGGCGGCGGCAAGGTCATACGGGAGGGCAACGAGCGGCACGTAGGCGATCGCCAGACCGGGCGGGTAGAGGAACGGCGTGTTCGGCAGCCCTCGGTCCGCCTGATAGGCGGCGATCGCCCCGAGATCGATCACCTCCGGCCCGAACGCCAGCGCACCCGCGGCGTAGAACGCCGAGAAGTCGAGCCAGCCTCGCGCCGGCATACCGAGAAGCGGCAGCCAGGCGGCAATCGCCGCCATCGTCAACCAGACGCGCGCCCGACGCGCCGTCCAGATCTCTCGCCAGGAGGTCACGAGATCGAGGAGCCCGAGGGAGGCTCTATGGGATCGTGCCTCGTGGTGCCACCCAGCGCATCGGCTGGCCCGACACGGAGGCGATGGCGTCGTAGTCGTGGTCGTAATGCACGAGCGTGATGCCGTGCACGTCGGCGCATGCGGCGATCAGGACATCGGCGTGCTTGACGCTTCGGTGCAGCGCGTTGCCCAGCTCCGCTAGTCGCCGATAGATCGTCCTGGCGCGCTCGAACGTGTCGGCGCCCATCGCGAGTTGCGGCAGCGCCGCAAGATTGGCTTCAACGGCCCGATAGATCGCTGCGGTGGATGCCGAGTGCAGCAACTCCAGGGCAACGACATCGCACATGGCGATGTCGCCTTCGACGATCGCCGAATCGAACCATGGCCGGATTCCCGGCTGACGCTTGCGTGCCCACACGCTTGTATCGACGAGTTCGGTCACGCGTCGGGGTGGGTCCAATCATCGATCTCCACCCGGTCACGACGAAGGTTATCGAGCCGCTCCGGGGTGAGGTCGGGGAACTCGTACTCGGCAAGCCAGCGGCGACGTTCCCGGGCGACTGCTTCGGCCATCGCCCGATGGATCGTGTCCGTCATCCGCGTTGTACCCAGGACCCGCCGAGCCTCGCGCTCGAGGTCGATGTCCAGGTCGATCGTGGTACGTCGTCTCATGGTCTGATGATACATAGAAGATGTGCAATGACAAGCATATCAACCCGACCCTTCAAGCTTCGAAGCCGCCGGCGCCGATCAGCGGGACGAAGACACAGGCGCCGTCCGGTCGCTCGGTCCACTCCTGGCCGTGTCGGGTGACCACCATCAGGACCTGCCGATCGCGCGGCCCCACTGGGATCACCAGGTGTGCGCCGTCCGCCAATTGTTCGCGGAGCGGATCCGGGATCGCCGGCGCAGCAGCCGTGACGATGATCCCATCCCAGGGCGCGCCTTGCGGGTCTCCAAGGCTGCCATCGGCCAGCCGGATCTCGACCTGGTCAGCGAGGCCAAGCTCCTCCAGGCGCGCCTGCGCATCGGCGATCAAGGTCGCCTGGCGCTCCAGGGTGGTCACCCTTGCCCCGAGCCAGGCGAGGATCGCGGCCTGATAGCCCGAGCCGGTGCCGATCTCCAGGATCCGATCGCCGGGCTGCGCGTCGAGGAGCTCGGTCATTCGGGCCACCATGAACGGCTGGCTGATGGTCTGCCCGACACCGATCGGCAGGGCCTCGTCGGCATAGGCGTCCTGGCGCGCACCATCGGGTACAAAACGGTCGCGCGGGATGTGGGCCATCGCCCGCAGAACGCGTTCATCGGCGATCCCTCGCCCCTGAAGCTGGCCCGTCACCATGGCGTGACGAGCCGACGTGGCGTCATCGGGCGAGCGCCGCCGGCTCCGGCGCCATCGGTCCATGGCGGGAGCCTACTCCGCTACGCACCGCCTTGAGCAGCCGATTGGGGCGACCAGAAGCGGATTGCTTCTACGGAGAGGCTTCAGCCGATGCGGACGGCGCCACCGATGCGGACGGTGCCGGGGTAACGGGCGCGGGCGTCGCGGTCAGGAGTCCGCCGCTCCCACCCAGCATCCCGAACAGCAGGATCCCGATGAAAAACACCACCGTCGCGATGACGAAGTAGCGTGAGACGTTGTCCGTGACGCGGACCGCCAATTCGGACTGGGTGGGCGCTCGCTGGACGGACGGCGGCGCCGAGGCGCGCCGTCGTGGTCCGCTAGTTCCAGCCGCAGCCCGCTGACCTCCATCGGATCCGGGCTCAGGGCCGGAGGACTCGGGGGGCCCATCCGCACCATCGACATCCGATTCAAGCGCGGCGCCCGCTTCGGCGCCATCGTCGTCGGGCGTGGGCTCTCCCCCGTCTGCCTCGATATCCGTCGCATCGTCCTGGTCGTCGGGCGCCGGATCCGGCGTGCCCTCGGGTCGATCAGTCATTCGGTCGTGTCACTCCTGGCGGGCGCCTCGTTAATCGGCCACAACGCGGGCGCCAGTGTACCCAAGCGGCCGCGGCGCCGTCCGTGAACCCTCAAGCGCGACCCGTCAGGCGTCGCGAATCGCCGGGACCAGCAACCCGGCGAGGCCCGTCATCATCGTCATTAGCCCGAAGAAGGCGAGTACTGGCGTGACGCCAAGGGCTTCGCCGAAGATCGCGCCGGCCCCCATCCCCACGGTGATCGAGCCGAAGACGAGCGCAAACCGGAAGCTGATCACGCGACCCATCAGGTCTGGCGGCGTTCGCTCCTGGAACAGGGTCTGGCTCGGAATCACAAAGACCATGTTGGCAAACCCCTGGCCGAGGGCGGCGCCGACTGCCAGCCCGATGTGATCCGTGACCGCCATGAGCGTGACCATCAACCCCCACGCCGCGTACCCGAGGATGACCATCCGCCCGCGAGCCAGCCGAGCGCCGATTATCCCGACGACGAACCCGCCGGCGAGGTTGCCCACGCCAATCCCGGTTTCGATGAAGCCATAGACCGCCTGCCAGCCGAACTCGCTGTCGCCGAAGACCCGCAGCGTGTAGACGGCCGTGAGAGCGGTGACGATCCCGATGGTGAACTGGGCGATCGCTGCCTGGATCGTGTTCGCCAGCAGGGCTGGCTCGGAACGGAGGAAGCGCCAGCCGGCAGCGAGTTCGACCGTGAACCCGCGTCTGCCGTCGACTGCCTCGCCCGCCGGCGTCCCTGGGCGAGCCGGTACCCCCGAGCCGGCGCCCGGCTTGGCCGCTCGAACGACGATCGCTGTCAGCAGCGTGGCCGACGCTAGATAGGTCGCGCTATCGACCCAGAAGGCAAGCGGTACGGCGCTGCCCAGTGCAACCACGAACAGACCCGCCAGGGGATAGCCAATGACATCGGCCAGCGTCTCGCCGACCCACATCGCGGAGTTGGCCGTCAGGAGGTCGCGCTCCTCCACGATCCGGGGCAGGATCGCCACTCTCGCCGGGCGGAAGAAGATCGAGATCGTGGTCACCAGGAAGACCATCGGGTAGACCAGCAGCACATTCGTGACCACGGCGAGCGGGATCAGCAGGACGACGGCCGCGCGCAGGACGTCGCTGACAATCAGGACCTCCTTGCGGTCCCAGCGATCCACGAACGTGCCCGCAATCGGACTCAGCAACAGGTTCGGCAGGCTTGCGGCCACGAACACCAGTCCGGTCGCGAGGGCCGAGCCGGTCGTGATCGCCACCACCGCGACCAGCGCCAGCTGATGCAGCCGATCGCCGAACTGCGAGATCAACTGCCCGGCCCAGAGGGCCGAGAACGAGCCATTGAGCGCCAACCTGATGTATGGATGCAGCGCGACCTGATCTCCGGTCGCGACACCCGGCAGGGCACTTGCCGCGGCGCGCAGGGCGACATCGGCTGGGGCACCGACTGCCGCGCCAGCGTCGATCGCCATCTCCGGGGCGGTCTGACCTGGTTGAGCGCCGTCTGCGGCGATCGGACCGGCCGTCGGTGACCCCAGACGCTGGCCCGTCCCACCCAGGAATGACGGGCGCTCCAGGGCGGCCGTCTGCGCGATTGCCGGCGTCAAACCGGTCTCGAGCGGGCCGCCGAACTCGTAGCCGACGCCACGGCGAGTGGGGCCGGTCAGGTCTGCCAGGCGCTGCCGGATCAGCTCGAGTTGCTCGCCCGTGATCTCCAACGGGACCCGTACCAGCCCGGCGAACAGGAAGAACGCCAGGCCCGCGCCCAGGAACGTGTCGCCGACCGACGCCACGTTCTGGATGTACGCCACCGGGACCGGGATGACGTCGGCCAGTGGGCCAAGACGCAGAAGGAACGAGGCATCGAGCGTCGCGGGCATGAGGACGTGGATGGCCGTTGCGGCATCTTCGGGTCGGAAACCGGCGGCAATCAGGCTCGGTTCCCAGACCGGCATGTATCCGCCGTTGACCACGATCACGATGGCGTTCAGCAGGACTCCGACGAACGCCAGGCTCAGGCCCGGATAGGTGCGATTGGTCCACAGCGCCGCCAGCAGGATCGCGAAGGACAGCGTCAGCAGGGGCAGCCGGAGGGTTTCCACCAGCGGGACTCCGGCAGTCAGCAGGGCTTCGGTCCCGTAGCGGAGGGCGACGGCGAAGAGAAGAAGCGACGTCCGTCGCAGGCGAATGTTGGCGAGGTTGCCCAGGGACCCACCGGCGGCGATGCCCACGACGATCCCCAGCAGGATGCCGCCGATCAGCACCGGGAGAGGCTTTCGTTCACGGTTGCATGATGGGTCGCCGCGGGTTGCGACGTCATCTCGTCGCGATGGCCAACCTCAACGGGAGTCGATCGGGGCCGTGGCGTTCCCCGCGACCGCAGCGGCGTTCATCGGCTCGGCGTTCATCCGGTCCGCGTTCATCCGGTCCGCGTTCATCCGGTCCGCGTTCATCCGCTCCGCGGCCTGTTGGAGCAGCGGGATCGGTCGAGGCTGGCTTGGGCTGCCCGCGTCCGGTACGCCTTCGACATGGTGGGTGCGGACGAAGGCATCGACGATGACTGGGTCGAACTGGACACCAGCGAACTTGCGGAGCTCCGCGAGGGCCTGCTCATTGGTCAGCGGCGTCATGCGATACGGGCGCGCAGCTGTCATGGCCTCGAACGCGTCCGCCACGTGCAGGACCCGCGCCAGCTTGGGGATCTCGTCACCCATGAGCCGGTCCGGGTAGCCAGACCCGTTGTACCACTCGTGGTGGTGACGAATGATCGGCAGCTCCGGGGCGAGTTTCGTGACCTGGGCGATGATCTGGGCACCCAGAACCGGATGCGAGTTCATGATCATCCGCTCCTCTCGGGTCAGCCGCTCCTGCTTGAGCAGGACGTTGTCCGGGACGCCGATCTTGCCGACATCGTGCAGCAGGCCACCCCATTCCAGGGCCTCCAGCTCGCGATCCGACACACGCATGACCCGGCCGATGTCAACCGCAATCTCCTTCACCCGGAGGCTATGGCGGGCTGTGTAGGGGTCGCGCTTGTCGACCGCCTCCGCCAGGGCGCCGATCGTCTGCGTGAACATGTCGCGCATCTCGACGAACCGCTGGGACGCCATCCGGGTCGTATACAGCGGCAACGCGAACAACAGCGTCGCCCACCACTGAATGCTGTACACCAACCCCATGAGCCACCCAAGAGGCGCCAGCCCGAGGCTATTGGTCGCTGTATCCCGAGTGTCCCCTGAGATCACTGCGTTCAAGGATTGGCCCGTTCGAAGCGCTACGATCACACCAGCGATCGCCGTGTTCAACACGAAGAAGACAAGGGCACCGGTCAGCGTCGCGAAGAAGTCGACCGCAAAATTGGCTACGCCGAACGTCGCACCGATTGCCACGATCGTCACTTGGACAGCCCCACCCGCGATGATGGGAAGGACAATTCCTGCGTGATTCACGAGCGTTCCGTACCAAGGCACGCGGCCTCGTAACTCCCGCATTTCGGTGGTACCGATGGCGGCGACCCAGCCTGCCACCGCCGGACCCCCGAGCGACATCGCCGCAACCAAAGGGGCAAGTGATACTGCCTGGTACGTGCCGCGAGGTAGTTTCACGGGCAACGCCGAAGTTGTCAGAGTTAGCAGAGTCCAAAAGCCGACGCCGACGACCATGTCTAAGTGAGACGGGTCGCCCAAAGCGGGGCCCCCGGGACCGACAAGGTTCAAGGCGATGCGAGGATCCGCCGGGAAAATGAATGTCGCGACCACGAGCGCGATCGCCCCGATGGTCACGACAGTAGCGATGTAGACCCTTAGAGCCTTTGACACTGACCCCTCGCACGATGGGCGACTACTCGAACTCTAGCCCGCAGAGCCGGCTCGAGTAGTCGCACATCCAACGTACTAGAAGCCCCGCAGTGAAGCTCCCCCGGCTAGTGCGATCATGCCGACGCTCAAGAGCGCCATCACGAAGCGTCCTACCTTGCTTTCCATGTCGGATTCCTAGTAGCCCTTGTTGGCCATTTCAGGACTCACGCTCGTACCTCCTATTGCGGCTTTCGTGCTTCGAGAAACACGAAAACCGACCGGACTCATGGTCGGTCGGTTGCACTACTCGCTCTGCCCACACCCCAAGTGCCCATTTCAGGTGGTGGCTTCAGCGCGTCCGAGCGTCTTGACGGTTACCTACTAGTACCCGGGTACTAGGAAGTGGTGGGACCTTAGTAATCCGAGGGCTACACGGTCAATACGTCAGGTTACCTACCGCTACAGTGATTCGAGCGGCGGCGGCTCAATCCCCAGCTGCTCTCTCATGACCGATGCGTAGTGGCCATATTGCTCGGCGGCTGCGGTATGGGCCCCGCTCGCGCGATACAACTTAAGCAGGAAGACCTCCACGCGATCCAAAGTTGGATCGATGTCAAGCACTCGGCGGGCCAACTTGATCCCACGATTGAAGTGCCCGCTCTCGATGTCGCCGGTCACAGCGCGCTCGACTACCTCGAGGAAAGAGGCATGCAGCCAATCGCGGAACGGGGCGGCCCACTCTTCATATTCGAAGTCGAGTGCGAAACGGCCTACATATTGGTCCGCCAGGCCGAGAACCTGATCTGGGGTCGGAGTAGCCGGGAGATCCTTTAGGATGCTGCGGCATTGATTGCTCCGACTGGCGACCAATTCCCTATCCAGCCAGATCATGTCGGCATCATGGTGAAGGTATCCGGGCGAAAGATCGTCGATATAGTCCTCCTCGAGAACACGTCGCAGGAAGTAGACCGTCTGGTTGAGGGAATTGACAGCGTCGAGGGGATCGAGATCTGGCCATAGCGCTTCGAGGACCTGATCCCGCGTGCTCGCCATGTCGGGCTTGGTTAGAAGGAAGCAAAGTAGAGCCAACACCTTGCGGCGAACGCTTGAGCCGCTCACCAGTCGGCCACCAACAAGGATGGCGACCCGATTCTGGTCCTCGATGAATACGATGTCCGCAAGTCTGCGCGCCAACCGACGTCCCAACTGAGATGCCCCAGATAGCCTCCGGTGCCGCCGCGCGTACGACCGAAGTCGTGGGATGTCTGAACGATCGCCGATCGATTCAAGAATTTGAGCGGCCGTGAGCCCCTCGTGAGCGCCCGCCATCACAACTTGCTCGCGCAAAACAAACCGCCAGCGACCGGGATGAAGTTCCGCGGCGCGGGCGACCGCCCGTAGCCCGGTCTCCGATAGGTCGTCGAGTCTTCGAGCGATGAGATCCGCCACGAATGTTAGATTCCAGAGCGCCTCCTCCCCGACTTTCGTGACCGCGACCGAGAACGCTTCACCTGACGCCAAGTAGGCTCTAAGGAGCTCCGCGACGCGACGCCATCTCCGCGCGCCTTGATACCTTGCCGCCACGAAGGCCTGCGACGCCAGTGCGGGTGCGTCCGGCGCGCCTGCCGCCACGGCAACATAGGCCGACGTGATTAGGAGAACGCTGGCCTGTCCGGCGAATGAACCAACGCTTTGCTCAGGGACGCCTGCCAATTGTGCCTGAGCGTCCGTTGCCTGGCCGCGGCGAGCGTGGAAGCGCGCCGTCTGTAGTTGAAGGGCGAGGCGATCGCTGAGACCTAGGCTCGTGGTTCCCTCGATGCTCTCTAGGAGCATCCCGGCTATCGGTGGGTCGCTGTAAGAATCGGCCAAGTCCGCACGCTCGAGAATCGCCTCCACCTGACCAAGGGCGACACCCGTGTCGATGGCCTCGGCGGCCTTCTCGTGATGACCCAGCATCATCCACGCCGTTGCCTTTGCCATGAGAGCGGCCGACATCTCGATTCGTGAAGAGGTCTCGCTCAAGGCCTCGATTGCCTGTTCGGCATACGCCACAGCAGGCGCCGGATCGTCCTGCAGTGTCGTGATGATCGCGAGATTGAGCATGGAGACGCCGAAGTAGTGCGGATGAATCCCGCGTTGCTGCGCCGCCATGTGCAATAGGTGCCTTGCCGCCGCCTCCACACTCCCGTCGTCGCCCGCAGCCACCATCAGGCACATGCCGTCGGCAATCAACTTGAGGTGGTTGCGACTCGTGGTCTCGTTCAGACGCCGCGCCAAGACGAGTGCTTCCTCGCTCTTCCCTGAGTGCAAGTGCATCGTCGCGAGGTTGAGCAGGGCATGGTCGCTTTCGGCGGATCCGGGAACGGCACTGTCCAGCACGGCGCTCGACAACTTGATGGCCAGGGTGTACTGGCCCTGCTGCATGGCCATCCGTGACTCGATCAGGTACAAGGCGGACGGTCGCAGGTCGGGCGGAATTTGCCCGATGTAGTCAGCGGCGACGATGTATTGACCGCTGCCCATGATCTCGGGGATGGCCGCAGCGACCACCGCGGCGACACGATCGACATCACCGGCCTCGCGGAAGTGGTGCGCGGCGACGCGCCAGTCGAAGGCGGAAGCGGCTTCCGCCGCGCGTCGGTGCATCGCGGCAACAGCCGGCCGGCCGGCAGATGACAGTAGCCGCGCCTCCAGGAACTCTCGGACGAGTGGATGGAAGCGCTGGGGAGTCGTCGAGTTCCGATCTGGTCGGCTGAGCAGGGTCAGTCGCTCAGCGGCGAGCGTCAGGCGCGCCGTTTCGGCCGGGTCAATCTCCGCAACGACCGAGGCGAGCCCAGCCGTGACCAACTGGAGGATCGACGTGCGCATCAGGAATTGCTGGAGGTCCTCGGGCAGGTCGCCCACCACCTCCTCTGCGAGGTAGTCGTACAACTCCTGGTCGGCGCCGCTCAGATTTCGCACAAAGCGCCGGATCTCTGAGGGCGACCGGTCGCGCAAGGCCGCGTGCACCAGTTGCAGTGACGCCGCCCAACCCTCGGTCCTTGCGGCCACATCCGCCAGTACGTCCGCGTCGAGCGTGCGACCGTAGGTCTCGGAGAACAGGCGACCCGTTTCGGCCGCGTCGAAGCGAAGGTCGTCGGTCCCGAGTTCGGCAACTTCGCCCGAGGCACGCATCCTGGCCAACGGGATCGTGGGGGTCCGTCGACTGGCGAACACGATCGAAAGGCGCTCCGGCGCCCGCGTCACGAGCTCGCGCGCGATCATCTTCACGTCCGGCGAGTCGTCGACCAGGTGGAGTCGTCCAGAATGAGGATTGCGCCGTATTCGGCGATCGATGGCAGCTCGCGGAGAAAGACGTCAACCGCGGCGTCGCGCGTGGGGCTGCCGACGGACATGTCACTGAGCATCGACGCGGTCGTCGGGGCGAACGCCGGGTCGTGCTCACGACCCGCCGCGACGAGATGGTTCAGGAAGGCGATCCAGTCCCGATCGTCGTCTTCGAGGCGGTACCACAGCGTCCGCAGCCGCGTTCGCCTCGCAAAGTCGGCGAGTAACGTGGTCTTGCCGTAGCCGGCGTCCGCGAGCAGCAGGATCACCCGGCTGTGGATCTTGGCGGTCAGCCAGTCCAGCAGGCGATCCCTGGCCAGCGTTTCGTCGCGCAGGGAAGGCGGCTGAACCTTCGACAGCTGGATCGGGTAGCGGTTCAAGGCGTCGCTTGTGGCTCCGTGCGGCGGGGACCCGAAGGAGGCCGACCGATCCGGTTCAGCGGTCATCGGCGCCCACGAATTGCCGATCCCCGTGCGCGGCGCGTGGTGAGATGGCGCGAACGATACGGAGCCTCCGGGCGCCATGTCAATGCTGGAGCGGGAACCTGGCATGCCCGGGATGATGGCGCGCAGCGCTCACCTGCCGATTAGCTGCGATCCACCCGGCCTCTGACGGGCACTCTTTTGCTCGTCACGCCTCGTATTCGAACCCGATCTTGACCTCGACGTGGTACTCGACGATCTCCCCGTCACGAACGACCGCCGTGGACTTCACGACTTCCACGGTCACGATGTTGCGCACCGTCTTCGACGCCGTGGCGACCGCCTGGCGCGCCGCGTCGCTCCATGATCGGGGACTGGTCCCGACCATCTCCCGGATGATGATGACGCCCACCCTGCACCTCCTTGGAACCATCATGACACGAGGCCGACCCGTCGCCGGGCCGACCTCGTGGCTGCTCAGAAGAGTCGGATGAACGTACCGTCGGGCCGGCCGCCCCAGGGCCGACCAGCCCGGTCCACCGCCCTTGTTTCGCCTAGGCGCCCGCCGACGTGCCGGTCAGCGTACCGGCGCGAACCTTGTCGAAACACGTGCTGCAATAGACCGGCCGGTCGTTGCGTGGCGCGAATGGCACCACGGCCTGACCGCCGCACGCGCCGCAGATCGCGGCGTGAAATTCGCGTGGGCCCTCACTCGAGCGGGCTCGCTTGGCCGCGGCACGACAGGCCGGGCACCGTTGCGGGTCGTTGGTCAACCCCTTGGTGGCGAAGAAGGCCTGCTCGCCGGCCGAGAAGATGAACTCCTCGGAGCAGTCGCGACAGGTCAGACTACGGTCCTGGTACACCCTCTCCAGACCCTCCTCGGCTCGGACGCTCGGCTCGGACGCCATGTCGATGGAGCCCCGGGGGGCCTGCTGACGGGGTCGGCGACAGCGCACCTGATTGGGCAGGGGCGCACGCTCGGCCCGGGGCATGACCCGGAACTCGTAGCGAGGAAGATACGCGTGCCGTCAAGCCCCCAACAGCCCCCAACTCTGGGCACCCCGGAACCGATCCGGACAGCTCGGCGTCGGGCGGCCATGTCTACCACCCCTCGCTCCCTGTCTCTGGCCGTCCTGATCGTCGCCCTCGCAGCCTGCTCTGCCGGTACCGCAGGGGGCCCGACATCGAATCCTTCACCCACCCCGACCGCTGGATCCGGGGCCTCCGGGGCGCCTGGTGAAACGCCCGACTTCGGCGCCATTGACCATCCGACCGGTCCCTCGGACATCGTTCTCCAGATGGAGGACGGCGGCGGCTTCGTCATGGCGGGCTTCCGCGCCGCCGAGGCGCCGATCTTCACGCTCTATGGCGACGGAACGATCATCTTCCGCAACCCGATGCTCGATCCGCTGCCGTCCATCGGCGCGGTCATGCCGCTCCACCCGTACCGGACGGCGAAGCTGACCGAGGCTCAAATCCAGGATCGCCTGGCCTATGCGCTTGGCGAGGGTGGCCTCGGGATCGCCCGACCGGACTACCCCAACAACCAGATCTCGGATGCTTCGACGACCGTCTTCACGCTCAACGCGGGCGGCCTGACCAAGACCGTCTCGATCTACGCGCTCGGCCTGGAACTCGACGGAATGGCGGATGGGCCGGCGCGTGCGGCCTTTGCCAGGCTGGCGGAGCGCCTGCGGACGATCGACGCCAATGGCGCCATCGCGACGACCGAATTCGTGCCCGAGCGTTACCGGGGCGCGCTGTTCGAAGGCCAGCTCGGCGTGCCAGACGCCCGGCCATGGCCGTGGACGACCATCCTGCCATCGGACTTCGTCGTCGACGCCGACCCCAATGGACTCCAGATGCCGGTCCGGATTCTCACGGCCGCGGACGTCGAGGCCCTCGGGATCGACCCATTCGAAGGCGGCTTCCTTGGCGCCACCTTGATCGGGCCAGGTGACGGCAGGGTCTATTCGTTCTCGCTACGGCCCCTGCTGCCCGGCGAGTAGCGAGTGGTCGAGACCTAACGCGGCGGCCCGGGCGGGTCAGGCGAAGGCGGCCGGCGAGCACGAGAGCGAGCGCACCTCGGCGTGCGTGAGCGAACGGCGCAGCCGACCAACGCACGCCTGGGCCGTCCCGGCCGCCGCGTCCTACGCCTCCGCGTAGCGCTCCGAGGCGTACGAGACAAACCGGGTCTGCTTCTTCTTGAACCAGAGGTCGATCTCACCGGTTGGTCCGTTGCGATGCTTGGCAAGCTTGAGCTTGACGACCTCACCGTCGCGCTCCTGGTCGTCGGCGCCACGCTCCTTGTCTCGCCACAGGAAGAGGACGAGGTCCGCATCCTGCTCGATGGCACCCGATTCGCGCAGGTCCGACAAGCGCGGCTCCTTGGACTCGCGCATCTCCGGCTGCCGTGACAGCTGCGAGAGCGCAATGACGGGCACGGACAGCTCGCGGGCGAGCGCCTTGAGCCCACGCGAGATCTCCGAGACCTCCTGGACCCGGTTCGCATCACGGTTGGTGGTGGTCGCCTGCATCAGCTGGAGGTAATCGACGATGACGAGGTCCAACCCGCTCTCGGCCTGGAGCCGACGGGCCTTGGTTCGAAGCTCCATCGCCGAGATGTTGGGCGTGTCGTCGATATACATCGGGGCTTCGGACAGGGCGTTCATCGCCGGAGCGATCCGGGCGAAGTCCATCTCCTCCAGGAAGCCGCTGCGCAGCCGCTGCGAATCGATGTTGGCGACGCTGGAGAGCAGTCGGAGGACGAGCTGTTCCTTGCTCATCTCCAGGCTGAACACGCCCACGCTCTTGCGCTCGCGGACGGCGGCGTGCTCGGCGATGTTGAGCGCGAAGCTCGTCTTGCCGACCGATGGCCGGGCAGCAATCACGATCAAGTCGCTCTTCTGGAGACCCGTCGTGAGGGTGTCCAGGTCCGTGAAACCGGTGCGCACGCCGCTGATCTCGCCGCGGTGGGCGTGCAGGTAATCGAGTCGGTCATAGGCATCGTGGAGCAGCGTCTTGAGCGGACTGAAGCCGGCGTCGACGCGTTTCTGGCTGACCGCAAATAGTTCTGCTTCGGCCCGATCGATGGCTTCCTGGATTTCCGGCGGGTCTTCATAGCCGATCCCGGCGATCCGACCGGCCGCCCCGATCAGCCCCCGTAGCACCGCCTTGCGCTCCACGATCCGTGCGTACTGGGTCACGTGGACAGCGGTCGGGGTCTCGTTGGACAGGCTCGAGAGGTAGACCCGACCGCCGACGGCTTCGAGTTCGTCGCGCCGCTCCAGCGCCTCGGCGACCGTGACGATATCGATCGGCTCGCGGCGCTCGAACAGGTCCAGGACTGCGGTGTAAATCCGCGCGTTGGCCTGGCGATAGAAGTCAGCCGGCCGCAGGAACTCGGCGACCTCGATCACGGCGTCGCGATCGATCAGGATCGCTCCGAGGACGGATTGCTCAGCTTCGAGGCTCTGGGGCGGCAGTCGATCGATCACGCGCGGCGAACTCCAGCGGCGGATGGGGTCGTCATTGTGTGCAGTTTCGACCGCTGGCCGATCACCGAAGCCGGACCCCGCAGTCCATTCGATCCACGAATTTCACGTCGCTGTGCGCCCGATGTGGACGACTCAGTGGATATCCCCGGCCGGAATTAGGAATCAGCGGCCGGGCGCCTATGCGCTCCGGCGAATGTGACGAACTGAGAATCGGCGGGCAGGGCGGTCAAGGCGAAGGCGGCCAGCGAGCACGCGAGCGAGCGCACTTGAGGTGCGTGAGCGAACGGCGGAGCAGGCCAACGCACGCATGGGCCGTCCTGCCCGCCGCCCTAATCGAGGCGTCGAATGACGCCGATGAGCTTGCCCTGAATTCGGACATCGTCGTAGAGCTGGGGTGGATAGGCTGGATTCGCCGGCTGGAGGCGGATCTGGTCCTTCTCCTTGAAGAATCGCTTGAGCGTGACCGCGTTCTCTTCTACCTGGGCGACGACAATGTCGCCGTTGCGGGCCGTCGTCTGTGGCCGGATCAGGACGTAGTCCCCATCGGTGATGTGCGCATCGATCATGGAGTCGCCGCGAACCCGCAGGACATACGCGTCACCGCCGGGAGCGAGCAGATCAGGGACGGCCATCGTTTCCGTGGCATCCTGATACGCCTCGATGGGACCGCCGGCGGCGATCTCCCCGATGATCGGCAGGACCCGCGCGTCCGCCGTCGTGGCCTGTGGGACCAGCTCATTGCTGAGCCCGAGACGGATCGCGGCGGTCGGTGTGAGCCTGATGGCCCGCGACTGGGCTGCCCCACGTTCCAGGTAGCCCTCGCGCTCGAGGATTTGGAGGTGGTGGTGGACGGCCGACGTCGACGCCAATCCGACAGCGCGGGCGATCTCGCGGACCGACGGGGGGTAGCCCCGCGATCGCAGGGTAGCGGCGATGAAGTCAACGATTCTGAGCTTGCGTTCGGCGTCGTGTTTGGTCACTCGCGCCTCCTTGTCGAGTATGATAGCGAACGGACGTTCGATGTCAAGGGCGGGCAGCCGGCCCGACGAACGGCGGCTGACCGGGTCGATCCGGGAGGCTGCTAGACTCCGCCATCCCAGGACAAGGAGGCACTCGGCAGGCCATGGTGCGCAAGACGGCACAGCACAGCCGGGGATCGCGCGGCCGCGCGGGCTTCAGCCTCGCCCTCAAGCTCGCCGCGTTTCTGCCTGTCGCCAGCCGAATCCCGACCTACGCCCGGCTCGTGACGGCGCTCGTGCTCGATGATCGAATGCCAGTCAATCGCAAGGCCCTGCTCGCCGCGGCAGCGGGCTACCTGATCGTGGGGCGCGATTTCATCCCGGACTTCGTCCCGGTCATCGGCGGGATCGACGACCTCGTAGTCGTGGTCCTCGCGGTGGATCTCTTCCTCGATGGCGTCCCGGTCGACCTGCTCGATGAGAAACTCACCGACCTCGGGATCGACCGCGCCGCATTCGATCGCGATATCGCCCAGGTTCGGCGCTTGACGCCGGGCCCGGTCCGACGGACGATCCGCCGGGTTCCGGGCCTGATCGCGGGCGCCGGAGATGTGCTTGGCCAACTCGGTCTGGGGCCCCGGATGCGGGCCTGGATCACGAAGGAGGAACGCAGCGCGTGAAGGTCATTCTGACGAAGGACGTGCCGAAGCTGGGCAAGACCGGCGAGATGCGAATGGTCGCCGACGGCTTCGCAACCAATTTCCTGATTCCCCAGCAGTTGGCCGTCCCCGCGGCCGGTGGCGCCTACCGCGCCTGGCAGCATGACATCGCGAGCCGCGAGGACAAGCGGGTTCGCGAGCGGGCCGACGCTGAGATCGCGGCGACCCGGATCGCCAGCACCACGCTGACGATGGGGGTCAAGGTGGGCGACGGCGGCAAACTGTACGGCTCGATTACCAGCAAGGACATCGCTGACGCGCTCGGCCGCCGCGGGATCACGGTGGATCGCCACAAGATTGATCTCGAGGATCCGCTCAAGACGCTGGGCACATACAAGGTGGCGATCAAGGTCTTCGCCGGGATGACCGCCGAGGTCACCGTCGTCGTCGAGCCCAAGGGCTAGAACCCACGCCTGCGCGTCCGCGCGCCAACACCCACCGCGTCGCGAAGGAGTAGCGGCTTGCCGGTGGCGCGCTCGGCCGTCGTTCGACTGCTGGTCGGGATCGCGATCAGCGCCGTCTTCCTCGCCGTCACGTTGTCGCGGGTCAACCTCCCGCAGGCCGCGGAGGCGATCGGGCGAGCCGCGCCGGCGGGCATCGTTGCCGCGTTCCTGATCGTCCTCGTCGATCTCAGCCTCCGCGCCCTCCGCTGGCACGTGCTGCTGCTCAACGTGGAGGGCGCCTCGGTCCGCCCGCCCTACCGCCTCGCGTTTGGCTACCTGACGTTGGGCTTCGCGGCGAACGCGGTGCTGCCAGCTCGCCTGGGTGACGTCGCTCGCGCGGTCCTGGCCGCCGGAACCTTCAAGGCGCCCAGGCTGGCAATCTTCGGGACGGTGATGATCGAGCGGGTCAGCGACGGCCTGACGATGCTGGGCCTCGCGGTCCTCTCCAGCTTCATCATCGCCAGTGCATCCGAGCTCCAGTCGCTGACCGGCTACGCCATCGTGCTTGGCGGGGCGGGGGTCGTCGTCGCCATCGGCGGCTGGCTCGTGATCTCCAGATCTGCCCTGGCATCGACCCGGATCGCGACAGCTATCACGGGGATCGTGGGGAGGCTGGCGGCCGGCGCCGGAGCGCTGCGCCACGGTCCCTCGGCCGTGGCGTTCCTGGGCCTTACGGCCGTCCTGGCGACGACCGCCGTCCTCGTCGCGTGGGCGGTTCTTCAGGCCGTTGGGGTCAACCTCGGACCGGTCGAGACGATCCTGTTCCTGAGCGGGATTGCCCTGTCGCTGGCGATCCCGGCGGCCCCCGGGGCGATCGGCACGTACGAGTTCGTCGGTGTGGCCATCATCACCGGGCTTGGCTATACGCCCGAGCAGGGCCTGGCTACCATCCTGTTGATGCGGATCATCACGACGTTCCCGCCGGCGCTCATCGGGGTCGGCGCGATCTGGGCGCTCCACGTCAAGCCGGGATCCATCGTCGAATCTGCCGAGCCGCCGGGTGCCGAGCGGGAGGGACGCTGAGCGTGCCGCAGGATCGCATCGGCGAGGCCCGCCAGGTGGCGATCCCGGTCCTGTCGCTCGTCATCCCTGCGTACAACAGCGCCGATTACATCGCCGCGACGGTGACCCGGGTCGTCGACGCCTTCCGCGACCTGACCATCACCGGTGAGGTCATCGTGGTCGACGATGGCAGCCGCGACGGAACGCCCGACGCGGTGCCGAGCCTGCCCGGCGTGCGCACGATCGTCCTGCCCCGCAACAGCGGCAAGGGCGCGGCGGTCCGTGCCGGCATGGACGTCGCGAGTGGCGAGGTGCGAGGGTTCACCGATGCCGATCTGCCGTACGGAACCGAACCGCTGGCCTACGCGCTCGCGTGCATCCGCGAGCGCGGATTCCACGCCGCGGTCGGCGACCGCACCCTGCCCGGATCGTCGTATGCGTCGGTCGGTCGCCTACGGACCGTGATGTCCGAGGTCGCCAGCCTGGCGTTTCGCACGCTGGTCACCGGTGGGATCTATGACACGCAGTGCGGGTTCAAGCTGTTTCGAGGCGATGTCGCGGAGGCCCTCTTCAAGGTGACCAGGATCGACCGCTTCGCCATGGATGTCGAGCTGATCTACCTGCTCCTCAAGTACCGCCTGGACATCAAGCGCATCCCCGTCCGGCTCGAGGACAACGCGTCGAGCTCCGTCCATGTCCTGCGCGACAGTGCGCGCGCCTTCATCGACATCGCCAGGATTCGCGCCAACTGGGCGAAAGGCAGCTACGCGAGTCCGGCCCTCGTCGCCTGCCTGGCGAGCGAGCTGCCGGCCTCCCGCTCCTCGTCACGGCCAACCGAAGCGTCGTGACGCTTCGGACCGCCTCGCCGGCCGGGAGCCGCTCGCGCGGGCCATCGTACGAGGCGCTGATGGATCGCTGGCGGCGTGACGATGGACGGTTCGTCGCCGTTCTGGCGGTCATCGCCATGGTTGTCTATTACGCGACCCAGCCCGTCCGGGTCGATCTCGACGGTTTCGTCCCGCTGGCAGACGCGCTCCTCCATGGGCGGCTCCACCTCGGGCCGGAATTTGGTTACCTGGAGCACGCCATTGGACCCGACGGCGGCGGCTACATGCCGTACCCGCCGGCCCCCGTCCTGTTCGTGCTGCCGTTCGTCGCGCTGCTCGGGCCAACCTTTGACCAGGGCATCGCGGCCGCGCTCCTGGGTACGCTCAACATCGTTCTGCTCTGGCGCCTCTTCTGTCGGATACGTGTTGCCCAGGTGTCGCGGCGCTGGCTGCTGATCGCGTTCGCGTTCGGCAGCGTCCACTGGTGGGCAGCCGGCGAGGGAACGGTCTGGCTGTTCGCCCACCTCGCCGCGGTCTGTTTTGCCCTGTCCGCATTGCTGCTGGCCCTCGACCGGCAACGGCCGTTCCTGGCCGGCGTGTTGTTGGCCCTCGGGGCGGCCTCTCGCCTGCCTGTGGGCCTCACGCTTCCTCTCTACGCCGCCCTCTACATGCGCTGGCCCGTCCGTCTGCCGCCCAGGTTCGTCGGAAGCTCGATCCGGCCCATGATCCGGCTTGCGCTCGGCTTCTCCGTCCCGGTCGCCTTCACGATGGCCTACAACGTCGCCCGGTTCGGCGATCCGGCTGAATTCGGCTACAACCTGACGCTCAACTCGCAGGGCCTGAGCGTCCTGACCGAATCGTGGTATCAGCAGGGGATCAATTCGCTCAGCTATATCCCGCGAAACCTCAACGTGATGCTGTTTCGGACCTTTGATTACGTCGAGGAATTCCCGTGGTTTCGCCCGAACTGGTTCGGGACCTCGCTCATCCTGACCACGCCGATCCTCCTCTGGTTGATCCGGGCGGGCGGTCGAAGCCGCCTGGTGATCTTCGGCTGGGTGTCGGTCGTCACCGGGCTCGCGCTCGTCATCACCCACGGTGGGATCGGCTGGTCCCAGTTCGGCTACCGCCGAATCCTCGACGTGGCGCCGATCCTGTGGCCCATGCTGGGTTGGGTGTTTCGTCGCGGGATGTCTCGCGAGGCGAAGCTCGCGATCGTGATCGGTGTCCTGATCAACGCCTACGGCATCTGGGCCATCGAAGTCCTGAAGTTCGTGTCGTTCTGACAATCGGGCGGTGAGGCCGTGACCGAGCGGACGATCCTCCACGTCGACCTCGACGCGTTCTTTGCGGCGGTCGAGCAACGCGACCGGCCGGAGCTTCGCGGGCGACCCGTGATCGTGGGTGGCGCGGGCGGTGAGGATGCGCGCGGCGTCGTCTCGGCGGCCAGTTATGAGGCCCGCGTGTTTGGCGTTCACTCGGCGATGTCGCTGCGCGAGGCGTATCGGCGCTGCCCGGACGGTGTCTTCCTCGGGGTCGATGGGCGACGCTACCAGGCGGCCAGTCGCGACGTGATGAAGGTCCTCGGCCGCTTTACGCCGCAGATCGAGCCGATCTCCATTGACGAGGCGTTTCTGGACGTCACGCGGTCGGCGGCGCTGTTCGGCGACGGCGAGTCGATCGCGCGCCAGATCAAGGCCGCGGTCAGGGCCGAGGTGGGCCTGACGGTGTCCGTGGGCGTCGCCGGCACCAAGCTCGTGGCCAAGGTCGCCTCGGACCTGCGCAAGCCGGACGGCCTGGTCGTTGTGCCGCCCGGCGAGGAGGCCGCGTTCCTGGCCCCGTTGCCGATCGGCCGGTTATGGGGGGTCGGCGAGAAGACGGCGGCGGCCCTGGCCGAATACTCGGTCCGCACGATCGGCGACCTCGCGGCACTGCCGGCCGATCTCCTGGTGCGACGGTTTGGCAAGCACGGTGCCTCCCTCATCGGGCGCGCCCGAGGAATCGATGCGGACCCGGTCCACGAGGGGGATCCGGCCAAGTCGGTGGGCCACGAGCACACGTTTGAGGTCGACACCAGCGACCCGGAGGTGATCGAACGAACGCTCCTGGCGATGGCCGATGGGGTGGCCAGTCGTCTCCGCTCGGCCGGCGTCCGGGCCGGCACCGTGGCCGTGAAGATTCGGGACTCGGAGTTTCGGACGATCACCCGCCAGCGAACGCTTGCCGAGCCGACAGATCTGACGGAGCCGATCTACCGGGCAGCCCTCGATCTGGCGCGGCAGGAGGTACGTGGGAAGCGGATCCGCCTTCTTGGCGTCACGGCGTCGGGTCTCGGGGAACGCGAGCAGATGGCCCTGTTCGAGCCGATCGAGCCACGGCGGCGCCGGGCCGTCGAGGCGGCGGATTCGCTCCGACGACGGTTTGGCGATCGCGCTCTCACCCGGGCGCGGCTGCTGGATGCGGGTCTGCCTGCACCGTTCGAGCGCGATCCGCGCAACCCGCTGGACCGGCGAGCCCGGGGCCTTCCGGCCGACCTCCCCGGGCGCGTGGACGAGGGGCCGCCGAGTGACAGCCAAGGTGACACGGACGTCGACGAGATTCCGCCCGAAGACGCTTGACATCGAACAGGTGTTCGGTCTACAGTCTGGGTCAATCGAACAAACGTTCTGTCGGACGCGTGCCCCGGACGACATCAGGCAAAGCCCGGCGGACGCCGGGACGCCCCCGGGAAAGGAGCCTTCGCATGGCAATCGTCCGAGTCGAACCGGTCGAGGTCCAGGTCCGCACAAACTGGTTCAATGGCCGTCCGCGTGAGATCACCTGGGGTGATGAGCGGCTGCCGATCACGCGGCTCGCTGTCGTCCGTGAGGAAGCCGCGGCATACCCGGTGATCACCGGGCCCCGTACGCTCTTTGAAGTGGTCACGCCGCGGGCGCGCCTCTCCCTGATCTACCAGCACCGGGCTCGCCGCTGGACGGTGAACGGCCTGGACAACGCCGTGGGTCTGGTCGCCTGATCGTCCGATTTCACCTTTTCCGGCAGCGGTGCCCTCCCGCCGCTTGCCGGCCCCACGCGTCGGCTCGGGGTGGGCGCGCCGGTACCGCGTCCGCCCCGAGCTGGCTTCCCGCTGGCTTCCCGCTGTCTGGCGAGCGACCTGCCGGCCGGATGCGAACGTACAATCCGGTGAGTGGACGCAACCCCTCCAACCCGATTCCGTGACCTGACGCTCGAGCGGTTCGTGGCCGCCATCGCGTCGGCCGCTCCAGTGCCGGGCGGCGGGAGTGTGTCGGCCGTGGCCGGCAGCCTCGGCGCGGGCCTGGTCTCCATGGTGGCAGCACTGTCGATAGATCGTCCCCGTTACGCCCAGCATGCCGAGATGCTGGCCTGGGCCGCCCCGGCGGGACAGCGACTCACGGACCGGTTCCTGTCCCTCGCCGACGAGGACTCCGCCGCGTTCGCCGTCTACGCGGCCGCCATGAAGTTGCCGCGCGATACGGACGAACAGCGCGAGACCCGGTCGGTTGCCCTGCGAGCCGCTGCACGTCACGCGTCGGAGGTGCCGCTCCTGGTGATGGAGGCGTGCCTGGACCTGGTCGGGGTCGCCGATGCGCTAGCCGGCCGGAGCAACGCGAACGCCTCGAGTGATCTCAATGTCGCTGCACTCCTGGGTGAAGCCGCGGCCCGCGGTGCTGCTGCCAACGTGCGGATCAACCTGCCCTCCGTTGGCGACGCTGACATTGAGCGTCAGCTGGGCGAGCGTGCCGACGCAATTCTCCTGGAAGTCGTGCGCCTGGCGGAGTCGACCCGCAATGCCGTCGGCAGCGGCGAGGCGCGCGAGCCGCGTGATCCGATCCTGGCGGCGGTTCCAGCGTGATCCCAAGCGTGATCAATTGACTTCCTCGGCCGCTTCGGGGGCCCGGCTGCTCGAGGGAGGCGCAATCGCGGCGGAGATCCGGATCGCGGTCGCGGAAGACGTGGCCAGGTTCACGGCTGCGCAGGGTCGGCCACCCGGCCTTCGCGTGCTGATCGTGGGCGTGGACGCTCCATCGACGGTCTACCTCGAGCGGATCCTGCGGGGCTGCGCGAAGGTCGGGATCGATGCCGGTTTCGTCGAGCTTGCCGGTGCGGCGACCGAGGTCAATGTGACAGCCACCGTCCGTGCGCTCAACGAGGACCCAGCGGTGGACGGCGTAATCGTCCAGATGCCGCTCCCGCCAACGATCCGGCTTCGCGCGGTCATCGATGCGATCGAACCGGACAAGGACATCGACGGGATCCACCCGCTGAACGCCGGTCTCCTTCGCCTGGGCTACGACGGCTTCCTGCCCGCGACCGCGCACGCAGCGGTCGAGATTCTGCGCCGTTCCGGGATCGAGATCGAAGGTCGCGACGCCGTGGTCATCGGTCGGTCTGCCGTGGTCGGCATGCCGGCGGCCTTCCTGCTGCTCAAGGAGGACGCAACCGTGACCGTCTGCCACCGGCGGACGCGCGACTTGGCGGGCCACGTGCGGCGGGCCGACATCGTCGTGGTGGCCGCAGGCAAACCCGGCCTCGTCACGGGGGCCATGCTCAAGCCGGGGGCGGTCGTCGTGGACGTCGGGATCAACGTGGTCGACGGGCAGATCGTGGGTGACGTGGACTTTGCGTCGGCCAGCCAGGTTGCCTCTGCGATCACACCGGTCCCCGGCGGCGTGGGGCCGCTCACCAACGCGCTGCTGCTGACCCATCTGATCCGAGCCGCCGAGCGCCAGGCGAGGGATCGCCATTCCAGCGAGCGCCAGGTCGATGAGCGCCAGTCCACCGACGAACGAGCGACCAAGCCACTCGTACCCGCCACCAACAGAGGAGACCGATGACTTTTCCATCCGATCTCGAGATCGCCCGCTCCGTCAGGCCGCGCCCGATCGGGGATGTGGCCCGCGATCTTGGGATCGCGAACGACGAACTCGAACTCTATGGGCCGACCAAGGCCAAGGTCACCCTGGAGGCGATCCGTCGCCTGGAGGCCGAACGTCCGCGCGGCAAGTACGTGGTGGTGACCGCAATCACCCCGACGCCGCTCGGCGAGGGCAAGTCGACGACCTCGGTTGGGCTGGCCCAGGGGCTGAATTACATCGGCCACAAGGCAGCGGTCAACATTCGGCAGCCGTCGCTGGGTCCCGTTTTTGGGATCAAGGGGGGCGCTGCCGGCGGCGGGTACAGCCAGGTCATCCCGATGGAGGACTTCAATCTGCATCTGACCGGCGACGTCCATGCGATCGGGGCGGCGCACAACCTGGCCGGGGCGTTCCTGGACAACAGCCTCCATCACCGGAACCCGCTGGGCATCGATCCGCACGGGATCCTGTGGCCGCGGGTTGTCGACATCAGCGACCGGGCGCTTCGCCATGTGGTCATCGGGCTGGGTGGCCGCGAGGACGGGGTGACCCGCGAGACCGAATTCGTGATCACGGTCGGCTCCGAGGTGATGGCGGTCCTGGCCCTGGCGACCGATCTGCCTGATCTCCGCGCTCGACTTGGGCGCATCGTGCTGGCCACGACGACCGACGGCAAGCCAGTGACCGCGGAGAACCTGGGCGTTGCCGGGGCGATGACCGTGCTGCTGCGCGACGCCATCAAACCGAACCTGCTCCAGACGCTTGAGGGCGGGCCGGCCTTTGTCCATGCGGGGCCATTTGCCAACATCGCCCATGGCAACAACTCGATCATCGCGGATCGCCTGGCGCTGGCCACCACCGAGATTGTCTGCACGGAGGCCGGCTTTGGTGCCGACATGGGCGCGGAGAAGTTCTTCGACATCAAGTGCCGCGCGTCGGGGCTCTCCCCGGATGCGGCCGTAGTGGTCGCCACGGTCCGGGCCCTGAAGATGCATGGCGGGGTCGGCAGGATCGTCGCGGGCAAGCCGCTGGACCCTGCGCTGTTGGAAGAGAACGTGGAGGCGGTCCGGCGCGGCGCGGACAATCTGGCCAAGCAGATCGAGAACGTCACGATGTTCGGGGTGCCTGCGGTCGTGGCCATCAACTCGTTCCCAACCGACACGCCGGCCGAGGTGGCGGTGATCCGCGAGGTCGCCCTGGCGGCCGGCGCCGTTGACGCCGTTGTGGCCACGCATTTCGCCGATGGCGGGGCCGGGGCGGTAGCACTCGCTGAGGCGGTCTGGGCGGCGGCCACGAGCGGAGCGTCCAGGTTCCAGTTGCTCTACCCGGACGACATGCCGCTGGCTCAGAAGATCGAAACGATCGCCACCCGGGTCTATGGCGCCGCCGGGGTCGAATTCCTGCCGGCGGCGGCGAAGTCCCTCAAGCAGTTCGAGGACCTGGGCTACGGACACCTGCCGATCTGCATGGCCAAGACCCAGTACTCACTGAGCCACGATGCCGCACTCAAAGGCCGCCCGACCGGGTTCACGGTCCCGATCCGCGAGATCCGCCTCTCCGCGGGCGCCGGCTTCATCACCCCGATCTGCGGAGAGATGCGCACGATGCCTGGGCTGCCGTCACGTCCGGGCGGCGAGAAGATCGACATCGACGCAGACGGGAACGTCGTGGGGTTGTTCTAGGGTGCCCGATGCTGGGAGGGGCTGTGTCGCGTGCGGCGGCCGGGAGCGTCGGCACCAGCGTAGCCAGAACGGGTACGCGATCATCCGGTGCACCGGTTGCGGACTTCGGTTCCTTGATCCGCAACCGACCGAGGCAGAGTTGACCGCCCTGTACAGCGAGCACTACTACGTCAGCGCCGACTCGCGCCAGCGTGGCTACGACGGCTACGCGACGGAGGCGGAGAACTGGCGACGGACGTTCCGTGACCGCCTGCGGGAC
>JANPDO010000090.1:0-2022 GCA_031431535.1 Chloroflexota bacterium
CCGATGACGGGAACAGGTCGGGCATCGGGTTGCCGCCATCGGATTCGGTGACGCCGCGCCAGCCGCTCGTCTCGAACACCGTGACGCTCCCGGCGCCGGCCTCAGCCAGAGACTTGATCGCGCCGGTCGTCCAGGCTGCCCCGAACAGGGACGCCTGGCGAACATCGACCGATGGGGGCAGATCGCCCGGGGCGGCCGGGCCGGCCGGATATGGCCCAAACCGGGTCGCCAGGGTGACCGGGCTGACGCAGACCGCCCGATCGAGGGAGAACGAGCGTGCCATTCGCACGACCTCGCCCTGCCCCGCAATGTTCTCCATCACCGACGTGTCGTCGGCGGCATGGACCGTCGGGCTCGTCGAGAAGCACACCCCGGTCATCACCGGATCCGTCGGGCGATCCCGATTGATGTCGCTGAAGTTCTGGTTGGTCCCGCCGGCGAAGACGACCGAGCTGATGACTGGCTCCAGCGCGCTCCGGACGAGGCGAACCACGGGGGCAGGGGTCAGCGACGATAGCGGGCTGAACCCATCGGCGGCCAGGTAGACGAGGACCCGGGCGACGCGGACATCGAGCGCGGCCAGCCGGGTGGCCAGGTCGGCGAGGGCGGCGCCGGAACCCTCGTTGGCGGAGATCGCCAGCTCAAGCGCAGCCCCGACCGCCTGGGCGTCCGCCGCCGCCCGAGCGAGGTCCTCGGCGACGGAGTCACCGGTCATATCGAGGTCCACCCGCAGGTGCGCGGGTCGCAGTGCAGCAATCCGGCCGGCCTCCGCGACCGACAGGGCCCGGCCGTGGCTTGGCTGGCCAAGGCCGATGGCCGGCAGGCGCCGATCGAGCGTCCCGCCGATTTCGATGACGGGGTCTCGCCTACGCGACGCCGGCGCCGCGTCGCCGTTGGCGTGAATCGTCAGGACCTGGCGAATGATCTGGCCATCCATCGAGTCGAATGGGAACCCGAGCGCGAGCGGCGTCGCATACGACTTGAAGTTGGCATCCGTCCAGTTGCGGTGGTCCTGCAGCTCGAGCAGGTCGCCATCGAGCCGAATGACCGCCTCGACGCCGTCGCTGACCTCGATCGCCAGCTCCTCGTACGGATCGAACATCCCCGACAGGGTCCCGCCGACGATCCGCTGAGGATCGATGGCGTCGGGCAGGCGGCCGCGCAGTTCGCCGTCCGCGGTCCGGGCCCGGTACGGGCGTCCGACCGAACCGGTCAAAGCGTGATGGACGTTGAAGCCGATCTTCGAGTACTGGAACCTTCCGTGGCAGACACCATCCATGGTGTAACGGACCACACCGTCGGGCGTCCCCTCGATCAGGCCATCCCAGTCGAAGGCGATGGCGTCGTGCCGGTGACTGGCCCGGAACCGCGCCGTGAACCGATCCGCACCCGCGTCGATCTGCCAATCAGAACAGGTTCCCGGGATGGTGTTCCATGGCGCGTCACGGACCGCGACGTAGACCCGCTGGACGAGCTCCACGCCACCTAACCGGACATGGCGCAGGTCAGCGCCGTCGAGGAGCATCACCAATGGTCCGGCACGAAGCTCACGAGGTGGCGCGACGGGTGTGGAGCGGCCGGTCAACACACGGGAGAGGTCGGTCTCGATCATCGGGCTGACGTCACCACATGACGAGTCCACCGGTGTAGTTGATCGCCTGCCCAGTCATGTACGCACTCTCGTCGGACAGGAGGAACCAGATCGCGCCGGCGCATTCATCGGCTGAGGCCGATCGCCCGAGGGGGACCGTCTTGTTCCGGGCCGCGGACAGCTCCTCGACGGTGATCCCGCGCTTGGCTGCCACGTCGGCCAGGACCCGATCCTGCATCGGCGTGTCAATGATGCCCGGGCAGATGGCGTTGACCCGGACGCCGTTTGGGGCGAACGCGTAGGCAAAGGATCGGGTGATGGACAGGACGGCGGCCTTCGACGACGCGTAGACCGCGGCTTCCGTCGTGGTCGCGAGCTTGGCCGACGACGACGAGAGGTTCACGATGGCGCTCCCGGCCGGCATGGTCCGA
>JANPDO010000091.1:0-4323 GCA_031431535.1 Chloroflexota bacterium
CCGCCCGCCACTCGGCGCGGGGCCGACCTCGCCGCGGGGCCGACCTCGCCGCGGGGCCGACCTCGCCGCGGGGCCGACCTGGCCGCCCGCCACTCGGCGCGGGGCCGACCTCGCCGCCCGCCACTCGGATGAGCGGAGCGCCAGACCGACCGAGCTCGCGCCTCCCCCGTCCGTAATTCCAACCGGGTTGGTGTAAGCAACCAAAGACGTGCCGCCGCGGTTGGTTTCTCCAGTGCGGTTGGAATCCTTGACGCGTTTCGGCCTGAATTGGTCGACCGCTCCAGCCCGGTTGGTGAAAACGACCAGTGCGTGTCCCGTTCACCAACCCGGTTGGAATCCGTGCGGTTGAATCCGTGCGGCTGTCCCGAGCCAAGGGCCGTCCGTGGTCCAATGCCGCGTGCCACAGCCGCCAATGCCGCGTGCCACAGCGCCGCTGTTACCCTCATTCCATGACCGTCCCGAGCCGTTCGCTGGTCGCCGCGATCGATCAGGGAACGACGAGCAGCCGCTGCATCGTGTTCGACCGCGACGGACGGGCGGTCGCGAGCCATCAGCTCGAGCATCGCCAGATCCTGCCGCGGCCCGGTTGGGTGGAGCATGACGCGACCGAGATCCTCGAGCGCGTGGAGACCTGTGTCCGCGAGGCCATGCGGGCGGTCGGGGCCGATGCCACGGCCCTGGCTGCCGTCGGGATCAGCAACCAGCGCGAAACCACCGTGGTCTGGTCGCGAAGGACCGGGCGGCCGGTGGCCAATGCGATTGTGTGGCAGGACACGCGAACAGCCGATGCCTGTGCGCGCCTCGCGGCGGAGGGCGGCATCGATCGCTTCCGCGCGAAGACCGGCCTGCCGATCTCCACCTATTCGTCAGCGCTCAAGCTTGCCTGGATCCTGGCGGAGGGCGATCCAGGGGCCGCAATGGGGGACCTCCTGTTCGGCACGATGGACTCGTGGCTGATCTGGAATCTGACCGGCGGCACCGAGGGTGGCGTCCACGTGACCGATGTCACGAATGGATCGCGAACGATGTTGATGAACCTCGAGACGCTGGCCTGGGATCCGGAATTGCTAGGTGTGGCTGGCGTTCCCGCCGCCATGCTGCCCGAGATCCGCCCGTCATCGGAGGTCTATGGCACCGGCGTCGGGGATCTGGCCGGCGTCCCGATCTCCGGAAACCTCGGCGACCAGCACGCCGCGTTATTCGGCCAGGCCTGCTTTGACCCTGGCCAGGCAAAGTGCACCTACGGGACCGGTGCGTTTCTGCTGATGAACACCGGCGTGAGGCCCGTCGCGTCGCGGCACGGCCTGATCACGACGGTCGCCGCGCGGTTGGGCGACCGGCCAGCGACCTACGCCCTGGAGGGCTCAGTTGCGGTCAGCGGGTCGCTGATCGGCTGGCTGCGGGACAACCTGGGGATCATCGGTCACGCCTCTGAGATCGAGGCGCTGGCCCGCACGGTGCCCGACAGCGGCGAAGTCGTCTTCGTCCCGGCGTTTTCCGGGCTATTCGCCCCGCAATGGCGCAGCGACGCGCGCGGAGTGATTGCCGGGCTCACGGCCTTCGCGACCCGCGGTCACATCGCGCGCGCTGCCCTGGAGGCGACCGCATACCAGGTGTCCGATCTGTGCGAGGCGATGGCCGAAGATCTTGATAGCTCGCTTTCGGGCGAACTTCGGGTCGATGGCGGGATGATCGCCAACGACCTGTTGATGCAGTTCCAGGCGGACATCCTGGATCGCCCTCTCGTGGCGCCCGCGCTCGCAGAGACCACGGCGCTTGGCGCAGCCTACGCGGCCGGGCTGGCCGTGGGGTTCTGGAGCGGCCTCGATGAGCTTCGAGCCATGGATCGTCCGGACCGGCGCTGGGAGCCAGCGATGGATGCAGCGACCCGGGCCGCCGGCATCGCTCGCTGGCACAAGGGCGTCGAACGCAGCCTCGGCTGGGTCGACTCGGGCCCGTAAAGCCTCGGGCGCTCCTAGGCGAGCAACGCCGCGACAATCGCGTCGACGTGGGCCTTTTCCGGGACAACGATCATCGTGCTGACCATGCCGAACATCCCGTTGGCGCTCTCGACATGTGGCAGCACATGGCAGTGGAACGCCCAGACCCCCGGGCGGTCGACCTTGATTAGAACGTCATAGCGCTCACCCGGGTTGACGGCCAAGGTGTCGCAGTCAAAAGCAGCACTGCCGAGGGGCCAGCCATCTCGAGCGATGACCCGCATCTTGTAGCCGTGGCTGTGCCACGGATGCATCATGATTCCCTCGTTCATGAACCGGATTCGTACCGTCTCGCCAACCGCCGCCAGGACCGGTACGACGGCCGGAAAACCGTGACCGTTGATCGTGAACCCACCAAGCGAGTCATTCGAGATCCAGATGTAATCGCGGTCGGCCACGACCGGATCGGTCGTCGGCGTGACGATGAAGGCGCCCAGCAGCCCACGGCCAACCTGATCGGTAGCGTTGTGATGTGAGTGGTACATCAAGGAGCCTGCGGTCGTGGCCGTGAACTCGTACGTGTAGGTCTCGCCTGGCACGATCGGCTTTTGGGTCACGAACGGGACGCCATCCTGGAAGAAATCGGCGAACTCAACACCGTGGAAGTGGACACCGGTGGTTTCCTTGAGGTTGTTGGTGAAGATCGCCCGGACCTTGTCGCCCTGGTTGACCCGGATCGTCGGACCCGGCCACTGGCCGTTGTAGCCAAGCGCGGCGATCGATGGCATCAGTTCGTCAATGTTCTGCTGGATCTCGTCGATCGTCAGCCGGAAGACCTTGAAGTCCCCTTCGACGGCTGGCGTCAGCGGCGCAAGGGCATCGTTGAGGATGAGCTGCGGGACCTGGACGAACGACGGCTTCTGGGCAAGCTGCGGGTAGTTGTCGGCCGCGCCCAGGATGTCGACCAGTTTCGCAAACGCCGCGTCGCCATAGATCCCCTGGAGCGCCGGGGCGAGATTCCCGATGTAGCGCCGGACGACGTCACGCGCACGGACATCGTGGTCGGTCCAGCCGGCGGGCACGGGCGCAACTGGTGCGCTGGAGACGGATGGAGCCGGAACCGGCGACATCGTGTGGCCGGCGGCGACGGACGGGGCCGCCGTCGCAGCCGGTGCTCCGGGCGGCGCGCTTTCGGGGACGAGGACCGGTCCCAGGGTCCACCCGGGGGCCGTGCCGGCCGGTGCGCAAGCAGCCAGTCCGGCGGCCGCGACGATGCCGCCACCGGCGAGGGCGGCATTGCGCAGGAACCGGCGGCGAGTGAGGGCGGCTTCGTCGGGGTCGGTGGGTGGCAGGTGAATCTGAGGCGGTGTGTTCATGCGGTGGATCGTCGCGGTTGCCACCACGCCCCGGCAAGGTGACATTCGGCCCGTTTCCCGTGGGCCGAACGGCGCCGACTTCGGACCGCGCTCACCCACCTGCTGGCCCCGTGGTCGTCAGCCGCCTCCGTGCCCTCGCGTCCGGGGTGAAGAATGGCCGGCTCCCGAATGGAAGCCGGCCGCAGGTCTTGGCGACCCAGTTACGTCGCCTCGCAGGTCTTGGCGACCCCGGTTACATCGCCTCGAAGGTTTCGGCGACTTCGATGCTCGCGCCGCCTGAGAGGACCGGGCAACCCTTCGCCATGGCGACGGCCGCGTCGAGGCTGTCGGCCTTGAGCACGCTATAGCCCGAGGATGGATTGACGCCTCCGTCACTGACAGAGCCATTGGCGGCGATTGTCTTGACCTGCGAGACCGGGTTCCCGCCATCGACCACTGCGGCACCGAGAGTGCCAAACCAGTCGGACCAGGCCTTCATGACCTTGGCGCTTTCTTCGGGGGTTCCGGGCATCCCGCCACCGTGGTAGACGAGTAGATAGTTGGCCATTGGATCAGTCCTCCCTGACGGGTATGTCGCGGTACCGGCGGTACCGCGTGTGGTACGGAGCCCACCTGCTGCTACGACGAACGCATGATCGCAGAATCGACAGGCCCCCCGAGGTTCAGCGGGGCGGCGGAGCGTCGATTGGCGAGCCGGCCAGGTAGTCGTGGACGATCCGGCCATACCCTTCGCGAAAGCTCGACTCGACGAACCAGGCGTCGCGATACGCCCGCGGTGCGAGCTTGGTGAAGTCGGCCAGCGGCGCCGCCCCGAGCGAAACGGTTCCACGACCCCGGAACGCAGCGGCAACGGTCACATCCTCGTTCGCACCGGACGCGTCGATCAGCTGCTTGAGCGCCGGTCCGGGGCCGTCGGCGCGCGGGATGACCTTGAGCCGCCAATCGGGTGCCGTGGTCGGGACGGCGTCCGGCGAGACCGGCTCGTCCAGCGTCGACGCGATCGTGAT
>JANPDO010000092.1:0-5350 GCA_031431535.1 Chloroflexota bacterium
ATGGGGCAGACTCGGCAGGCTGGGCCGCCCTGGCCGGCTCGGGGGACTCGGCAGGCTGGGCGGCGGACCGGTGGATGGCACCGCGACATTGTAGATTGTCGACAACAGGCGTCTGGCTCCCGGCTATGGAGGATAACGAGATGGCGGCGGCACGACGGGTCGGCGACGCGATTGTGGAGGTCCTCCAGGCGGCATCGGTTCGGACCGTGTTCGGGATTCCCGGGATCCATACGCTGGGCCTGTACGACGCCCTGGCCGGCGCCCCATCCATCCGCCATATCCTGCCGCGCCACGAGCAGGGCGCCGCGTTTGCAGCCGACGGATACGCCCGGGTCCTCGGCGTGCCCGGCGTCTGCTCCACCACGACCGGCCCCGGCACGTTCAATACGCTCGCGGCGATGGCCGAGGCGTGGTCCGACTCGTCCCCGGTGGTCCTGCTCGCCGGCCAGGTCGATAGCGATCTGGACGGCCTGGGTCGTGGCGTTCTTCATGAGACACCCGACCAGGGTCGCTCGTTCGAGGCGATCACCGCATTTGTCGGGCGTCCGCGAACCGCGGCGGCGGTCCCGGCCGCCGTCAGCGAGGCGCTCTGCAGCTCGATGGCCGGCCGCCGCCGACCGGCCTACGTGGAGCTGCCGACGGACCTGCTCGTCCGGCCATACACCGGAACGGTGCCGGTCGTGCAATTCCCGGGGCCCGTTGTCCCGGACCCCGAGGCCGTGGTCGAGGCCGCCCGGGTCCTGGCGGCGGCGGAACGGGTCGTGATCATGCCTGGGGCCGGCGTGCATCGTGCTCGCGCTTCAGCGGAATTGCGCCGCCTGGCGGTTCGGCTCGACGCACCGGTTCTCACCCCGATCACCGGGGCCGGCTCCATCCCGGCCGACGACCCACTGTGGGCAGGCACGCTCAATCCGGGGCGACCCGAGTGCCGCGCGCTCCTCGAGGAAGCTGACGCGGTCCTCGTCGTCGGGTGCCGGCTGGACGACGTCGGAACCGCCCGCTGGACGCTGCCACTCCCAAACCTGGTCCAGATCGATGTGGATCCGGCGGCCGTCGGCCGGACGTATCCGGTGGCTGCCGGGGTTGCGGGCGATGCGCGGCTCGCCCTTGAAGGGTTGCTGGCGGAGCTGGGTGGCGGAACCCCTCCCGGGGCAGCCAGGGCTTCCAGGGCCTCCGCCTGGGGAGCGGCCCGCGCACGCGCCACCCGCGAGGGATCCCTTGACGGAGTATCAGCCCCTGAGCGGGCCGTCCGCGCGGCGTTCCTGGCCGCCCGGGCGGCCATTCCACGCGACGCGATCCTCACCCACGATGCCGCGCGGCTGAACTCGTGGACGGGCTACATCTGGCCGGTCTACGAGCCCGATGGCTCGTTCTTCCCGTGGGGTTCGGCGACGCTAGGGTTCGCGCTCGGGGCGGCCATCGGTGCCGCGATCGCAGCCCCGGATCGACGCGTCGTCGCGTCCTGCGGTGACGGCGGCTTCCTGTTCACCGCGATGGAGCTGGCGACCGCGGTCGCACACCAGCTCAACGTGACGGTTTTCATCCACGACGACGCGGCGTTTGGCTCGATCGCCGCCTATCAGATTCGCCACCACGGTCGTGCGTACGCGACGGACCTCGTCAACCCGGACCTGGTCGCCTTCGCGCGATCCTTCGGCGTGCCTGCGGAGCGTGTCGACGATGTCGCCGATCTCCCGGCCGCGATGGCCCGTGCCACCGCCGAGCCTGGCCCATCGGTCGTCGTCCTCGCCAGCGCGCTCGATCAGCCCTGGGCGTAGGCCCGAGTCGCCTCTCTCCGCGCTCCGCGCTCCGCGCCCGGTGCTCCGCGCTCCGTGCTCACACGGATTCCAATGGGGTTGGTCTACGCGACCGATCTTCCCGTTTTGTGGCGCCATCTGCCAATCGGGTTGGTCGTTCCGGCAACATCGCGACCGAATCGGTCGTTTGTTCCAACCTGACTGGCCGAATCTGTACGCCGTTGGCCACCGCAGACCGGCGCTCCGGCGTTGCGCGCGGTCAGGCGATGATCAGTTCGCCGCCGTGAATGTCGACGTTGGCGCCCGTGATGTAGGCCGCCTCGTCCGAGGCGAGAAAGCAGACGAGCGAGGCAAGCTCCGATGGTTCGGCCAGTCGGCCCAGCGGGATCGAAGCCAGGACCGTCGCCATCCGCGCCGCGTCGGTCGAGCCGCGGACCATGGGCGTGTCGACGATGCCGGGCGAGATCGCATTGACCGTGATCCCGTCGCGCGCCCACTCGCGGGCCAGGTGTCGGGTGAGGCCAAGGACCCCGGCCTTCGCGGTCGTGTAGTGGACGCCGCCGAGCGTGCTCGTGGCCCGGCCGGCCATCGACGCGACATTGACGATGCGCCCGTGGCCGGAGTCGCGGAGTGCGGGATAGACCGCCCGGGCACACAGGAACGCCCCGGTCAGGTTGGCATCCACCACGAGGTGCCATTCCTCCGCACTGACCTCAGCCGCCCTCGTGGATCGAAGGATTCCGGCGTTGTTGATGAGCGCGTCGATCCGCCCGAAACGCGACAGCGCCTCCGCAGCGAGGCGGTCCGCATCGGCGGGGTTCGTGACGTCCGTCCGAACGGCCACCGCTCGCCCGCCAGACGCCTCGATCCCTGCGGCGACCTCCGCGGCGGTGACTGGGTTGAGATCAGCGATCACGACCGCCGCGCCATCCGTCCCGAATCGCTCAGCGATGGCGCGCCCGATTCCCTGGCCTGCGCCCGTCACGATCGCTACCCGACCGTCGAACCGCCGCTCCGGCATCGGACCCTCCTCGCTCCAGCGTCGCAGGATCGCGTTGACACTGCGCGACCGGCTCCCCAATGCTAGCGGCATGACGCAGGTGGCCGCACCCGACCGGCTCGAAGGCGTCACGATTCGCCCCGCGACAACCGCCGATTCTGTTCCGACCTACGAGGTGTTCGTCGACGCGACCGACCACCTGGCGAGGACCCGCGGCTGGCCGCACACGACGCGACCGGCGACACCGCCGCCTCGCTTCCTGGCCTTTCGGGTGAATGCGCTGACCAACGATCCGGGCGGGTTCTGGGTCGCGGAGGCGGGTCGCGGCCTTATCGGTTTTGGGATCGCCGTCCAGCGCGAGCACGTCTGGTACCTCGCCGCGCTCCACGTTCGGCCGGACTACCAGGGCCGGGGCGTGGGCTCGGCGATCCTGCGGCGGGCGCTCCAGATTGCCCCGCCGGGCAGCCTGCTGACCGTGGGCGCGGATGCTCGAACGCCGGTTTCGAACGCGCTCTATGGTCGGTTCGGCATGTTTCCCGAGACGACCCTGCTCGAGCTTTCGGGGCCGGCGGTGGCAGGAGAGACCGGCTTGCTCGTGCGCGGTGCTCCGTCCGCGTCCGACCTTGCCAGCATCGACGGGGCCGTCCTGGGCTTCGCCAGGTTGCAGGACCACGCGTTCTGGGGTTCCGTCCCCAACCTGCAGGTCTGCACCGTTGCCCGCGAGGGTCGCGCCGTCGGCTACGCGTATGTCCAGGCGGATGGCGCCATCGGGCCGATCGCTGTGCTCGATCCCGCCGACCTCGCTCCGGCGCTCGAGGCCTCGATCGCGCTCTCTGCCGATCTTGGCGCCACGAGGGCGCGAGTCCGCATCCCGGGTGGCGCCCGAGCCGCGATCGGTGGCTTGCTCACTCGTGGCTGGCGGTACGCCGACGGGATGACCGTGGTCCTCACCTCGGCACCGTGGGGGCGCTGGGACCGTTACGTGACCTCCGGCGGGGATGCGCTCCTGTGATCGACCTGGTGCTCCGCAACGCCCGCCTGTACGACGGATCGGGGCGTCCGCCAATCGACGGCGATCTGGCGATCGATGGCGGCCGATTCACCAGTGTTGGCCAGCCCATCCCGGACGGCGCCGCAGCGAACGAGATCGATCTCGCCGGGTTCGCCGTCGCCCCCGGCTTCATCGACCTGCACACCCATTCAGACGTCTCCCTGTTGAGCGATCCGGGCTGCATCAGCGCGATCGAGCAGGGGATCACGACGCAGGCCGTCGGGCTATGCGGGTTCTCGGCCGGCCCGCTCTCGAGCGAGAGCCTCGCGCGGATGATCGACGAGGAGCCGGTCTTCGCCTTCCCTGGCGTCGACTGGAACTGGACGACGATCGGCGGCTACCGCGAGGCAGTCGAGCGCGCCAGGCCGGCGACGAACGTGACGACCTTCGTCGGCCACAACACGCTTCGGCGGTTCGTGATCGGCGGGGCGAACCGGCCGCCGACGCCCGCCGAGCTCGAACGCATGCGCTCGCTCGTCCGCGAGGCGATCGACCAGGGCGCGCGGGGATTCACGACCGGCCTGTCCTATGCCCCGGGCCTGTTCGCCTCCGTCGAGGAGCTGGCGGCGCTCGCGTCCGTCGCCGCGGAACGGGGCCTGACGTACCACACCCACATGCGCTATGGCGAACTTGACGTCCGGGCGTCCGTCGCGGAGGCGCTCGACACCGCCGAACGGGCCGGCGTGATCCTGAACATCTCGCACATGTACCCGCGTGCGAATCAGCCACTCGAGGAGGCAGACGTGCTGCTCGGCATGCTCGAAGACGCCCGCACACGCGGGGTGCAGGTGACCTTCGACCTGACGATCTTCCAGCGCGGTGGCGGCGCGTGGGTGCAGTCGTTGCCCGGATGGGCGCGCGACGGTGGGGGCGCCGCCACCGAGGCCGCCATCCGCGACCCGTCGTCGCGGGCCCGGTTGAAGGAGGAGCTGACCGGCCCGAACGCCGACTTCTGGATGGCCGACTGGGACGACCAGGTCATCTGCAAGGTCAATCGCTCGGAGAACGTCCATCTCGCCGGCCGGACCGTCGGCGAACTGGCGCGCGAACGCGGTCAGGAGCCGATCGACACGGCACTCGACCTGGTGCTCGAAGACGGCCAGTTCTGGATTGCACCCACGATCAAGGACCAGGGCCACCTGGACCGCCTGATCGCGAGCCCGCTGTGCGTGCCGATCGGTGACGGGTTCGCGAACCACCCGGAGAAGCATCGGGCGTACGGCCTGATGCCCAAGAGCTTCGGGACGTTTCCGCAGGTGCTCGGTTCGTACGTGCGCGATCGCGCCGTGCTCACGCTGGCCGAAGCGGTGCACAAGATCACGGCTGAGCCAGCACGTCGCCTCGGGCTGCCGGATCGTGGACAGCTCGCACCGGGTCTGGCCGCGGACCTCGTCGTGTTCGACCCGGCGACGATCGGCAATCGGGCCACCGAACAGGACCCGGCCGCTCGTCCGAACGGGATCGAGCGGGTCATGGTTAACGGCGAGTGGGTCGTGATCGGCGGCGCCGCCACGGGCGCCCGACCCGGTCGATCGCTGTAGG
>JANPDO010000093.1:0-2373 GCA_031431535.1 Chloroflexota bacterium
CGGGCTGCCCATTTCGCAATCGGTGCCCGCAGCGTCACGATCGATGTGAGATCAGGCCGCCCTACGTCGAGCTCGGCGATGGGCGGCGGAGTCGATGTTGGCTGGAGTCGGAGGTTTCGGCATGAGTCGGTCGCCGTTCCATGTTCGCCAGGACCAATTCCACCTCGCCTGGGATCACAGCGTGGAGCCAGTGTTGCGGGTCGGCAGCGGCGACGAGGTCGAGTTCGATGCGCTGGATGCGTCGTGCGGCCAGATCACGGCAGTCTCTACCGTGGCCGACATCGCCACGCTGGACTTTTCCCGCGTCGACCAGGTCTGCGGCCCCGTCTACGTGGATGGTGCACAGCCCGGGGATACCCTCCAGGTTGAGCTGCTGGACTTCACTCCGGGCGATTGGGGCTGGACGGCAAGCATCCCCGGGTTCGGACTGCTGGCAGACGACTTTCCCGATCCGGCGCTCCGGATCACCCGGCTGGCGGCCGGCATGGCGGAGTTCCTGCCCGGCATCCGCATCCCGCTCGCTCCCTTCTGCGGGGAACTGGGCGTGGCACCCGCGGGCGAGGCACGCTCCACGATTCCGCCCACGGAACTCGGCGGCAACATGGATACCCGGCACCTCACCGCCGGTTCCGTGCTGTGGCTCCCGGTGGCTGTGGCAGGAGCGCTGTTCAGCCTCGGAGACGGCCACGCTGCACAGGGCGACGGCGAGGTCTGCGGGACCGCAATCGAGACGCCGATGCGCGCCCGTGTCCGCCTGAGCGTTCGCCGGGACAATCAGGTCAGCGCACCGGAGTTCCGTACGGCCGGGCCACTGGGCGCCTCGACGAACACCGCCGGCTGGGATGCAACGGACGGGGTGGGCCCGGATCTGATGATCGCGGCACGCGATGCCGTTCGTCGGATGATCGACAGGCTGGGAGTTGAGCATGGGCTGGCTGCAATGGAGGCATACCTGCTCATGAGCGTCGCGGGTGACCTGCGGATCAGCGAGATCGTGGATCAGCCGAACTGGATCGTCACCGCTTACTGCCCCAGGTCAATCTTCGTGTGACTGCGCCAGCGGCGCCAGGCGGCCTTCGTGCACCAGCCGCCGCATCAGACCGCCGCCGCATGAGACCGCCGACTATTCTGCCCAGAAGTACAAACCTTCGGTCTCGCCATGTGAAGCGCCACATTGGGCGCGAATCCGGAGTTGAGGCGGCTAGATTCGGGGCGATTCGGGTGCTTTGAGCATCGGAGGGTCAGTCGTCGATCCCCGAGTCGGTCGGATGGCGCCGGCAATCGGGTCGAATCCGAGGGACCAATCGATTTGCACCCGTTTTGTCGTTCTGGGAAGAACGGCCCGACGATGACTGGTGTGATCCGGAACCCCGGGCCACGACTTGCCGGTTCAGCCGTTGCGGTCGAGGCGCCCTGGGCGGAGCAGCAGCCAGGTCAGGCGTCGCCGAAGCCTGCGCGGATGCATCGGCGGATCCATGGTCCACGGGTGCAGCGCCTCGACGGCCGGAGCCAGGATCGCCGCCAGCGCCTCACTCATCCGACGAGCGACCACGAGCTCCTCGCGCGAGCCCGGGGCCGGCACCGAAGCACCAATCTCCAGCCCGGCCAATGCCCGAACCGAAGTGGCTGGCAGGACCCGGGACGCCAGCCGTCGACCCAGGTAGAGCTCGTCCGTTCCGGCCATCGCCAGCGGCACGATCGGGGCGTCAGTCCGCAACGCGATCACCGCCCAGCCAACGCGGAACGGCCCGAGTCGCCCCGGCGGGCCGCTGACCGTCCCCTCCGGCATCTGGACAAAAACACCGCCGTTGCCGATCACAGCCCGGGCCGATGCCACATGCTGTTCCACGCCCACGCCGCCCCGCCAGACCGGCAGCAGACCGCCCAGCCTACGGATGAGCGACTCGCGCCAGCGCGACGTGAACGTGGACGGACCACTCCCGAGGAACCAGGCCCGCGGCTCGACCGGGAGGGCATGGATCACCACAAAGGGATCGATCCAGCCACGGTGGGCCGCCGCAACGAGCAGGTAACCACCCGTCGGCAGATGCTCCCGGCCCTCGATCCGGATTTGAAACCGAAAGACGACGAACAGGATGAAGCGAACGAGCATCCGCAGCAACCGGTAGATCGACGAGGCCTTCGATTCGGGCGTGCGGCCGAGCCAGGCCAGGCCTTCGACGGCGCCGCCGCGGGCAGCGGCATCCGCCTCCGTTGAGACCCGACCAGGGGGCTGGCGGCGCCGGGGTGTGCGTGTCGTGGCGGGGTCCGCCATCTCAAGCCGTGGTGTCGGCCGGCTCGTCCTCGTCGTCATCCTCGACCACCCACCCGAGGGCGCCCCAGGTCGAGCCCTCCGCGCGGCTCGGTGGAGCA
>JANPDO010000094.1:0-4470 GCA_031431535.1 Chloroflexota bacterium
GATTTGATGACGGGGCCGGTCGCGCGGCGCGCCGCGGATCGATGCGGGCCGCCAATGACCGCGCGTATGCCGCATCCAGCAGTCGTTCGACCGGGATCTCGCGGAAGGCCGGGTCCGTCAGGTGGGCATCGCGGTCGGCCATCGCGAGCTTCGAAGCCTCGATGCCCAGGTGGATCCAGGCGGGATCGACGACGCCATCAGGCCCGAAGGACGATGCCGAGGGTGCCTCGAATTGCGCGAGGATGGCGAGCAGCTCCAGGGCGACGAGCCCCGAGCTGTTCGGGGGATGAGTGGTCACCCGGACGCCGCGGTAGTCGATCGAGATCGGCTCGCCCCAGGTCGAGCTGTGGGCCGCGAGGTCGGAGGCACGGATGGGCGACCCGGCCGCCGCGAGCCCGCGCGCCTGGCGCTCCGCGATGTCGCCCTCGTAGAACGCACCGAAGCCATCTCTGGCCAGGGCCTCCAGCGTGGCGGCAAGGGCCGGCAGCCGGATCCGCTCGCCGGCCGCCCACGGCCGGCCGTGCGGCCGATAGACCGGGAAGAACCCGGCATCCGGGCCGAGGGCCGCGGCCACGAGCGGCGCCGTCCGTTCAACCGCTTCGATCAGCCCGTCCCAGGCGGGGAACCCGTCGCGGGCCAATTCGATGGCCGGAGCCAGGATGGCATCGCGTGATAGGCGCCCGAACCGTGCGTGTGCGTCGCCCCAGGACCTGACGGCCCCGGGGACGGTGATCGCCAGCGGGCCGTGCGACGGGATGACGGCCAGACCGGCAGCCCGGAGTGCCGCGGCATCCGCGCCGGCAGGCGCACGTCCCGAGCCGTTGAGCGCGAACTGGCGTCCCGCGTTCGCGTCCCAGATCAGCCAGAACGCGTCCCCGCCGATCCCGCAACTGCTCGGCTTCACGACCGTGAGGACCGCGTTGGTCGCGATGGCCGCATCCACCGCCGATCCCCCGGCGCGGAGCACGGCCAGGCCGGCGGCGCTGGCGAGGTGGTGCGGCGCGACGACCGCGCCACGGGCCCCTCGCACGAGCGGGACGGGCACCCACGGCCGACCCACGATCACGATTCGTCGCCGTCAAGCACGGCAGGCGCGGACGGGCCACCCACGTAGTGCTCGTGGCGGCGGAGCTGCGCCAGTGGCAGGAGCGCCACCAGCAGCAGGGCCATCGTGGCCGTGAGCAGGCCGTCGATGCCACGGAGCTCCGCGGCGATCCCGCCGATCAGCGCCCCACAGATCTGCCCAACCGCCAGGAAGACGCCGTACAGGCCCATGATCGCGCCACGATCCGACGGGAACCGCTCCGAGATATCGGCAAGCAGGCCGAGCGCTGCCGGCGTCGCCCCGGCCATCACGAACAGCCCAAACAACGCCGCGCAGACTCCGACGACCGGCACGATGGGCGACAGGCCGCCAGCGTGGTTGATGGCCAGCCCGCCCGCCACCAGGACGCCGCCACCCAGGATGCCGTACAGGATGATCGTCGTCCGGCGCAGCTTCGCGAACCGATTGCCCCAGTAGAGCAGGCCGGCCGCGAACACGATCCCGATCACCAGGGCGGCGAGGGAGATCGTGACCGGGCTGAAACCCCCGAGCAGGAGCTGGTCCGGGAACCGCGGGTCCACCTTCGAAAACTGGAAGATGGACTGGCTGAACCAGAGCCCGATGGACGCATTGACCGCGATCCAGGTCGGCGCGAGGAGCCAGACGTGCGAGGTCCGCAGTAGCGCCGCATAGCGACCGAGATCGATGCGCGGGCCCGAGGCCAGCACGGCTGACCGCCCCTGGGCGTCGTGGTCCTCCACGCCGAATCGGTAGACCAGGTACGAGATGCCGTAGAACCCGGCATTCAAGAAGAATGCGGCCGGCCCAAGGAGTGAAAAGAGGAGCGGCGCGACGGCGAAGGCGGCCCCGATCCCGGCCAAGGTCACTCCCTCGAAGCGGGCTGCCGCCTTGCCCCGGAGCAGTTCGTTGCCGGCGGTGACGGCCGCGATGTAGCCGAGGATGGACGGCACGCTGGCCGCCGTAGAGGCCCCCTCCAGCAGTCGGGTCCCCCCGAGGATGACGAGGTTGGTGGTCAGCCCGGTCAGGACCACCGCCACCGCGCCGAACGCCGGCCCGAACAGCATCACCCGGTGATGTCCAAGGCGATCCGAGATCAGCCCGAACAGGGGTGACAGCACCAGCTCCGCCGCGTAGAACGAGGCATGGAGGAGCGCAAGCGTTGTCGCGCTGACGGCCACCCCGCCGTGCTCGGGAAGCTTGGCGAGGTAGACCGCGAGCATGGCCCCGGTGAGGCCCGTGCTGAAGCGCAGCGTAAAGGTGCCGGCCAAGACGCCGACGAGCGACCGTTCCACCCAGAAAGCCTAGCGGCTCTCGCGACACTGGACGCGGCCCGTATCATTCGTCCACCATCCGCGCGCTACGCCCCGGCCGATCCCCGAGGAGGACATGGACTTGACCCGCGTCGCGATCTTCACCGATTCTGCATCGGACCTGGATCCGGAGATCGCGGCCGCAGCCGGGATCGGGATCATTCCGCTCGTGGTGACCTTCGGGAAGGAGACCTTCAAGGCCGGCGTGGAACTGTCCACCGCCGAGTTCTGGGCGCGCATGACGGCCGCCGATGCCCCGTTCCCGACCACCGCGGCCTCGTCGCCGGGCGACTTCAAGGCGGCCTATGAAGCGGCCTTTGCAGCGGGCGCCGAGGCGATCGTCTCGATCCACGTGGCGGGCACGCTGTCGGGCACCATCAAGAGCGCGCAGATCGCCCGCGACATGCTGCCCGACCGGGAGATCCACCTGGTCGATTCGCAGAACGCCTCCATGGCCGAAGGGATCCTGGCCCAGATGGGCGTCGAGCTGGCCGCGCAGGGCAGGTCGGCGGCCGAGATCGCCGAAATGCTCGAAGCCCGCGCCGGCGATACCGTCAGCTACCTCGCCCTCGAAACACTCGAATACCTCAAGAAGGGTGGACGGATCAGCGGCGCGCAGGCGGCGATCGGGACATTGCTGTCGCTCAAGCCGATCATCGTCGTGAAGGAAGGCGTGGTTGCAACGGGCGACAAGGTCAGGACCCGATCCAAGGCGCGCGAGCGACTGATCGAGATGATCGTCCAGCGGCCGATTGAGCGGCTCGTTGTCCTGCATACCCTGAGCCCGGATATTGAGGCGTTCCGCGAGGACCTGCTCGCCCGCATTCCGGGTGGCCCGACCTTCAAGGACGTTCCGATCGCGCTCGTCGGCGCCTCGGTTGGCCCCCACCTGGGCCCCGGCTGCGTCGGCGCGGTGGTCATGTACCGCCCATAGCGCCTCGGCCGCTTCCGGCGGGGGGCCGCACCCGCACCCGCCCGGAGGACCCGGCGACCGAACGTTGCAGGTCGGTAGCGAAGACGTTGCGATCCGGTACCTTTGGCAGGGTGCCACATGGCGAACCCCGGCTATACTCGGGTCCGAGATGCATTACGCGCCGGTCGTCGAACGACAAGATTCGAGACCCGATGGTGCGCCCCGTGGGGTCGTCCGGGAGACGACCCGAACCGACGAGGCGGCGTTGGACCGCCCGATACAGAGGCCTCATCAACCATGACCACCGAGCCCGTCACTGCCTCGATCAATGCCTGGCACGTGGCACAGCACCAGTTCGATCTTGCCGCGGAACGTCTTGGGATGGACGAGGGGATGCGCCTCGTCCTGCGCGAGCCCCGCCGTGAACTGACCGTTCACTTCCCGGTCCACATGGACGACGGGTCCGTCAAGGTCTTCACGGGCTACCGAGTCCAACACAACCTGGGTCGCGGTCCCGCCAAGGGTGGTCTGCGCTACCACCAGGACGTTTCGATCGACGAGGTCAAGGCCCTCGCCATGTGGATGACGTGGAAGTGTGCGGTCGTCGGCATCCCGTACGGCGGCGGCAAGGGGGGCGTGATCGTCGACCCCAAGAAGCTCAGCATGAAGGAGCTGGAGGGTCTGACTCGTCGCTTCACCACGGAGATCGAGGTCCTGATCGGTCCTGAGCGCGACATCCCCGCGCCCGATGTCAACACCAACGCCCAGGTCATGGCCTGGATCATGGACACCTATTCGATGCACCAGGGCTACACCGTCCCCGGCGTCGTCACCGGCAAGCCGATCAGTCTCGGCGGTTCGGAAGGCCGCACGGAGGCCACGGCCCGCGGCTGCGTCTTCACCATCATCGAGGCCGCCCATCACTCCGGGCTCAACCTGAAGACATCCCGCGTGGCCGTCCAGGGGTTCGGCAACGCCGGTGCGATTGCGGCTCGGCTCATCGCCGCCGAGGGCGCGACGGTCGTCGCCGTTTCAGACTCGACCGGCGGCATTCACAATCCCGCCGGGCTCGACATCGGGCGGGTGGCCGGCTGGAAGCGCGAGCACGGCACGGTCCAGGGCTTTCCGGGCGCAGCGGACATCAGCAACGCCGAGATCCTCGAGGTCGATTGCGACATCCT
>JANPDO010000095.1:0-2697 GCA_031431535.1 Chloroflexota bacterium
TGAAATGCGCCGTTCACGAACAGTGCGTAGTAGCCGCCGAACACATACGCGATCCCAAGCCGCACGGTCAAACCTGAGAAGGCGTAGATCGGCGCCGTATCGAACAGGTCGATCGCCGTGGCCTCGCGGTGGAGCCGATCCACCTGCTGAAGGATTCGGACGCTGAAGTAGACGCCGACCCCGCCCATCCCGTATCCGAACGCGGATCGAGCCCGGGATGACGGTGTAGACGCGGAGCCGGCGCTCCCATTCGCCCACCTTCGCCTCCGACCAGCCGGCCATGATGCCGCCCCGGAGGATTTCGCCGCCGGTGCGCGGCCCATTTCGTGTCACTTAGTCTGCGCGTCCCCTTGGGTGGTCAGGGGGCGATCAACGCGAGGCCCGGGAAATACGTTTGATAGCGCGTCGCGTCGCGGGTGAGCAGTCGGTATCCAGCGACAGCTGCATGCGCGCCGATGTAGAAGTCAGGAAGCGGTGAACGTTTGAGTCCGCCGGCCCGTCGGTACCGCAGGAAGCACTTGCCGGCCAGGAACCCGGCCTCGTATGGGAGTTCCTCGCGGCGGTAGAGATCGATCGGAAGCGCCATCTCGAGGTCCTCGATCGCGTCAAACCCGATGGAGACCTCCGCGTACACGAGCGGATTGATCACCAGGATCGCCTGATCGGCGGTGCGTTCCAGGGCCGCGGCGGACCAGTCGCCCCACGCCGGGTCGTTCGTGGCGACATCCAGCAGGACGTTGCTGTCGACCAGGACCGCGTCCATCAGTCGCCGCGGGTGAGGGCCATGATCTCGTTCGTGGTCATGTGGATCCGACCGCCCGCCCCTCGCAACCTCTGAACGGCCGCCGCCCCTCGCGACGGCCGCCTACCCGACACGGCCTTGATGATCCGGACATCTCCGCCGTCGACGACAAACTCCACGTCCGTGTTCGGCAGCAGTCCGGTCCGCTCTCGGACGGCCTGCGGGATCGTCACTTGCCCTTTCGATGTGATTCGGATGGCACACGTCCTCATGAGTCTTACCAGACACAGTAAGACTGACTGACGGATCAGTCAAGTTGTCGTTGGTCTCAGTTGCCGTTGGTCTCAGTTCGTCGGGAAATCGTCCGCAGGGTTCCGGATCCGGTCGCGCACCCAGCCTCCTGAGGGTTTCAGGCTATCGCCGGACCAGGGCCCGTCCGGGCAGGTGCCGGGCTGGAATGCGGCCCCGGAGCGCTCATCGTCCGAGTAGTTCCAGCTCGTCCAGCTGATCTTTCTGTCTGCCAGCAGGTCCAGGTAGGCCTGTGCGCTATCGAAATCGTTCGCGCCGTCGCCGGTATATTCCTGCGCGCCCCATTCGGTGACGAAGACAGGCAGGGCTTCGGACGCCGCGGTGAGCGCGTCGCGATAGTCCTGCTTGTGGGACGCTGCGTAGAAGTGGAAGGTGTACATAACGTTCTCCCCGGCGACGGGCGCGGCGGCGACCTCGGCCGGGCTTCCGCCCTCGGAAACCCCGAACGACGACCACGCCGGCGTCCCGACGATGACGATCCCGTCAGGCGCGTCCCGGCGGAGGACCGGCAGCATCTCGTCGGCGTAGGCCTTGATCGTCGCCCAGCTGACCCCGCTCGGCTCATTGGCAATCTCGTAGAGCAGGTTGGGCAGCCGTCCGTACCGGTTCGTCATGTGGCCGAAATAGGCCTTTGCGCGCTCCATGTTGAAGGTCGGGTCGCCAGGGTCGAGCATGTGCCAGTCGAGCAGCACGTACAGGCCCCGCGCGACGAGCGCGTCGACGATCGTCTCGGCCTGTGCCGTAAAGCCATCCGGGTCCGTCTCGTAGCCACCTTCCTGCACATACATCGAAACGCGCACGATGTCGGCGCCCCAATCCAGGGCGAGAGCGTCCAGTGAACTGTCACCGATGCACGCGCCCCAGCCGTACCAGTGCAGGCCGTGCGTGCTCATGCCTCGCAGCTGGATCGGCTGGTCGAATTGGTTGCAGAGCTGCGTCCCGCAGACGCGCAGCTGACCGTTGATCTCGACCGGGGTACCAACGGACTCGGGGCCGGCCGTCGCCGTCGCACTGCTGGCCGTGCTGCCAGGAGGCCCAGCCGTGGCAACGCTCGCGGTCGGTGCGCCGGTGGCGATCGGTGCGCCGGTCGGGCGGGTCGGTTCACTGGTGCCTTCGCCCACGCCGGCAGTGCACCCGGCCACGAGCACGACGCCGATCAACAGTGACACCGTCACGGCCGCACCGCCCAGGCGACGGACCTGGGTCACGGCGCGGCCTGTACGGGGCCGAAGGCGGCAGGCACCGCCGTTAGCCACAGGGCAGTGCCCGACGAGTCGTCAGGATCTCCCCCGTAGGATTCGAACGCGATGCGCGTCCCATCCGACGACCATGATGGCGCGCCGTCGTAGCCATCAAATCGGGTTACGGCCATTGGGTCGCCGGCGGCGAGACTGACGATGAACAGGTTTGCGAACTCCAGCGCCCCCTCATTCGAGCTGTATACGATCGATCGACCGTCCGGCGAAAACGAGGCATCGGTCTGGTCGCCCGGCTGATGGGTCACCCGGCGGTGCTGGCGACCCCCCGGATCTGTCACCCAGATATCCCAGTTGCCCAGCTCGAGCTTCTGATACAGGATGAGATCGCCGCTCGGCGACCAGTTCGGCTGACGGCAATCCTCGTCGGGTTCGGTGAGCGTCGCGTAC
>JANPDO010000096.1:0-4558 GCA_031431535.1 Chloroflexota bacterium
GCCGAGGACCGAGGCCAGATGGGCCCGTGCGGGAACGTCATGATGATCACCGTCCTCGAAGGGATGTACGCGATCGTCGGCGGTACTCCCGAGGGAGATCCGGTGACGGGTCGCGTGCCCCCGCGGGCGGTGCTCGAGGTCTCGCGATGACGTGGAAAGCTCGCGTCCGTCACGTGTTCCTCGTCGCGACGGTCACTGGCGCGTGCCAGCCGACCGGCGCGCCCACGATCCGGGGCGAGATCGACGACGTGGCCATCCGGCTGGACCAGCCCAGCGCGCCCCATGCCGCTCGCCTCGAACTGACCAACGTCGGCGACCGGCCATGCGATCTGGTTCCGATGCTGTCCGCCCTGCCGGCAGGTGCGTTGCCTGTCAGCAACGGCCGAGTGGAGATGTCGCTGGGTGGCGACGAGACCGCTGTCGCACCGATGGAGGCGTACATCGAGCTCAACGGGAAGCCTGTTGAGCGCGGGGACGGCGGTCTCCTGACCGAGCAAGGCTGGATCACCCGAATCGATCCGGGCGACGTCGTCATGCTCGATGTGGGCCTCCAAGGCACGCCGGATCGCGCCGATCGGATCGTCGTCTGCAACGGCCCCGGTGACTACGAAGCCGGGCGCTATGCGGTCCTGGCGTTCGATCGATGAGGCGCGGCCCAACCGCCACGATGACCTGATCGTGGCGCTAGATCTCTTCGCCGTTCCCGGAAGGCGGGGATTTGTCCGGATCAGGTCCTCTATTCCGATGGGACCGCTAGCGCGCTGGATAAGGTGACGTCATACGTGATCAAGAAATAGGGCCATCAGACGGCGGACATAAGGCTTCCCCCAATGGCAGCGAGGCAGGTCGCCTCTAGCCTCCGGGCATCGCGATCACGCGACAACGAGCCTGGAGAACGACGATGCACCCCCTCGGAATCTATCTTGCGATCACGGACAGCCAACGCGAAAACGGCTGGGGTCAGAGCAAGGTTCGACCCGCCGCGTTCGCACGCGTCGACGCCTTGCCCATCATCGAGCCTGAACCGGTATCCCGGGTCGGACGCCTGGCCGCCATGTTGCGGCGGCGTGTCCTGCGGACCGCCGGCGCCTGACTCGCCCTGGCGATCGCCGGCGACGAATGTCTCAACCGTTGCCCGACGGCCCACCCGAGCGCATCATCGGCGCTGTGCCCCGCCGCATCTCGAGTCCGATCTTCGTCGGCCGTGTCGCCGCGCGGGCGGCGCTGTCCGAGGCGCTCCAGCTCGCCGCCGTCGGCCGGCCCGGCATCGTCCTCATCAGTGGGGAAGCAGGGGTCGGCAAGACCCGTCTCCTTACCGAGGTCTCAACCCTCGCGGCGGCATTTCAAGCCGTCGCGGTCGGGGGCGTATGCGTGGATGTCGCTCCGGGGACCCTCGCGTATGCCCCCTTCATCGACATCTTGCGCGACCTCCACCGCGGCGGGTTCACGGCGTCGCTGCCTGCGTCGACGCGAGCCGAGCTCGGCCGTCTCGTGCCCGAGACTGCGACGGGGCGCTATGAAGGACCAGCAGCCGGGCAGGGTGGACAGGGGCGCCTGTTCGCCGCCGTCCGCGACCTGCTGGCGGTCGCATCCGTGTCCAAACCGATCCTCGTGACGATCGAGGACCTGCATTGGGGCGACGCCTCCACCCTGGATCTCGTCACCTACCTCGCTCGGTCGATGCAGACCGAGCGCTGCCTGCTGGTAGCGACCGCCCGGCTCGACACACTCCATCGGCGACATCCGCTCCTGGGAATTGTCGCTGAGCTTGGCCGCCTGCCCTGGCTCGAACGCATCGACCTTGCGCGCTTCGATAAAAGCGAGCTCGTCCAGCAACTGACCGGGATCCTCGGTCGGGTCCCTGACCCGGAGCTGGCGCACGACATATTCGAGCGATCGGACGGGAATGCGTTCTTCGCCGAGGAGCTCGTCGCGACGGGTGCCGTGGGCCCCGGGCCGCTGCCCGCCTCGCTCCGCGAGCTACTCACCGCGCGCCTGGCAGGGCTCGACGAGGTGACGCAAGGAATCGTGCGGGTGGCAGCGGTTGCCGGGCGAGTGGTCAGCCACGATCTGCTGCAGCAGGTCGCCGGGGTGCCGTCGCCGGTGCTCATCGCCGCCCTCCGAGAGGCCGTCGACCACGGCGTGCTCCTCCGCGTTGAGGATACCTCGCCCGGCTACGCGTTTAGACACGCGCTCGTCCGCGAGGCCGCATCAGACGAGCTCCTCGCGACGGAGCGGATCGCGATCCATCGCACGATCGCCGACGCCCTCGAGCGCGACGAGGCGTTGTCGCCGGCAGGCGAACTGGCCCGGACGGGCGAGATCGCCTACCACGCGTTGGCCGCTAACGACATGTCCCGGGCGCTCGCGGCGTCGCTCGCCGCCGTCGCAGTCGCCGAGCAGGCAGCGGGCTACGCGGAAGCCGAGATGCACCTGGATCGGATTCTCGACATTTGGCCGCGGGTCTCCGACGCTGCTTCCCAGGTCGGAATGGACCGCCCCGCGCTGCTGGCGCGAACCGCGAGCGCAGCTGCGTCTGCAGGGCATCAGCCCCGCGCGGTCGCACTCACTCAGGATGCGCTGGCCGGGCTTGACCCGAGCGACACGGATCGACGAGTCGCGACGCTCCTCGAGCTCTTCGACTACGCATGGGAGGCCGCCGACATCGAGACCGCGGACCGCGTCGTCCTTGAGGCGATGCCGATGTTGCGTGACGGACGATCAGCGAGGAGTGCCCAGGCGTTCGCGGCAGAGGCGCTGCTCCAATGGCATCAGGGGCGGTACACGAGTGCGCGCGAGGCGGCGTTGCGGGGGATCGCGATCGCGCGCGAATGCGGGGCGCGGCGGGAGCTGGCACGAGCGCTGACGGTCCTGGGGCAGGTCTATACGCACCTGGGGGAGACGAACCACGCCGAAGAGTCGTTCGCGGAAGCGGCCGGGATCCTCGAAGGATCCAGCGACCCGGACCTCCGGGCGCGGTCGACCCGCTTCCGGGCGTGGACCCGGTACATGCACGGCCGCTACGAGGAGAGCCTGGCGCTCAATCGTCTCGGTCTCGAGATCGCCCGCCGCGAGGGTTCCGACGGACGCTACGGAGCTCACCTCCTCGACGGCACCCTCGAGTGCCTCATCGAGCTCGGAAGATGGGCCGAAGCTCGGACGGTCGGAGACCAGATCCTGGCGCGGATGACTTTCTCGTTCGAGATGGTCTATTCGCACATGTCAATGGCGCGGCTCGACACGCTTCAAGGTCGCGTCGCGGATGCCGAGCAAGAGATCGCCCAAGCGGCGGAGATCCCGGCGGTCGGTCCGCATCGGGTGTGGCAGCTCGAGGACGCGATCTTCCTCGCGTACGCGACCGGCCGCCACGCGGACGGCCGACGCCTTATGGAATCGGCGCTCGCAGCATCGCTCGAGCCCGATCGCGACGCGACGCTCTGGTGGTCGTTTCTCAAGGCGATCGGAGGCGAGGCCGATCGTGCCGATGCCGCCCGCCGCCGTCGTCGGATCGCCGAAGTCGACGAGGCGGTCGCGGCGGGAAGGCGGTTCGCGGCCGTGTTCCGCCAAAGTGCCCACGCCGCGATCGAGGCCGACGGAGCTGGTCCGATGGCCAGGGCCGAGCTCAGCAGCGTGGACGCCGAGGAGTCACGCCTCGAGGGCCGGCCGGAACCTGCGCTGTGGGCGGCCGCCGTCGAGGCCCGGATCGAGCTCCTGCAGCCGTGGGAGCTGGCGTACGCGCAGTATCGCCATGCCGAGGCAGTCCTTGCGAGCGGCGGTGCCGCCATCGACGCGGCGCTGCCGTTGCGCGAGGCGCACGCGGCGACACGCGGCCTAGGCGCGGCGCCGCTCCGCATCGCGATCGAGGCCCTCGCGTCGCGTGCGCGGATCCCGCTCGATAGCCAACAGGGCAGCGCCGGGCCGGCGGTGAAAGGCCCGGCCACCACACTGACTGCCCGGGAGCTCGAAGTCCTGGCACTCGTCGCCGTCGGGCACACCAACCGCGAGATCGGTGATCGGCTGTTCATCAGCGCGAAGACGGCTTCGGTGCACGTCACGCACGCGATGGACAAGTTGGGCGCATTGAGCCGGTACGAGGCGGCCGCGACGGCGACCCGGCTAGGTTTGCTCGAGCCCGCGAAGCTGCCCTAGCTGCTCAAGCTCGTCGCGGTCCGAGACGGCCGTTAGAAGAGTCTAGGTCCATGGGCTCGCAAATCGACACTAACTGCTCATCGTGCGGCCCGCGTCGGCGTCGACGACAGGCCGATAACGCTCAACGGCATCCGCAGCCGGCCAGCGGTTGTGGGAGGCGCAGGCAGAGGGCGAGGTCGGCGCGAACGAGATGCTCGGTACCGAGGTAGATTTCAACCGCAACCTGCTCGACCTGATCGTTGCCGCCGGTCTGACCACCGAGGAGATCCACGAGTTCGGCCGGCTCCAGCGCAAGCACATTCGGCGCTATCGGAGTCGGACGAGCTGAGGGTTCCAATAGAGCCAGTTGGCAGGCGGCACGTAAGCCGCAGCTAATCGGCGCCCGGTATCGTCGCCTCCGGCCCCACTA
>JANPDO010000097.1:0-1538 GCA_031431535.1 Chloroflexota bacterium
GGCTCGATGGTGCACTTGGCGAGGTAGTGCAGGAATCGGGCGTTGTCATCGGTGCCTTCGCTTCCGGCCCACGCCTTCATGACGTGTGCCAGCTGGATGGTCCGGCGCAACGTCTCGCCGATGCGGCCCATGCCCTGCGAATCGCTGTTCGTTATGGCGATGGCGCCCATCTCATGGAGCGGCCCCTCCGCCGCCATCGTCGCCGCGCGGACGCGCTCGCGGGTCATCTCGATGTCTTCAGGAATGTCAAACGACATGCCGTGATTGAAGATGGTCATGGGCATGTGCTCCGCGACCGCGTTGATGCCGTAGGGCAGGGTCGGGGTGGTCGACGAGCAGATCACGTTGGGCTCGCGCACCAGGCCCAGGACGTCGGGCACGTGGCCGCCACCTGCACCCTCGACGTGGTAGGCGTGGACGGTCCGGCCGTTGATCGCGGCGACCGTGTCGCTCAGCTCGGCCGACTCGTTCAGGCCGTCGGTGTGCAGCGCCACGCTGACGTCGTGCGCGTCCGCGTAAGCGAGGACGCGGTCGATCAGCTCCGGGTAAGCGCCGTAGTCCTCGTGGATCTTGAAGCCCACGGCACCGGCGTCGAGCAGAGCATCAAGCGCGTCATTTGAGCCAGCCCGGGCGTTCGCCTGCAGGCCGATGTTGATGGGCCATTCCTCCATGGACGCGAGGCTGCGTTCCATCGCCCACGGCGGCTCCTCGAAGCCCGCTGTGATGAGTGTCGTCACCCCCGCGGAAAGCGCCGCTGGGATGAGCTCCGGCGTGATGAGGTGAACGTGGCTGTCTACCGCGCCGGGCGTCGCGACCATGCCGTAGCAAATGATCGGCTCGGTATGCGGGCCGATGAGTAGATCGATGCCGTCGCTGATCTCCGGATTGCCCGCAGCCCCGATCCCGACTATCCGGCCGTCCTTGATGCCGATATCTGCCTTCAGCACCCCCAGGGTGGGATCGACGATGACGGCACCGACCAACACGGTGTCGAGCTCACTCGGACCGGCATGCGCGGTCTGCGCCTGGCGCAGGCGGATCGTCTTGCCGTAGCCCCACAGCGGCTCGTCGCCGCGGGCCTGGCGGTCGTCCTCGACGCGCAACCACAGGTCCGAGTCCGCAACCCGAATGCGGTCCCCCAGCGCAGGGCCGAGTCGAGCGCGCGTCACTTGTTGGCCCCGCTTCCGCCGTAGCGGACGAGCGTCACCGTGTGCGTCTCGCCCGGGCCCCAGCGCAAGGTCGAGCCTGCGGGCAGGTCGAGCCGGTAGCCGCGCGTCGCGGCGCGGTCGAACTCGAGCCGCTTGTTGACCTGCTCGAACGGGTAGTGCGACGAGACGCGGACGATGTGGTCAGACGTGTTGGTGACCGTGAGAGTGACAGTCTGGCGGGCTGGTCGATCGGCTAGGTCGGCCCTGTCGGGACCTCCGGTGGTCTCCGGCGACCCCAGGGGATGGCGCAAAACGATGAGCCGTGTGCCATCGCCCATCAGGACCTCGAGGCGCACCTCGTCGACGAGGGCGGGCACGCCGTCCATCACG
>JANPDO010000098.1:0-3399 GCA_031431535.1 Chloroflexota bacterium
GACCGCGAGGGGCGGATTGTCGAGCTGGCCCAGATGCTGGGCGGCGCCTCGCAGAGCGCGATGCCGGGCGTGCCCAGCCTCGCCGGCGGCGCTACGGCGGAGGTGTCCAGCCTCGCCGGCGGGACGACCGCCGCGAAGACCCGTGCGGTGACCGGTGCCAGGACCGATGCGACGACCCTTGGTGCCACGAGCCTGGCCGCCGCCAGGGAGCTGCTCGATCGCGCCGAGGCGTGGCGGGTTGGCGTCACCCAGGCGGGCTGAGCGCGACATGCCCGCGATCGGGCTGGAACCGGCGATTGACGGGTATCTGACCTATCTCCAGGTGGAACGCGGGCTCTCCCCGGCGACGATCCGGGCCTACCGTTCGGACCTTGCCGACTTTGCTGCATCGCGCGGCGTCAGTCGCCATTGGTCCACTTCGCCCGATGCAGCCATCGACTACCTGGCGGCCCGAGCGCGGCGCGGTCGTCGGAACGATCCGGGATTGGCACCGAGCAGCCTCCGCCGTCGGGCTGCGGCGATCAAGGGCTTCTTCCGGTTCGCTTTTAGCGAGGGGTTGATCGCGAGCGACATCGCGGTTCACCTGGACCTGCCGCGCCCATCGCGGCTGCTGCCCGAGACGCTGACCGTGACCGAGACAGAGCGCCTGCTCACGGCGGCCGGCGGCGAGGAACGCGACGACCACCGCGGAGGCGGAGGCGGCGAGGAAGGCAGCGGCGGCGGCAGCCCCATCGGCGCGGGGGTTCGCGATCGGGCCTTGCTCGAACTGCTCTACGCCGCCGGGCTCCGGATCAGCGAGGCGATCGGTCTTGACCGCGAGGACCTCTCGACCGATGGCGCCTTCGTGCGTGTGATCGGCAAGGGCGACAAGGAGCGCCTCGTACCCGTCGGCGACCTGGCCCTCGACTGGCTGACCCGATGGATCGACGGGCCCCGCGTCGCCCTGCTCGGGATCAGCCACGTCGATCCGAATCGCGGCGGACCCATCTTTCTCGGGGCTCGAGGCGGTCGCCTGGCGAGACAACAGGCCTGGGCCGTCGTCAAGCGGGCGGCCGCACGCGCCGGGCTTGCCGAGCGCGTCAGCCCACACACGCTTCGCCACTCGTTTGCCACCCATCTGCTGGAAGGCGGGGCCGATCTGCGGATCGTCCAGGAGTTGCTCGGTCATGCGAGTATCTCCACCACACAGCTGTACACGCACCTGACCGGCGAGCGGATCCGGGACATCTACAGTCGAGCCCACCCCAGAGCCTAAAAGAGGAGATGCTGACGCCATGAGCTATGCCGATTCGCTGCTGTCCACCGGCGAGCGCGTGATCCACCGTGATCGGCAGCACTGGATGGTCCTCGCCTGGGGGGCGAAACTCCCCATCCTCTCGATCATTGCCGCACTGCTGCTGCTGGTGTTGACCAGGGACCTCACCGGGATCGTCCGGGACGGTCTCTGGTGGGTGACGGTGGTCCTGTTCGTTGGCGGCGTCGCATTTCTGGCCTGGGCCACGCTTCGCTACCTGAACCAGGAGTACGTGATCACCAACCGTCGCGTCATGCAGGTCGAGGGTGTGGTCAACAAACGAGCCACCGATAGCTCGCTCGAGAAGATCAACGACGCCGCGCTCAGCCAGTCGATCTTTGGGCGCATGTTCGGGTTCGGTGACCTGGACATCCTGACGGCTGCCGAGCAGGGCATCGAACGATTCCGGATGATCGTGGACCCGATCGGCTTCAAGCGAGCCATGCTGGACGCCAAGCACGAATATGAGGTCGGCATGGAGCGCGCCGGCTGGCAGCCGAATGCGGCCGGCGGCGCGGACCCGGGCCAGGCCCCGACACCGATGGCGCCCGCCGAGGCGCCTGGCTCCACATCGAACCCGGACGACGTGACCCGGACGCTCGCCAGCCTGGCCGACCTGCGCGATCGAGGCGCCATCTCGCCCGAGGAGTACGAGGCCAAGAAGACAGACCTGCTGTCGCGGCTCTAGCGCCGTAGTGCCGGCAGACCTCCGAAGGCCGGTCGCGGATACCATACGCGGGACTTCGCAGACAGGTGCCGCGTGAATCTCGAGAACCTCGTCCCCGCCGCGATCGTCGTGGCGATCATGCTCCTGATCGGGTTCCCCGTCCACGAATTCAGCCACGCCCTCGCAGCGTATCGCCTCGGCGATGGCACGGCCAAGTTGTTCGGGCGCCTGACCCTCAACCCGATCGCACACTTCGATCGGGTCGGCGGCGTTCTGCTGGCGTTCACGTTCCTTGCGTCGACGGCTGCGGGCGGGTTCTTCGGGTTCGGTTGGGCAAAGCCGACGCCGGTGAACACCATGAACCTGCGGGGCGGCCGGCGCGGGGACGCGATCGTGGCCGCGGCGGGACCCATCTCCAATCTGATCCTCGCCGCCGCGGCGGCCCTCCCGCTGCGCTACCTGATCGCCAACCCGGACCTGGCTTCGCAGGTGGGCCTCCTTGTGGAAGTCCTGTTCTACTTCGTCCAGATCAACTTGATCCTGATGATCTTCAACCTGATCCCGATCCCGCCGCTTGATGGGTCCAAGGTGCTGTTTGCCTTCCTCGATCGGCGGACGGAGTACCAGATCCGTCCGGTCCTGGAGCAATACGGGTTCATCATCCTCCTCGTCCTGTTCTTCCTGCCGCCGGGTGGTTCCATCGGTGGGCGAATCATCGGACCGGTGCTCGATGCGTTCTTCTCGGTCCTGGTGGGCGTCTAGGGCTCGCCAGTTCCGGGCGCACCTGGCGGCCAGCGTGACGCCGCAGGAGCGTGCGGCGCTGGCGGCCTGGACGACGCCGGCCCAGCTTGCCCTGTTTGACATGATGCACGTCGCCGATCGCCGGCACGGACTGGACGTGGCGGCCTCCCTGCGGGCGGAGGGGGTCACCGAACCCGACGTCCTCCTCGCGGGTCTGCTGCATGACGCCGGGAAGGGCGATACCGGGGTCTGGCCACGCGTCGCCTGGTCCGTTGCCGGGACGTATGGCGACTGGACGCTCCGGCTGAGCTGCCGCATTCCTGGCTTTGGCCCAGCACTGGAGCGCTTGCGACGGCATGCCGACGTGTCCGCGGACCTCGCGGCCGCCGCCGGTTGCACTGCGCGGGCCGTGCGCCTTATCCGTTTCCAGGAGGCTCCAACGGACCCCGAGTTCGGAGAATTGCTGCGACTCGCGGACGAGGCCAATTGAACACGCTCACTCATCCTGGTGGGGTGCCGGTCATGGCGGCGCATCCCGCGGCAGTCCGCTTTGGCGATGGTCGTCGGCCGGAGCAGACCACCCAGGTCCAGGTGGCCGAGTTCGATGGCCCGCTTGCCCTGCTGCTGGCCCTGATCGAATCACGCAGGCTGGATGTCCTGACGGTGCCCCTGGGTGCCCTCGCCGATGCCTATCTCG
>JANPDO010000099.1:0-3611 GCA_031431535.1 Chloroflexota bacterium
CATCCACCTGCCGGCGCCAGGCGGGGGAGCGTCACTCCCGATGGAGCTGCGGAGCGGCGTCGCCAACGACACCGAACTCCTCGCCGAGATCAACCGCCGACTCGGTGAGGGCCTGGTCGAGATCCACCTCACGAGCGCATAACTGATGCTCCGCGGTGCAATTGGGAGCTGCCGTGGTATCGGCCCACTCGGGCTCCTCGTGATGACGACGGACAACTCGGAAGGGGACGGTTCTGGCAGTACCGCTTTCCACACGAATAGAAGTGGTCCCCTGGCAGATTCAACACTTTTGGTCGATTTCTGCTCAATCCACGAGCGTTCATCCAGAATCCGGTACTGAGGGTACCAAGGGCGCGGCTGCGCGGGCCGGGGGCGCGGCTGCGCGGGCCGGGGGCGCGGCTGCGAAGTCTCGTCCTTACCGGGCAACATCGGTAATCGCGTGTAGGTCAACCGCCGCCGGTAATCCGCCGAATCTGCTGCACGGACGAGAACTGCTCGTGGAAGCCAGCCCGTTTGTCGTTGAGCGCCGGGGCTTCGATGTGGAGCTCACCGGCGATCTGGTTGTGGACACCAGTCTCCTCCGCGGAGATCGTGCCGTCGACCGCTCCGATAACAAAGCAGGCGCGCATCACGTCGATCCGCTGGGCCTCAGATGCGAGCGCCTTGAATTCGCGGGTCACGACGTAGTCTTCGGTCCCGCCGACGGTCCGTGCCTGGAGCTTCGCCATCTGCGCCACAAGCACCGCAGTTGCCTCGTCCAGCGCGCCGTCGCGCTGCAGTTCGCGCTCAATGGCCGCGGTTTCCTCGTCGTTGATATCGAGATCGGCATGGGCCGCGCGGGCCAGGGTGTAGGCCGCTGACGCGATCAGTCGCGCCCGCTCCGGCGGCATTGCGTCCAGCCGGGCCACGATGCGACGAACGGTCGAGGTCTCGCCGGCGGCGTCAAGCGGTTCCTCCTGGCTCGGGCCTCCGACCGCCCGCGCGCTGGTTCCGAAGAAGCGGCCGAACATGAGGGGCCTCCAGTGACCGGGGTGAGCCAGACGCAGGCCCGATTCTAGCGCGGCGGTCGGTGGAATGGCGGCGCACGTATGGCATGTGATCCGCCAAGGCGCATATCCGCGAGGGCGAGACCGCCAAGGCGCTTGACGTTCTTCCTGGAAGTACAATCTCTGCGAATCCGGTTGCCGCAGGCGTCGCAAGCGGCGTTTCGGGGCGATCGAGGGGCGTCCGGGGTCCCAAGATCGCCAATCGTGGCGCGTTTGCGGCGCGGTCGAGACCGAAGGGCGCCAGAATCAGGTCCACAACGGCGGTCGCGCTCCGTCCTGTCCTTCCTTGAAGAACGAGTTGCCCCGCCAGTGCCCCGAGTCGCTCGACGCGGTCAGGTACCCTGTCGCGCGTGCGAAAGGTCTTCTCGAACGTCCGCCTGATCGATGGAGCGAGCGATGCTGCCCACGACGGCGTCGATGTGGTCGTCGACGACGAACTGATCACGGCGGTCGTCCCGCATGGGACGGCTTGGCCAGAGGTGGGCTCGGCCGTTGCGGGCGACCCCGCCGTGACGATCATCGACGGCGCCGGTTCAACCCTCCTGCCGGGCCTGATCGACGCACACGCCCACTACACCTTTGACCCGACTGAGGGCTCGATCGCCGCGATCGCCCGACGGAGCGACGCTGACATCGTCCTCGCGGCTGCCGGTCACGCGGCCACGGCCTTGCGAGCCGGGATCACCACGGCGCGTGGAGCCGGGTCCATCCGCAACCTCGAGTTGGTACTGCGCGACGCCATCGCCGCCGGTCAGGTCCCCGGCCCCCGACTCGTGGGCGCGGGCTCGGCGATCGGGATCACTGGAGGTCACGGGCACCAGTTCGGGATCGAGGCCGACGGCGAGCTCGAATTCACCCGGGCGGTGCGCCTACAGGTTCGTGACGGCGCCGATGTCATCAAGATCGTCGCTTCAGAGGCCGCGATGCTCACCACAACCGGGCTCGCCCCGGGGCAGCTCGTCTACGGCGACGCCGAGTTGACCGAGTCGGAGATCGGCGCAATTGTCGCCGAGGCGCGCCGGCTCCACGTCCGGGTCATGAGCCACGCCCAGGGCTCGGCGTCGGTCATCGCCTCGGCGCGCGGCGGGGTGGACAGCGTCGAGCACGCCTGGCTGGCCGATCGAGCAGCCATTGAGATCCTCGCTGCCACGGGAGCCTATCTCGTGCCGACGCTCGTCGTCACCGACGTCAATCGCGAGCTGCCCGGCCTCACCACGAGTCAGCGCGAACGCCAGGACCTCATCGAACGGCGCCACCGCGCTTCGACCGAGACGGCGATCGAATTGGGCGTCCCGCTCGCCACTGGCACTGACACCGGAGAGGTCGGCGTGACCGCGGACATGGTCTGGCGCGAGATCGCATTGCTTCACGACCACGGGGCGTCGCCGATGGCCGCTATCAAGGCCGCCACAAGTGCAGCGGCCCGGCTATTGGGTCTTGACGCCGAGATCGGGACGGTGGCGCCGGGCAAGCGAGCGGATCTCGTCCTGGTCGATGGCGATCCGCTCGCTGATCTCGCTCGTCTCGAGGCGCCGCGCCTCGTGATGCAGGCCGGACGAGTCGTCCCGCTCGCCTGATGTAGCAATCCCTGGATGCCGCTGCAACCCGCGCCCGACCTGCGCGACCGAATGTGATCCGATCCCGTCGAATGGCGGGATGGCCCGGGGCTCGGCGCGATCCTGGTCGCCCAAGGCGCAGCCATCAGCGGTGCTAGCACCCTGGGCGCCGACCCGCACGCGGATGTGCCACCGAACGCCTGAGAACCTTGGTGCCGAAGGTGGGACTCGAACCCACAAGAGGTTGCCCTCAGCGGTGTTTGAGACCGCAGCGTATGCCATTCCGCCACTTCGGCCAGGGTGCCGCCGCGCATCGTACCGCCTGATCGGGATCTGGCGTCGTTACTGGGCACCTCAAGGGTTGCAGCGCGGCCGCCTCTAAAGCACACTCCCGCGAACAGGCGGTTGCGTCTGGCATTGGAGAGGGACGGACCAACATGGCAGGAGCCGCGATGGACACGAGTGCCGCAGGGGTGGGAGCCGGCGAGGTCGAGACCCGCTCGATCGACTACGTTCCCCAGTCGGAGCGCCATGGCAAGGTCTGGCAGCAGGGCCCGTTCTGGTTCCTTGGCAACTTCCAGTTCTTCACGATCACGATCGGGTTCATCGGGCCGTCGATCGGTTTGACGATGCTCCAGACAGTCATCGCAGGGACCCTCGGGATCGCGTTCGGGACCTTGTTCATGGCGTTCCACGCGACCCAGGGTCCCCATCTCGGACTCCCCCAGATGATCCAGTCACGTGCCCAGTTCGGGCATCGCGGGGTCATCGTGGCCCTGTTCGGATCGTTCGTGACGTTCATGTTGTTCAACGTCGTCGACGTGATCCTGCTTGGCAGCGGGCTTAACGGCATCTTCGGCTGGGACCCGATGCTGATCGGCGTGGGGACGACGATTATCGCTGCCAAGCAGGATCACGTCGACGACGTTGAACAACATGAACGTCACGAACGATCCGAACAGGGCCACGATGACCCCGCGATGCCCGAACTGGGCACGTGACTGGATCA
>JANPDO010000100.1:0-6410 GCA_031431535.1 Chloroflexota bacterium
TGCTCCCAATCGGCCCGGCTCCCGCGGCGTTCACCTCCTCGCCGCTGGCGCCCGAGTCATTCGTCACGGCACGCGTTGCCGCCATCACGCGCGAGACCGTCGATACGGTGACGTTGCGGCTCGAAACCCGCGATGCTCGTCTCCTCGCGGGCTTGCCGGGCCAGTTCGTGATGGCCGCGCTGCCCGCCATGTCGGCGGCGCCCATCTCCATCTCGCGCTTCCGGCCGGACGGTCTCGAGCTCACGATCCGGGCCGCGGGACCCGCAACCCGGGCCTTGACGCAGCTCGACCGCGGTGAAACGCTCGGCCTGCGCGGACCGCTGGGCCGCGGCTGGCCGCTTGACGTCGCAACCGGGCGCGACGTGGTGATCGTCGCCGGTGGCATCGGTCTTGCGCCGCTGCGGCCGCTGATCGACGCCTGTCTCGCGCGGCGCGAATCGATCGGGTCCCTTCGCCTGTACCTCGGCGCCCGAACCCCGGCCGACCGGCTGTACGTGGCCGAGATCGGCCGACTCGCAGCGCGCTCAGACATCGAGATCGCCGAAACGGTGGATCGGGCGGGGGCCGACTGGTTCGGCCGGGTGGGGATCGTCACCCAGCTGTTCGATCGCGCGACCTGGAACGGTCGGAACACCGTGGCCTTCATCTGTGGTCCGGAGCGGATGATGCAGGCGACCGCGGAAGTGCTGTACGGCCGCGGACTTGAACCAGACCGGACGTGGGTGACCCTCGAACGCAACATGAGTTGTGGCGTCGGGCTGTGCGGTCATTGTCAGCTGGGACGCTTCTTCGTGTGTCGCGACGGTCCCGTCTTCAGCCTCGCCGAGTTGGGGCCGGCGTTCAGCACGAGGGGTCTGTGATGGTCAGCGGCACCCGCAGCGACGCCCGACAGCGACGGCGTGTCGGTGTCGTCACGTTCGCCTCGTGTGACGGATGCCAGCTCACCCTCCTCGACCTGGAGGACGAGTTGCTGGCACTGGCCGAGCGCTTCGACATCGTCGAATTCCCCGAGGCCACTTCGCGTCGGTCCGCGGGGCCATTCGACATCCTCCTGGTCGAAGGCTCGATCAGCACGGCTGAGCAGCTCGACGAACTCCTCAAACTGCGCAAGGTCACCAGGACCTTGATCACCATTGGAGCCTGCGCGACCGCCGGCGGTATCCAGGCGATCCGCAACTGGTCCGCGTTCGAGCCCTGGGCCGCGGCGGTCTACCCGCATCCCGAGCTGGTCGAATCGCTCGCGACGGCCACCCCGATCGCGGACCACGTGGTCGTGGATGGCGAGCTGCGCGGCTGCCCGATCGATCCGGGGCAGCTGCTCGAGGGGTTGACCGCCGCCCTGGTGGGGCGCCGGCCGCAGTTCCCCGACGAGTCGGTCTGCCTGGAGTGCAAGCGCCGGGGCGTCTCCTGCGTCGTGGTGGCACGCGGAATCCCGTGCCTGGGCCCGGTCACCCGGACCGGCTGTGGCGCCATCTGCCCGGCGTTCGGACGAGGCTGCTACGGCTGCTTCGGGCCTCGCGAGCAGGCGAACGTGGACGGCCTCGTGGCGCACGCCGCGGGCTCCGCTGGCCCTGGCACCGGCGACCACGGGGACCTTGACGCCGAAGTCGCCCGCCGATTCGCCGGTTTCACCGCCTGGGCGGAGCCCTTCCGCTCCGTCATCGATGCACACGGTGGCCCGCCCGGCGCCGCTCCCGCAGCGCGCGGGCCAAATGATCCGGAGGCTTCCGATGCACAAGACGCTCACTAAGCCTGGCCGCCGGGGCCGGCTGCGCCGCTTCGACGTCGCCGGGCTGACCCGGGTCGAAGGCGAGGGCTCGCTGCACCTCGCGGTCCGGGACGGTGAGGTCGTCGAGGCGCATCTCGGGATTTTCGAGGCGCCTCGCTACTTCGAGCGCCTGGTCAGGGGCCGCACGCCGGACGAGGTGCTCGACATCGTCGCGCGGATCTGCGGCATCTGCCCGGTCGCGTACCAGATGAGCGCCGTCCATGCCTTTGAGAGTGCGGCCGGCATCCGGATCGACCCGGCCGTCGGACTGCTGCGCCGGCTGCTCTACTGCGGCGAGTGGATCGAGAGCCACGCCCTCCATGTCTATTTCCTCCACGCGCCGGACTTTCTCGGCTACCCGAGCGCGATCGAGCTGGCCCGGGACCATCGGACCCTGGTCGAGCGGGCGCTGCTCCTGAAGAAGGCGGGCAATCACCTCGTCGCGGTCATCGGCGGCCGGCCGATCCATCCGGTAAGCGTCCGGGTCGGTGGGTTCTACCACGTTCCGTCGCGCGCGGAACTCTCGGCACTCCGGCCGGAACTGGAAACAGCGTTGGCGGTCGCGCTCGAGACGGTCAGGGTCGTCGCAGGCTTCGAAACACCAGAGTTCGTGCGCGAGCCCCGGCTCGTCTCACTCCGCCATCCCACCGATTACCCGATGAACGAGGGCCGGATTGTCTCGACCGACGGCCTTGACCTCGCGCCGACTGACTGGGAGGCGGCGTTCGAGGAGGACCAGGTCGGCTGGTCCAACGCGCTCCAGGCGCGGACCCACGCCGGAGAGGTCTACCTGCTGGGTCCATCCTCGCGAATCACGCTGGCCGCCGACCGGCTCCATCCGCTGGCCGCCGACGCTCTCGCGCGCGGTGGCCTGGCCGCCGCCATCCGGCGCAATCCGTTTCGCAGCATCGTCGCCCGGGCGATCGAGCTGGTCCACGCGACGGCCGAGGCCCTTGACCTGATCGAGGCGTACAACCCGCCGCAGCGCGCCGGCGAGCCATGGACGCCGGGTCCGGGAATCGCTGCCTGGGCCACCGAGGCGCCGCGTGGTCTGCTGTTCCATCGCTACGAGCTCGATGAGCGCGGCCTCGTGGCGTGCGCCCGGATTGTCCCGCCGACCAGCCAGAACCAGGCCGCCATCGAAGCTGACCTGTCCGGGTTCGCCCCGTCCGTGCTCCATCTGCCGCACGAGGCAGCGACGCATCGCTTTGAGCAACTGATCCGGAGCTATGACCCCTGCATCTCCTGTGCGACACACTTCCTGGATCTCCGCGTGGAGCGACTGCCGTGAACGCGGCCAGGCCAGTTCGGCTGCTCGTGTGCGGCAACGCGGACCGCGGCGACGACGGAGCGGCGCTGTCCGCGGTGGCCGGTCTGCTCGGGGGCCTGCCGCCGCAGCTGCTGGGTGTCCTCGAGGTCAGGCGCTGTGAGCAACTGCAGCTGGAGGACCTGCTCGAACTCCCCGATGGTGCTGCCTGCGTCATTACCGATTCGGTCATCGGGCTCCCCGTCGGCGAGGTCGTGACCATCCCGCTGTCGGAGCTGCCAGAACGCGACGCGGCCGCCGCGCCCACGCCGAGGTCGTCCCATGTCCTGCCGATCGGCCAACTGGTCGGCATCGCCCAGGTGATGCGCGCAGCGCCCCTGGCCGGCGCGTTTGTCGGCATCGGCGGCCGCTCGTTCGGTTACGGGCGGGCGCTTGGACGGCCGGTTCGGGCCGCGCTGCCGGCCTTCCGCGCTGCCATCGAGGCTGCCCTGATCGAGGCGGCCGCGGTCGCCCAGGAGCGAACCGTCTGACGTTCGCGGAGCTCCCCTACGGAGGCAGGCTCGGCGCCACGGCCCGGGCGGCCATGCCAAACGGCCCCCAAAGTTCGGGCACCCAGTCCCTGCCGTCGGTCGGCCTCAGCCATCACGCTGAAGCCATGGTCAAGACGCCGCCAGCGCCCCGCTATCCCGGTCTGCCCGCCATCGTTGACGGCTCCGAGGCGGTTGGTCACGTGGAAACTCGGCTCGCCGAGGTGGCCTGTGTCTATCCGATCACCCCCTCAACCACGATGGCCGCCATCTTCCAGGCTGCCGTGGCTGGCGGTGCGAAGAACCTGTGGGGCACGCCGCTGCGCTTCATCGAACCTGAATCGGAGCACTCGTCCGCGTCGGCGGCAGAGGGGGCGGCCCTCGCCGGCGCCCGGGTCACGAACTTTACCGCGGGCCAGGGCCTGATCCTGATGAAGGAGGTCCTGTACGTCATCAGCGGCAAGCGACTGCCGGTGGTCTTCCACGTCGGGGCCCGCGCGCTGACCAGCCAGGCCCTCAACATTCACGCCGGCCACGATGACGTGATGGGTGTCGCCGACACCGGCTGGGGGATCCTGTTCGCCCGCAACGCCCAGGAAGCCGCCGATCTGGCGGCGATCGCCCGGCGCGTCGCCGAGTCGACCGAGACCCCGTTCATGGTCGCCCAGGATGGGTTCCTGACCACGCATACGCTCGAGAACGTGCGCCTCCCCGAGGACCGGCTCCTCCGTGACTTCGTGGGTGACCCGCGCGAGCGGATCCGCGACCTGTTCGATCCGGCCGAGGCGCTCATGACCGGCACCGTCCAGAACCAGGACGCCTACATGAAGGGAAGGATCGGCCAGCGTGCCTACACGGACCGGATCCCGGCCGAGCTGGCCGGGGCCATGGCTGAGTGGACCGCATTGACCGGTCGGCGAACGGGGCTGATCGACGCCTACCGCTGCGACGACGCGCGCGAGATCCTGGTCGCCATGGGCACGATCGCCGATACCGCGATCGTCGTGGTCGACCACCTCCGGGCTATGGGTCGTCGCGTGGGTTGCGTGGCGGTCACCAGCTTCCGCCCATTCCCGGTCGATGACTTCGCAGCGGTCATGAACCATCACGTCCGGGTGATCGGCGTCGTGGAGCGAACGGACGAACCCCTGGCGGCGGCCAACCCGCTGACCCGCGAGGTCCGATCCGCGCTGTACTGCCTGGCCCCCGAAGGCGCCATGATCCCGCGCGTCCAGTCATTCTCCGCGGGGCTCGGCTCGCGTGACGTGTCCGCCGGTGATCTGGTCGCCGTGTTTGACCGGCTCGCGCAGAGTGAACGACCGGCGCAGCGTCACGCAGTGCTGGGCATCCGCCATCCGCTCGCCCTCAAGACGGTCCCGACCGATCTGCGCCCGAGGGGCGCCTGGTCACTGCGGGGCCAATCGATTGGGGGTTTCGGCTCGGTGACCACCAACAAGCTGGTGGCGACCCTGGCCGGCGAGCTGTTCGACAAGTTCGTGCAGGCGTATCCGCGCTACGGATCGGAGAAGAAGGGCCTGCCAACGACCTACTACCTGACCATCGCCGACGAGCGGATCCGTCTCCACGCCGAGCTGGACCAGGTCGACTTCGTGCCGCTTCACCACGTCTCGGCGTTTGCGTTTGGCGACCCGCTGGCCGGCCTGGTTGACGGCGGCTCAGTCTTCATCCAGTCGGCACTGCGCGATCCGGAAGCCATCTGGGGCTCGATGCCCGCCGCCGCCCGTGCCGATATCCTCGCCCGTGGGATCCGGATCAGCGCGCTCGACACGGCGGCACTTGCCGCCGCCCACGCCCCGCGCGGCGACCTCCAGGTCCGAATGCAAGGCGTCGCGCTGGTCGGGGTCTTCCTGCGCGTGTCGCCGTTTGCGGCCCGCGCCGGGATGGGCCGGGATGACTTGATCGCCGCCGTTCGAGCGCGCCTTGGCCGGTTCTTCGGCAAGCGCGGCGGCGCCGTGCTGAACGCCAACCTCGCCGTGATTGAGGCCGCGTATGACGGCCTCATCGACGTCAGTGCCAGCCTGGGGTTGCCGGGAATCGTCGCGCCGGGCGACGCGGTTCCTGCCACCCCAAGCCCACATTACCCGGAAGGAGCCGCCCGATGACCAACGCCGCCGCTCCCGCCACCGTCGGACAGTTGATGACCCTGGACCCGATCGTCATTCATGCCAACATGTCCCTCGACGAGGCAGTCGACCTGCTGGATCGCCACCACATCAGCGGAGCCCCGGTCGTCGACGCGGGCGGCTCCCTCGTCGGCGTGCTCAGCCAGACCGACCTGGTCCGTGCCCGCTCGACCGAATACCTGTGGTCCAACTGGCCGGGCCTGGCCGTCCGCCACTTGATGACGTCACCGGCCGTCACCGTGCAGCAATCGACGCCGATCGCCCTGGCCGCGGCCCGGATGGAGCGTCATCACATCCACCGCCTGGTCGTTGTGGCGGACGACGACGTGACAATGCCGATCGGCATCCTCTCGATCACGGACCTGGTCCACGCCATCGCGGAAACCGTCCGGGATGCCACGCTGTCGTCGAAGGTACCCGATGGATCTGCCGATGCCTGACGTCGCGCCGCTGATCAAGGAAGCCGGCGAGCCGAAGGAGCTCCACGAAACCCGCCTCGGGGCCGCCCTGCCCGTGCTGGACATGCACGCCTACGTCGAGGAGTTCGGGCGTTCCGTGGTACCAGCCTACCGCCGGGGAGTCGCGGACCGTGAGCTGCCTGCCGACGCGGGCCTGGCTCGCTCGATCGTTCCGCCTGGGACCGCCGCGACCCGCGACTTCAGCCGGCTGGCGCCGCGGATTCCGGAGTTCCTGCTCGAGAAGTG
>JANPDO010000101.1:0-13993 GCA_031431535.1 Chloroflexota bacterium
GGGATCACGTTCATCTACGTGACCCACGATCAGGAAGAGGCGATGACGATGTCGGATCGGATCGCCGTCATGAATGCCGGCCGATATGAACAGCTCGGCGACCCGGAGAGCCTGTACGAGCGGCCGGCGACCCGGTTCGTCGCGGGATTCCTGGGGATCAGCAACCTGCTGCCCGGCGCAGTCGAGGGCAGCGACGCGACCTATGTCACGGTCCGTTTGGCCGACGATTCCCACATTCGGGCGCCACGCGGCAGCGCGGAGGGCCACGAGCGCGTGGCCGTCGGCGTCCGACCGGAGAAGATCCGGTTGCGCGGTCGCGACGACCCAACGCCGGGTGGTCACAATGAGCTATTCGGCGTTGTGCGCGATGCGTCGTACCTTGGGGTGAGCACGCAGTACCAGGTCGAAGGGCGCGGAGGGACACGCCTCACGGTCTACGAGCAGAATGTGGAACGAGCCACTCGGAGCGAATTGTGGACGCAGGGCGAGGAGGTCCGGTTGACCTGGTCGCCCGATCACAGCTTCATCGTCAGCGAACCGGCGATCGTCCCACCGGCGTAGCCCCCGCCAGCGGAGCCACGCCGACACGTTTAGGAGGAGTGCCATGACCGAGATCGAAACCCGCCTTGCCGCGGACCTGACCCGGCGCCGCTTCCTCCAGGGCACGGCCGTGACGGGCGTGGCGGCGTTCATCGCCGCATGCAGCACGAGCGGGAGCGGAAGCGCCGCTCCGGCCGAGTCCCCGACGCCTTCGGACGGGGGGGCCGCCCCGACGCCGTCCGCAGAGCTCAACTTCGCCAACTGGCCGCTCTACATCGACACGGACGACGCCGACGAGACCAAGCACAAGACGCTCGAGGACTTCGCCGCCAAATACGGAACGGTCGTGAACTACTCCGAGGTGATCAACGACAACGACGAATTCTTCGGGACGATCCGGCCGGCCCTCGAAGCTGGCCAGGACAGTGGCTGGGATCTCGTTGTGCTGACGGACTGGATGGCCGGTCGCCTGATCCGGCTCGGCTGGACCGAGACCTTCGACCTGGCCACCATGCCCAACAAGGTCGCCAACATGCAGGACGTCTACAAGGGCGTCGACTTCGATCCGACCGACGACCACCATGCGCCGTGGCAGTCGGGCATGACCGGCCTCGGCTACGACAGTGCGGTGACGGGCGAGTTGACCAGCCTGGCCGCTTTCTGGACGGACGACCCGCGGTGGACGGGCAAGGTCACCTTCCTGACCGAAATGCGGGACACCATCGGCCTGACCCTCCACCACCTGGGTAAGGACCCAAGCCAGGCAACGCAAGCCGACTTCGACCTCGCGACCGCGGAAATCCAGAAGACGATCGACGCTGGAATCCTGCGCGCGTTCACAGGCAACGAATACGCTGAAGACCTGGTCGCCGGAAACGTGGTGCTGGCCATGGCCTGGTCGGGCGACGTCATCGCCAAGCAGGCGGAGAAGGAGACCCTGGTCTGGCGGCTGCCCGATGAGGGCGGCATGCTCTGGACGGACAACATGCTGATCCCCAAGGGAGCGGCGCACAAATACAGCGCGGAGCTGTTCATCGATTTCGTCTACGACCCGGCGATTGCGGCGCAGATCGCGGCCTGGGTCAACTACGTGACCCCGGTCAAGGGCGCCAAGGAGGCGCTGGCCGCGTCCGATCCGGAGCTCGCCGACAGCCCGCTGATCTTCCCGCCGGATGAGGTCCTCGCCAACGTCAAGATCTTCAAGACCCTGTCCGAGGAAGAGGAGACCGCCTTCAACGACAAGTTCGCCGCACTCACCGGCAACTAGCGGCGCGACGGGAACGGTTCGAGCGTGGGCGCCCGGCGACTGATCACCCGGCTGACGCCGTTTCTCCTGCTCGCGCCCGGAATCCTCTGGCTGCTCGTCTTCTATGTCTACCCGAGCATCCAGATGTTCATCAGCTCGTTCTGGTCGGGGACGCTGGAGACGGGCTTCACGGTGTCGCTCGCCAACTGGACGACCTACCCGGACGCGCTGGAGCGCTACGGGCCCCAGTTCGCCCGATCCATCGTGTACGGCGGGGCGGCGACGGTGGTCTGCTTCCTGATCGCCTATCCCCTGGCCTACACCATTGCCTTTCGGGGTGGTCGCTACAAGAGTCTGCTGCTCTTCCTGGTCATCGCCCCGTTCTTCACCAGCTTCCTCCTGCGAACCCAGAGCTGGAAGATCATCCTGGGGGACGATGGGATCCTGTTCGGCCCGCTCAAGGACCTGGGTCTGCTGGGGCCAGATTTCCGGGTCCTGGCAACCCCGGCCGCGGTCGTCGCCGGGATCGCCTACAACTTCCTGCCGTTCATGACCCTACCGATCTATGTCTCGCTCGAAAAGATCGATGGCCGGCTGGTTGAGGCGGCCAAGGACCTCTTTGCCGGGCCCTGGCGCCCTGGCGGATCGATCGCCGGCGCCCTCGTCGGTGGACTGCTCGCCGGAAGCCTGGCCGGCGCCTTCGAATATGACGTCATCGCCTTCGGAGTCGCTGGAGCTGTTGTCGGGGTCATCGTCGGGACGCTCTTCCTATCCGAGTCGTTTGTGCGGATCATCCTGCCCCTGTCGCTGCCCGGGGTCTTCGCCGGGTCCCTGTTGACCTTCATTCCGGCGATGGGCGACTTCGTCAACGCGGAGCTGCTTGGCAATACGTCGACGCGGATGATCGGCAACGTGATCCAGAGTCGCTTCCTGGAGAACAACGACTACCCGACGGCGGCGGCGCTGAGCTTCATGCTGATGGCCGGAATCCTGGTCGCCGTGGCGATCTACGCGCGGCTCCTGGGCACCAAGGAATTGACGAGCTCCGGATGACCGGCTCGATGGCTGCTGTCAACTCCCCCGCATCAGGTCGCCGACCTCGTCAGGCGGCCGCCATCAGGTTCTTTGACCGGTACCTGCTGTACGTGTACGCGGCCTTCGCGATTCTCTATCTCATGCTCCCGGTTGCCATCATGGCCCTCTTTTCTGTCAACGATCCGCCCGGCAAGAGCAATGTGACCTGGCACGGGTTCTCGCTCGATGCCTGGCTGAATCCATTTGGGATCCCGCAGTTGTTCGACGTGGTCCGCACCAGCGTCGTCGTGGCGCTACTGTCCACGCTTGCGGCCACGACCCTGGGCACCCTCATCGCGCTCGCCCTGGTCCGCTATGGATTTCGCGGGTCCGCGGCCACCAATGTCCTGATCTTCCTGCCCATGGCAACTCCGGAGATCGTGCTTGGCGCGTCCCTGCTGACGCTGTTCGTGGCAATCGGTCAGCCACCGCTCTTCCCGACCAACTTCCTGACCATCCTGATCGCCCACATCATGTTCAACATCAGCTACGTGGTGGTGACGGTGCGGGCGCGTCTGTACGGCTTCGATCGCCACCTCGAAGAAGCGGCCATGGACCTGGGCGCGAACGAATGGACCACCTTCTGGAAGGTCACCTTCCCGATGATCCTGCCCGGGATCATGGCGGCGGCCCTGCTCGCGTTCAGCCTGTCAATCGACGACTACGTGATCACGAGCTTCACCGCGGGGCGCACGTCCACCTTCCCGATCTTCATCTGGGGCTCTGCACGCGTGGGCGTGCCGGTCCAGGTCAACGTGATCGGGACGGCCTTCTTTCTGATCGCGGTGGGTTTCGTGGCGGTGACGACCTACCTGGGGTCCCGAGCGACGCGACCGCTGCCGCCACCGACCGAATCGCTCAAGATCCCGGCGGGTGAGCGTGCGTCTGGCGAGGACGGCGGACGATGATCGAACTGGAGCACTGACCATGGGCCTCTCGGCTGCCGATCCCCTCCCCGACCACGGCGTGGTGCCGCCGGTCTGGGGCCGGATCACCAACCTGGACGTCGACCGCGGGGAGGGTTCGTGGTTGATCACTCGGGACGGGGAGCGGTACCTGGACTACTCATCGGGGATCGGTGTAACGAACACCGGCCACGCCCACCCGCGGGTGGTCGCTGCCATCCAGGCCCAGGCGGCCAAGCTCCTTCACGGGCAGCAAAACATCGTCTTCCACGAGCCAGGGCTGCGGCTCTACGAGCGACTCTCCGGCCTGCTTCCCGGCGGTCCGTGGGGCGCTTTCCTGTCCAACTCAGGTGCGGAGGCGGTTGAGGCCGCGGTCAAGCTTGCACGGGTCGCGACGGGCCGGCCGGTCATCATCAGCTTTCGCGGCGGCTTCCACGGCCGGACCGCCCAGACGATGGCCCTCACGACCGCGAAGGACGTCTACCGGGCCGCCTTCGAGCCCTTGCCCGGAAGCGTCTACCACACCAAGTTCCCGTACTGCTACCGGGCGGCGGGCGGCTCACACGCGCCGGATGCCAATTGTTCCTGCGACTGGGAAGCCGAACTGGACCTCCTCTTCCACCAGGTCATCTACCCGAACCGGGTCGCCGCGATCATCGTGGAGCCCGTCCAGGGCGAGGGTGGCTATGTCGTCCCGCCGCCGGCGTTCCTGCCCCGCCTTCGCGAGATCACCCGCCAGCACGGGATCCTGCTGATCGCCGACGAGGTCCAGACGGGCTTCGGTCGGACCGGAGAGATGTTCGCGGTCCAGCACTGGGGTGTGGAACCGGACATCCTGGTCGTCGCCAAGGGGATCGCCTCAGGCATGCCGCTGTCCGGGATCCTGGCGCGCTCGGACTTGATGGCGGCGTGGCAACCGGGGACCCACGGCGGGACCTACGGCGGCAACGTCGTGTCATGCGCGGCCGCGCTCGCGACGCTCGACGTCATCGAGGACGAGGACCTCATCGCCAACTCGAGAGCCCGCGGTGCGCAGCTTGCCGGCGGCCTCCGGGAGCTCCAGGCGGATCATCCCGCCATCGGTGATGTCCGCGGGCTAGGTTGCATGGTGGCCATGGAGTTCGTGAGGCCGGGGGCGGGCGATGGGCGCACTCCGGACGCCGACCTGGCGAAGCGGGTCATCGCCGGCGCTCTGAACCGGAAGCTGATCGTCCTGTCGGCCGGCTCGTACGGAAACGTGAGCCGTATCATCCCGCCGCTCGTCACGACCGCCGCCGAGGTGGACCAGGCGCTGGAGATCCTCGAGGCAAGCCTGGCCGCCGCCGGGGCGTGAGGGTTGCCCGATCGATCTCAGGCGGTCGGCTCGGTAGGTGACGCCAGCCCCGCCTCCAACGTGCGGTCCAGCGCCTTCAGCTTGTCCACCTTGCGGGTCGACGCACCGCCCGCGAAGTCAGACGCGAGGAAGGCGGCCACGACCGACTTGGCCAGCTCGACCCCGATGACTCTCGCCCCGAGGGTCACGACCTGCGCGTCATTGCTTTTTCGAGCCCGTTCCGCGGAGTAGGTGTCATGCGCCTGGGCGGCACGGACCCCGGGCACCTTGTTCGCCGCGATCGCCATCCCGATCCCGGTACCGCACACGAGGATGCCTCTCGTCCAGCGCCCACTGGCGATCCCGTGAGCGAGAGTGGCAGCGACGTCCGGGTAGTCGACGCCGGCCGCGGCGGCCTCTTCGGGCGAGCGCACACCGATATCCTCGATCTCCAGGCCAAGCTCGTGAACGTACGCGACGAGCGCCGCCTTCAATGTCAACCCGGCCTCATCCGCGCCGATGGCGAGTCGCAGTTCCTCTCCCGACAAGGTCATGACCCACCCTCCTTCGGCGGAAACGCCATGGTGGCGATCGCCACGAACGCGTCCGGGTCGAGCGCCGCTCGACCGACAAACAGCCCGTCGACCTCCGGAACGGTCAGCAAGCCCTGGGCATTGTGCGGGTTGACGCTCCCTCCGTAGAGCACGCGAACCGAGCTGCCACCTCGGGCATCGAGCCAGCGGCGGATCGCCGCGTGAAGCGCGGAGACGTGATCGAGGTCCGCGGCCTGCGCCCCCTCCCCGATCGCCCAGGCGGGCTCGTAGGCCACCACGACCCGTGACAGCTCGTCAAGAGCCAGGCCATCGAGGGCGCCCCTAAGTTGGCGCTGCACGATCCGGATGGCGGTCCCCGGCCGGCCCGGGGTGCGCTCCCCGACGCACAGGAGCGGCGTCAGCCGCCAGCGGTTCGCCGCGCGGACCTTGCCGGCGATGCGCACGGAAGTCTCGCCGTGGTCCCGCCGACGTTCGGAGTGGCCGATCTCGGCGATCGTGCAGCCGAGATCGGCCAGCATGGACGCCGATACATCGCCGGTATGGGCGCCGGCGTCGTCCTCGTGGACGTCCTGGCCTCCCCACCGGATCGACGACCCTAGGAGCGCCGCCTGCGCGATTGCGAGCGTGGGGAACGGGGGCAGGACGAACAACTCACGGTCGACGGTCATTGACGTCCCGCGGACCACCGTGGCGAACCACGCGGGGGCCGTCGACGGCAGCAGGTTCATCTTCCAGCTCGTCCCGATCATCGGCAAACGGCCGATGGCTGGCGTCGGTTCGTTCATCGCACGCCCGCCCTTGCGGGCAATCCCAGCCCCCGACCCGCCACCGCGGCGTCGATCGCCGCACGAACGGCCCTGGCGCCCTCTGCCGGCCCCTCCGGATGGCCCTGGATGGCTCCGCCGACGCCGATGATGACGTCGATGCCGACTGCGTCAACGATCGCCGGAACGGTGGCTGCCGTCAGACCACCGCCGACCACCGGCATGGACGCCCGCAGCCCCCGCCACGGCCCGCGCATGGCGTCCACGGTCGCGTGGAACGCGGGCTCCGGGAGCGGCCTGGTCGCGTATGGCGTGGAGAGCAGCACCGCGTCGGCGCCGACCAGCCGGACCAGCCGACCGATGAGGAGGGCGTGGCCATACCCGGACCGAGCCGCCCCGGTGAACGTTTCGACGCCGGCGGTATGGGCGAAGACCGGAGTCCCGGGGGTGGACTCGACCAGCCCGGCCAGGGCGTCGAGCCCTACCGCCAGCACGTTGACCATGAGCGCATCGGCACCACCCTCGAGCGCCGCCTGGGCGGTCGCCTCGAGATCGCGCGCGCGACAGGTCACGTTTGCGATGTACCGCGGACGCTGGCCCGTCACCTGGCTCACCTCGTCCAGGGCGGCGGCGTAGGCGCGAGACCGTTCGCGGACCCTCGAAAACGCCGGGTCGGCCAGGAGCTCGTCGTCCTTGACCAGGTCGATGCCACCCGCCGCCACGGCCCGCACGAATCGAGCCCCTGTCCGCGGCGGAAAACCGGTACACGGCTTGATCATGTTCAGCAGCAGTGGCCGGCCTTCGACGCCGGTGAGTGTGCGCCATCCGGCCATGCCGTACGCCGGGCCAGGGAACCCGGCGACATAGGCCGGAGGCAGCTCAAGATCCACCAGCCGCGCGGAGATCGACGTGGACGGGTCGTTCCCCAGCAGCGTCGTGAACAACATCGGCATCTGAGCTCCGAAGTTCGCCATCGGGAACCCGACGCGCAGCACCCAGCGGTCGGCCGCCGGTTCGCCGCCGACGAACTCCGTAGGGCCGCCCTCGCGAACCTCGACGACGCGACCACCGTGGGTACGGCGCATCGCGTCGGTGATGCCCGGCACCGGTACCCATGTTCCGATCGTCTGGCCGATCGCGAACGCTTCGGCGGCGGCTGCCTCGCGACCCTCCGGCAGCCCGGCGAGATAGGTCGCCACGAGCTCGATCCGGGCCATCCTACGACCCCGCCTGGAAGGGGCGCAGGGCTGCGTAGAGCCCGCGGAAACGCTCGATCCGTCGGCGGGCCTCGACAACGCCGGCTTCGTTCGGCATGACCGTTCGTTCGATCCGGGCAGCCTCGGCTCCGTCCAGGGTTGCGGCGAGCCCCACGCCGACGAGGGCGCAGGCGGCAGCTCCCCGCGCACCCGCATCCTGCGGGTCGGCGACGATTTCCAGCGGCCGGCCGAGCGTCTCGGCGATGATCCCGGTCCACGCGGATCCGATGCTGCCACCGCCGACGACCCGGATCGGGCCCGGCTCGATCCCGTAGGCGATGCCGTACTCGAACGCCAGGGCGATCTGGCAGGCCACGCCTTCCATGACCGACCGAATAAGGTGCTGCGGGCCGTGATGGAGCGCGAGCCCGACGAACGCTGCGCGAACCGTGTCGTCGAACAGGGGAACCCGCTCACCGGTCAGCCAGGGAGCGAACAACAGCCCATCCATCCCGGGCGCCGCCTCGGCCACCGCCCGGTCGATGCCGGCGTGGTCCCGCAACCGCCCGACCGTGGCAAGCCCGGCGAGCTGACGATCGAGCCAGGACAGCGCGGCGCCGCCCGTCGCGATCTCCAGCCACAGGATCCATTGCCCGGGCACGACGTGGGTGAGGGGTCCGAGCCTTCGCCCCGGATCGGCGAGACGACGATCGGCGCTGATCCCGAAGTAGACCGCGGTACCCAGCGAGAGATGCGTGTCCCCGGAGCCCAGCGCGCCGGCGCCGATCTGGCTGGCCGGCACATCCCCGGCGCCCGCGACCACCGGCGTTCCGACCGGCAGACCGGTGAGCGCGGATGCTTCCGCGGTCAACCGACCGACGATGGCCGTCGCCGCATGAATCGGAGCGAGGCGCGCGATCGGGACGTCTGCCGCGGCACACCGTTCGGCGTCCCAGGTGCCGCTCGCCGGGTCGGTGAGGCGGAAGGCGCTGGCGCCGGAGGGGTCGATCGCGATCGCGCCGGTCAGCCGCGCGATGATCGTTTCCTTGCAGTCGAGGTACCACGCCACGCGATCATCGAGGCCCGGCTCCTCGTTTCGAAGCCAGTGGATCCGGGGCACGATGTCCTTGGCGGTCAGCAGGGCATCAAAGATCGCGTACTGCCGGTCTTCCGCAATCCGTCGCTCCAGCTCGGCCGCCTGACCCGCGGCCCGCTCGTCGAGCCAGCTGACCATGGGCCGCAGCGGTCGTCCGACACCATCCACCGGGACCACCGAGAACATCTGGGCGGTCGGGCCCACGCCCGCCACTTCGCGTGGCGCGATGCCCACGGCGCCCAGCACGTCGCGGCTGGCCCTGCCGAGTTCGGCGAGCATGGCTTCCACGTCCTGTTCGACCCAGCCCGGCCTGGGCGTGTCCAGCCCGTACGTGCGAACGCGCGAGCCGAGGACGCGTCCCGCGGCGTCCACGACCACCGCCTTGACGCCGCTCGTCCCCACGTCGTATGCGACGACCACGGGCGAGCTCATGGCTCAGCGCCTCACGGGCAGAGCACCGGGTACCCCACCGGCGAACACCTCGAGGAAGCGGTCGTTCTGGTCGCGGGTGCCGATGGTGACCCGCACGTACTGCCCCTCGAGGCGATGGGCGGCCATCCGCCGCAGCAGGATCTCCGCAGCGCGCGCGTCGGCCACGAAGTCCGTGCTCGAGCGTCCCGTAGCGGTCACATCGATCGTGATGAAGTTGGCGTCCGATGGCCACGGCACGACGCCGGGCAGCACCGACAGGGCGGCGAATAACCGGTCCCGCTCCTCGCTGATATACCGCCGGCGCGTCTCCAGGATCGCCGGGTCCCGCACGGCGGCGAGGCCCGCTACGATGGCGATGAGGCTGATGCTGAACGGGATCCGGACACGCAGCAGCAGGTCGATCACCTTGGGATCCGCGATGCCGTAGCCCAGGCGGAGCGCTGCCAGCCCGAACGCCTTCGACATCGTTCGCGTGACGATCAGGTTCGGGTAGCGCCCCACGAGCGGCGCGAACGACCGACCGTATCCGCATTCGAGGTACGCCTGGTCGATCACGGTCGGGATGCCCAGCTGGAGGACAGCCTCCACCTCGGCGTCCGTCCAGCTCCGGCCGATCGGGTTGTTGGGGCTGCACAGGAAGATCAGCTTCGTCCTCGGACCGACCGCGGCCTCGATGGCCGGGATATCGAAACCGAGGTCGGGCCTGGCCGGCACCAGGACAGGCCGGCCGCCGTTCAGGCGGACCTGCGTCTCGAAGAACGCATACGTCGGGACCGGGATGACCGCGTCGTCGCCGGGGGTGATGAAGGTCCGGGTCACGACATCGAGGATCTCCGTCGACCCATTGCCGAGGATGGTGCAGGATGGATCGATACCGGCGAATGCCGCGAGCGCGTCGCGCAGCTCCCACCCGGAGTGCGGGTAGAGGTTGGCTTCGTGCAGCGCAGCCAGGGCCGCCTCGATCACGGCGGGATCAGGCGGCAGGGGGCACTCGTTGGACATGAGGCGGGCCAGCTCTCGGTGCTGCCACGCGAAATCGTGATGGGTCGCGTCGTACCCCCGCGCATCCCACAGATCAGGGCGCACGAAGCGGTCGAGCCACTTCGCATCGACCGGCCCGGCGACGGCCGACACGCCGGCCGCAAGCACGGGCTGCAGCGGCCCGGTCATGCCGTGGTCCGCCCGCGGCGGGTCCGGCGGATCGTGAGCTCGAACAGGTTGGGCACGTAATGCTCCTCTGAATCCAGGACCGCAGTCCCGTCGTGGGCACGTTCGACCTGGGAGATTCGCAGCACCGGCTCGCCCTCGTCGATCCGAAGCACGCGCGCGACACGTCGGTCGGCCCGGACCGCGGTGACCGACGCGGAACCGCCGGCCAGGACCACGCCGCATTCGGTCTCCAGGAACCGATAGACGGAGCCACCCTCGTAGCGGTGGCGCGCCCGGGCCGCGATCGCAACCGGGATCGCGTCGATCGCGGCGACGGCCGAGACTTCGTTGGCCAGGATCGCCCGCTCGATCCAGAGGACGCGGCCGGCCGGCGGAAGGCCGAGCCGCTCCCCCACCTCGGGCGGGGCGGTCATCTCCTCGGCGCGGAGGACCTGGATGCCGAGTCGCTGGTGGGCCGCCCGGACAGCTTCGGTCACCCCGAGGTCGACGTCGAGTGCACTTTCGACCTTGTTGTTGACGGTCGCCACGAAAGTCCCGACCCCGTGTACGCGTTGGACCAGCCCGGCGGCAGCAAGCTGCTGGAGAGCCTCGCGCATCGTCGCGCGGCTGACGCCGTACGCGGCGGCGAGCGCCGGCTCTGCCGGAAGCCGATCGCCGGCGTGGTACTCGGCGACGATGGCCCCGCCCAACTCCGTCATCACCGCGTTCGCTGCTCGACCCATCCCGCCTCCAGTTGTCTGACCACTGTTGTCGGACGATTGTTGCGATGGTACGGTGCCCGGTCAAGGGGTCGCCTGCGCGCACGGGACGTCGCCCCGGCCGATGATCGGAGGATCGCGCTGGTATGGCTGCGGCGATCGTGACCGTGACCCCCAACGGATCACTCGACTTCGTGCTCCGCCGGGTGGGTCCGCCGACCCGCGAGGAGCAGGAGGTCGAACCGGTCGCCGAAACCGCCGGCGGCAAGGGTCACAACGTGGCTCGCTTCCTGGCCGCCGCCGGTCACTCGGTCACCGCCTGCGGGTTCGCCGGCGGTTGGACCGGCGACGCGCTCCGGGCCCTGCTGGAAGGGGCCGGCGTGGACCCAAGGCTCACCCCGATCGCCGGGGAGACTCGCCGCTACACGACGCTCGTCGGCGCTGGCCCTACCCAGTCCTACCACTCGGCCGGGCCCGAGGTCGACGCCGAGGAAGTCGTGCGACTCATCGAGGCCGTCGAGTCGGTGGCCGCCGACGCCACGACTATCGTGCTGGCCGGGAGCCTCCCCCCTGGGGCACCGACTGACCTGTTCGAGACGATCGCGCGGGCGGTCGATCCGGGCCGCGTGGTCCTGGATTCGTCGGGCGCTGCGCTGGCGGCCGGGATCCGGGCGCGCCCGGCGATGGTGAAGGTCAATCACGACGAGTTGCGGATCCTCGGCGAGCCCCCGGCCCCGACGCTCGACCCGATTGGATGGGAGCCGTTCCTCGAGCGCCTCGCCGTCCGGACCGGGATCGAGATATGGTGGGTGACCCTGGCCGCTGCCGGGGCCGTCGGTCGAGTGGACGGTCGAATGATCCGCGTCGCGGGGGCGACCGTCGCGGCGGTCAACACCACCGGTGCCGGCGACGCGTTCCTGGCTGGACTGATCGACGCTCGATCGCGCGGGATGCCGCCGGATCGAGCGGCCGAGATCGGGGTCGCCTGGGCGTCCGCGCTGTGCGAACAGGACGCGACGTGGCCACCCGACCGCGGCCGCATCGGCACGCTGCTCAAGACCGTCGAGCTGCGATGAGCCTGCTGGGGGTCGATGTCGGCACCAGTGCCGTCAAGGTCGCCGCGTTTCGGGCCGACGATGGCGCGCCGCTGGCGATCAGGACCGTCCCGTATCGGTCCATCTTCCCGGCACCGGGTCGGGTGGAGCTCGATTCTGACCTGGTCTGGTCGACCTTCCTGGAGGCTGTCCGCGCTGTCGCAGCGGATCCAGCCGTGGGCCGGGACCGGGTCACGGCGCTGGCGTTCTCGGCGTCGTGCGACGAGGTCATCGCGATCGACGAGACGGGCGCGCCGCTCGGTCCCTGCATCATGGCCGCGGATACCCGCGGTGGGGATGAGATCGATGCCGTCGGGGCCATCTTCCCCGAGCTCGAAACCTACCGCAGGACGGGGCTGCCGCTGGCCGCGATCCACCCGCTGGCCCGCATCCTGTGGTACCGCCGACATGAGCCCGAGCTGGCGGCGAGGGCCGTGCGCTGGCTCGGCTGGACGGAGTTCCTGCTGATGCGCCTGGGGCTTCCCGTCGTCACCGACGAGACGACGGCCGGCCGATGGCTGGCCTACGACCTGACGGCTCGCAAGTGGTGGCCCGAGGCACTGGCCGCCGCAGGTCTCGAGGAAGAAGCGCTCCCGGACGTCGTGCCGCCATCAAGCGTTGTCGGCGACCTCGGATCGGCAGCCGATCGCCTCGGACTGGATCCGGCCGTGGTGGTCGCCGCGGGCGCCTTCGACCAGATCTGCGCCGCCATCGGGTCCGGACTCGCTCACCCGGGCGACGTCCTCGTCGGGTCCGGGTCATGGGAGAATTGCACCGTTGTGCTCGACGGCCCGCTGGGCGAGGCCGCGCTCGAGCGAGGGGTCACGTGGGGGCGGTACGTCGCGGATCGATACGCCGGGCTCATCATGAACCCGGCCGGCGGATCGGCGGTGCGCTGGTTCCTCGAGCAGTTCGCACGCGATTTGGACCCCGACGCGGAGGGACCAGCCGCCGATCCCGTTGCAGCGATCCTGCGCTCCTCACCACGCGAGCCCGCCCACGCCATGTTCCTGCCGCACCTGCAGGGATCCCACGCGCCGTGGCGCGACCCACGATCCCAGGGCGCATTCGTCGGTCTAACGCTGGCGACCACCCGACAGGAGCTCCTTCGATCCATCCTCGAGGGGATCGCGATGGAACTCCGGCTCAACCTGGAGTCGTTGTCCGGCGGTCCGGACCTTCGCACCCCGATCCGCAACACGGGCGGAGGTGCGCGATCACAGGAGTGGGTCCAGTTGAAGGCAGACGTCCTGGGGCGGCCGATCGCGACCGTCACGACGCCGGAGCCGGGATGCCTCGGCGCGGCGATCCTTGCCGGCGTCGCAGTGGGGACCTACTCGAGCGTACCGACCGCTCAACGTCGCCTGTGTAGATTGGGTCGGATCGTGGAGCCAGATCCGGCGGCCCAGGCACACTACGACGCCCGGTTCGCGCTCTACCGAACTTTCTACCCGGCGGTCCGCGCCCTGACGGGAGCGCTCTGATCGCCGTTCGACCGACACGGGACCTGCTCGACGCGCCGGGAATCAGCGTGCCGGCGACTGCGCCTCGCCGGATGTACGCTGCCAGAGCCCGTCCAGGATGGCCTCGTGGAGCAGCCCGTTCGTAGCGACCGACTCGCCCAGGGCGAACGAGCGATGCCCGTCGAAGTCGGTGACGCGACCGCCCGCCTCTTCGACAAGGATCCACGGCGCTGCCACGTCCCACGGTCCGAGGTCGCGCTCGACCATCACCTCGGCCGCTCCGTCGGCGACAAGGGCGTACCCCCAGAAGTCGCCGAATCCCCGCTCTCGCCAGACCACGGGCAGCAGGGCGTCGAAGCCCGCCGAGACCCGTGAGGCATGCATGTCCTTGACCGATCGAGTCCGCAGGCCTTCGGCGGAACTCGCAGTTGACGGCCGGCACGTCGAGG
>JANPDO010000102.1:0-14721 GCA_031431535.1 Chloroflexota bacterium
CGTTGGTCCGCGCCACGAATCGACATTGTCCAACGGAGGTACCGCTGCCAACGGGGCTCGCCGGCCTAGCCGGACTGCTCCGTGATGATCCCCGCGACAGACGCCCCAGACCCGCGCTGCCCGGTCTTCCGGGCGTTCCGCCACACCAGGAACTGGCCCACCACCAGGATCGACAGCGTGATCAGCAGCATGATCGCGGCGACCGCATTGGTCGCCGGCGTGACTCCCCTGCGGATCGTGCTGAAGACATAGAGCGGGATCGTCGTCGTGCCTGCCCCAGACACAAATGTCGTGATCACGTAGTCGTCGAAACTGAACGTGAACGACAGGAGGAACCCGGCGACGATCGCGGGAAGAAGCTGCGGGAACGTGATCTGCCAGAACGTGCGCCAGGGCGTGCCGTAGAGGTCGTAGCTCGCCTCAACGTGGGTCCGGTCCATCCCCGACAGGCGCGCCCGGACCAGCAGCATCACGAGGCTGATGTTGAACAGCGCGTGGGCCGCAATGATCGTGTGGAAACCGAGCTTGAACTGCAGCCCGAGCATCGGGTTCAGCAGGTCGAACGCCGACGAGAAGAAGACCAGCGTCGCGAGCGCGATCACGATCTCGGGGACGATGATGCTGATGAAGGTCAGTGCCTCGAATGGCGTCCGGAACCACTTCGGTGCCCGCTGGAGCCCGAGCGCGGCCATCGACCCGAAGATCGTGGCCAGGATGGCCGTTGAGGTGGCGACGATGAAGCTGTTCAGCAGGGCACTCTGCACGGCCGTATCGTTGAGGACACTCTCGTACCATTTGAAGCTGAAGCCCTGCCAGTTCGTGACCCGGCGATCCGTGGCGTTGAAGCTGAACACCACGACGATCGCAATCGGGATGTACAGGAACGCATAGATCAGGACCGTATGGCCCCGCAGCCAGGCTTCCACGAGACCGCCAAAGCGCTCCGGCCGGGGCCGGGCCCGACCGCCGGCGGTGTCGACCAGCGTGCCTGGGTCCGGCTGCCGGACAACGGGCCTGACGGATGCGGTCACAGGACGCTCACTTCGCGGGTCCTGCGGCCGCGATTGGCAAACCACAGGTAGAAGATCACGGACACGAGCATGATCAGGATCAGGATGACGGCACGGGCGGCACCCTCCGGCCAGTTGCGGGCCTCGAGGAACTGGAGCACCAGCTGGTTGCCGATCAGGAACACGCGACCGTAGCCCAGGATTGCCGGAACGACGTACTCACCCATCAGCGGAATGAAGACGAGGATGCTGCCCGTGATCAGGCCCGGCAACGTGATCGGCAGCGTGATCTGGCGGAAGGTCGCGAGCCGCCCGGCGCCCAGATCCTTGGACGCCTCCACCAGGGTCCGATCCATTCGCTCCAGCGTGACGTAGATCGGGAACACCATCAGTGGCAGGTAGCCATACACGACGCCGATCAACACCGCGACGGGGGTGCCAAGGATCCGGAACGCTGGGTCGCCCGTGAGATCACCGAAGAAGCCCGCGAATCCGTCCGGGCCGAGCAACGTGAGCCAGGCGTAGGTTCGGATGAGGAAGCTGGTCCAGAACGGGACGACCAGCAGGATGATCAGCAGGGTCTTGCGCGACCCCGCTCGAGTGGCGATGAAGTACGCCATGGGGAGCGCGGCCAGCAGGCACAAGAGCGTGCCCGCTGACGCGAGCACGAGGCTCGTGATGAACGGCGTGATCCGGTCAGGGTCGAGCGCCTGACCGTAGTTCTCGAAGGTGAAGGCCGGCTCATAGCCGCCGATCCTGGTCGACTTGCCAAAGCTCATCAGGACGACGACGGCCAATGGCGCGACCAGCAGGATCAGGTACCAGAGCCCGGCCGGCAAGACCAGCAGGCCCGTCAGGAGCCTCGAGCGCCATTCGCCGCGAGGCTGCCTGGATCGACCCGGAGCAACCTCGCTCAGCGCGGCCATGGAGCGAGCAGGTCTGGGTTGCTACCCCTGTCCGATCTTCGACTTGAATTCTTCCCAGATATCGAGGCGGATCGGGTCGGTCGACCGGTCCTGCGCGCCCTCGAGCCGTGCCAGAACCTCGTCGGGCACGAAGAGGGCCGGATCGGCCAGCATCGCGGGGTCAATGAATTTCTTCGCCTCGCTGTTGCACGTGGCGTACTGGTTGGTCTCGGTCTCTTGTGCCTGGATCTCGGGCTCGTGGATGAAGTTGATGAACGCGTGCGCCGCGTTCGGGTGCGGGGCATCGGCGAGGACGACCCAGGTATCCATCCAGAAGAGCGTGCCATCCTCGGGGATGTTGTAGACGATGTCGGCGGTCTCGGGCAGATCGCGAAGCTCGAGGATGCCGCCGGTCCAGACCAGGCCGAGCACGGCCTCCTCGGTCTCCATCTTCGTGTTGTACTGGTCCGAATCGAGGGCGAGGACATGCGGGGCGATCCCGAGCAGGAGCTCACGCGCCTCTTCCAGTTCGCTTTCGACCTCCGTGTTCAAGGAGTAGCCCAGGGCCTTCAGCGGCGCAACGAAGACATCGCCCGGCGAGTCGACCATGACGATCCGGCCGGAGTACTTGGGCGCGACCTCAAAGAACTGCTTCCAGGTCTTGACCTCCTCCTTGACGATCTTCGTCCGGATGGCGATGCCGGTCGTACCCCAGTCCTTCGGGACCTGCCACTCGTCGGTCGGATCCCACCAGATGCCCTTGAACGCCGACTCGATGTACTTGACGTTGGGGATCCGGGATAGATCGAGCTTCTGGATGAAGCCCTGATCGCGCATCGCCGGCACGAATTCCGCGGTCGGCGCGCTCACGTCCCACTGGCCGATCGCGCCGCCCTGGAGCTTGGTCAGCAGTTCGTCGTTTGACGCGAAGGTGTCATACGTGAACTTCTCGATGCCGAACTTGGCCTTGAACGCCTCGATGTTCCCGGGGTCGACGTAGTCGCCCCAGTTGTACATGAACAGGTCCTTCTCGATGTCCCCCGCGATGGACGCCCCGGACGCGACCGGCGCCGCCGAGGGCGCTACGGATGCCGTTCCAGGGCTGCTGCACGCTGCCAGGAAGGCGGCGCTGGCCGACATCGTGCCCGCCCACAGGAAGCCGCGACGACTCAACGGGGCGTTGGCCATGCGTCGGATCACTCGATCCAGATCGTGCTCTGCCACGCGTGTGCTCCTCCTCCCGGGCTACCCGGGTCTGACGCCCCTAATCCGAGAGGATGAGGTTGGCGTCCTCCTGCCACCGGACGACGACTGGGTCGCCCGGACCAACTCCCGGGGCGCCGCTGGCGCCCGCCGCATTCTGATGACGGACGATGAGTTCGCCCGCTTCCGCTGTCGTCACGCGATATTCGGTCTGGTCACCCAGGTACGTGCCCTGCTGCACCCGCCCACTGATCTGGGTCGCCCCCGCGGTCGGCGGCGTCGCCCGGTCCGCCGAGGCGACTTCGAGCCGTTCCGGTCGGGTGGCAACGACCACGCTGTCCCCGGCCACTCGACGGGCCTCGGGGTTGGTCAACCTGCCTCGCAGCGTCAGGCCGTGGCTCGTCCGGACCATGACCGTGCCGTCCGACACGGACGCCTCGACGACGGTCGCATCGATGAAATTGGTGGTCCCGATAAAGCTCGCCACGAACCGGTTGACCGGCCGCTCGTACAGCTCGGTCGGGTCGCCCATCTGCTGGATCCGGCCGTCGCGCATGACCACGATCACGTCGCTCATCGTGAGCGCCTCCTCCTGATCGTGGGTCACGTAGACGAAGGTGATCCCGACCTCGCGCTGGAGCGCCTTGAGTTCCAGCTGCATCTCCTTGCGCAGCTTGAGATCGAGGGCACCCAGCGGCTCGTCGAGGAGCAGCACCGTCGGTCGGTTCACGAGGGCCCGCGCGAGGGCGACACGCTGCTGCTGGCCGCCGGACATCTCCCACGTGCGACGCTTGCCATAGCCGCCCAGCCGCACGAGATCCAGCGCCTCGGCGACGCGGCGTTCCTCGTCCGCCTTGCCGACCTTGCGCTGGCGCAGGCCGTAGCCGACGTTCTGGGCGACGTCCATGTGCGGGAAGAGCGCGTAGTGCTGGAAGACGGTGTTGACGTTGCGCTGATAAGGCGGGACGCCCGCGATCGGATGGCCGTCGAGGAAGATCTCGCCCTCGGTCGGTTGCTCGAAGCCCGCAATCATGCGCAGCGTGGTGGTCTTGCCGCAGCCGGATGGGCCGAGCAGGCTGTAGAACGCTCCACGGGCGATCGTCAGGCGCATCCGGTCGACCGCGGTGACCGCCCCGAAGCGCTTCGTCACGTCCAGAATCTCGACGTCCGGCGTCGACGCGGCGGGGCCCAGGGCGCCGGGGTGCGGTCGGCTGCCCGTGGCTGCGGGCGAGATCTCCGTGCCGGTCGACAGAGAGGCGATCAACGGCTGCCCTCGCAGGTTCAGGTCCGGGCACTCGACGGTGAAGCTGTAGCCGCGCTACAGGTTCACCGCATGGTACGGGCGAAGGCCATGACCGTCAACGTCGGAATGCTGCGAATCTCGCACCCCGCACCAGCGAACCCGAGCCACCCGCGTGCCGGGCTGTACCTATACTTCAGTCTGTTGAAGGCGTGGGCCTGGAGGCTACCGTGACCACCGAATTGCAACTGGGCACCCGTATTCGATCACTTCGACAGGCCAGACGGCTGACCCTCCGCGACGTCTCGCAGCGGGCCGGCGTGACCGAGAGCTTCCTGTCGCAGGTCGAGCGCGACGTGACGAGTCCATCGATCGCCACGGTCCAGCGGATCGCGCACGCCCTGGATCTCTCGATCGGCCAGCTTTTCGCCGAGGAACCGGCCACAGGCCGGGTTGTCCGCCGAGAGGCGCGGCGGCGGGTGGCCTACCCGGGCCTGCGGGCCGTCGACGAATTCCTGACTTCGAACATGGCCGGCAGGCTCCAGGTGATCCTGTCCACGATCGAGCCCGGCGGTGGAACCGGGGCCGAGCCGTACACCCACGACTCCGACGAGGAGGTCGTCGTCGTCCTCGAGGGCGTCCTGGATCTGTGGGTCGGCGACGAGCACTACGTGCTGCGGCAGGGTGACGCCATCACCTTCCCATCGCGCATGCCGCACTGGAACATGAACCATGGCGACGAGCCGGCGGTGGTCCTGCTCTGCGTCACCCCACCCAGCTTCTAGCCTGGGCCCGGCCGATCAGCCCCCGTAGAATGCGCCGCATATGTACGCGCTGATCATGGCCGGCGGGGGCGGCACCCGGCTCCATCCGTTGAGTCGACCCGAACGTCCGAAGCCGTTCCTGCCGCTGATCGGAGCTGAGTCGTTGTTGCAGGCAACGGTGGCGCGGCTCGCCGGCGTCACAGACGACATCACGATCGTTACCGATCGGCGCTACGAGCGGCTGGTCCGCGAGCAGGTGCCCGGCGCTGCCGTGCTCCTTGAGCCAATGGCTCGCAACACGGCCGCGGCCATCGCCCTTGCGTCGCTCGCCATCGATCGGGCGCCCGACGACGTCATGGCGGTGCTCCCGGCGGATCAGACCATTGCACGGACCGACACGTTTGCCGCCGTCCTGCGTGGTGCGGAACGCCTGGCCGCCGGTTCATTCGGCGTCACCGAGCCGCTGGTGACGCTCGGAATCGCGCCGGACCGGCCGGCGACGGAGTATGGCTACCTCATCCCGGACCTGGATCGCGGGGCAGATGCCAACGAGCTGCGCGCCTACCCGCTGCTGCGCTTCGAGGAGAAGCCACGGCCGGCTCGTGCCGAGGAATTGGCCGGGCAGCCGGGCGTCGCCTGGAACGCCGGGATCTTCCTGTGGCGCAGGCGGGCCATCCTCGCTGCCCTCGGCCGCTACACGGGGCTCGTCCAGTCGCTCGGACCGATGGTAGCCACGCCCCGGACGCTTGAGCGTGCCTACGAATCGATCCAGAAGGCCATCTCGATCGACCACGCCGTCATGGAGAGCGCCGCACGCGACGGGAGTGTGGTCATGGCGGCCATGACGGTCGGCTGGTCGGACATCGGGTCGTGGTCGGCGCTCCTCGCCGCGATCGGGGCTGCCGGGCATGGAGCGGTCCTGGCGACCGGTGATTCGACCGATGTCGAGCTCGGGGATCTCATCGTCCGGCGCGCGGAGGGTCGGCTCGGAATCATCGCACCACCCGAGCGGGGTAGCATCACCGCCATGCACCCGATCGCCGTTCTTCGTGGTGCCGGTCCGGACCGGGACCGGATCGAGGCCCTCATCGCCAGATGTGATCGGCCGGGGGATCGGGCGTGACGCTCGCAACCGACGCCCCTGCGCCCACGACCATCGTGTTCGGGACAGACGGCTGGCGGGCCCGGATCGCCGACGAGTTCACCTTCGACAACGTCCGCCGCTGCGCCGATGGGGTAGCCCAGTATGTCGTCGATCGCGGTGAGACGGACAGGGGGGTGGTGATCGCCTACGACCGCCGCTTTGCGTCCGAGCACTTCGCCCAGGCGGCCGCCGAGGTTCTCCTCGCCCGTGACATCCCGGTGGCGTTTGCCGTTCACGCGGTCCCGACCCAGATGAGTTCGTACGAGGTGGTCCAGCGCGGGGCGGCCGCCGGGATTGTGATCACAGCCAGCCACAACCCCTGGGTCGACAACGGGTTCAAGGTGAAGGCCCCGAGCGGCGCGGCGGCCGGCGCAGACATCCTCGGGGTCATCGAGGCGCGTCTCGCGACGAACGGGCACGCGGCGATTCCGCGCCGCCCGTTCGCCGATGCCGAGGCCGTCGGGCTGGTCGAGTGGTTCGATCCGTACGAGGGATACGAGCGGTTTGTCCGGCGCACGGTCGATCTGGACGCATTGCGGACCGCCGATGTCCACATCCTCGTCGACCCGATGTGGGGCGCCGGAAGCGGCTGGCTGTCACGTCTCCTGGCGGGCGGCCGGATCCGGGTGACGGAGATCCACCAGGAGCGCAACCCGTGGTTCGGTGGCGTCAACCCGGAGCCGATCCGTCCCAACATCGATGAGGCGCTGGGCATCCTCGCCGGCGGCGGGTTCGATCTCGGGCTGTTGCTCGACGGTGACGCGGATCGTGCCGGAGCGGCCGACGAGCGTGGCACGTTCATCCACCAGCTCCAGGTCACGGGGTTGCTGATGTACTACCTGGCCGAGCATCGCGGCTGGCGTGACCCGGTCGTCATCAGCGTCAACAACACCTCGATGGCGGCGCGGCTCGGTCAGCGCTATGGGATCGCCACGCACGAGACGCCGGTCGGCTTTAAGTTCATCGGCCCGCGAATGATTGAGACCGGCGCGATGATGGGCGCCGAGGAATCGGGCGGTTTCGGGTTCGGGATGCACCTCCCCGAGCGCGACGGCATCTACGCCGATCTGCTGCTGCTGGACCTCTTCCTGCGCGAGCGCGCGGCCGGTCGCTGGCCGGTCTCACGCGCGATCGAACAGTTTCACGAGATCGCCGGCCCATCGTTCTACCGCCGCGTCGATGTCCACATCGATCGGCCGATGTACGCCGAAACGAAACGGCGGCTCCTGGTCGATCTGCGCGCGCAGGCCCCAACCGAGCTGGTGGGCGAGCCTGTGACGCGCACCCTGCCGCTGGACACCGGTGACGGGTTCAAGTTCTGGGTGGCCGATGGATCGTGGCTGCTGGTTCGGGCGTCGGGCACGGAGCCGCTGGTCCGGATCTACACCGAAGCCACCTCGACGGCGACCCGCGACGCCATGCTGATGGCCGGCGAGCAGTTGGTCCGCGGTTCATGAACTCTGATCCGGCCGTGCCCGGGCGCCGGGTGGACAAACCGTGGGGCCACGAACTCATCTGGGCGCACACGGACCGCTACGTCGGGAAGCTGCTGGTCATCGAGACCGGCCAGCGGCTGAGCCTCCAGCGGCACCTGGTCAAGGACGAATCGATCCTGGTCTCGTCGGGCCGCCTGCGGCTGCATCTCGAGGATGACGGCGGGACGCTTCGAGCGGAGGAGCTCGGCCCCGGCGACCACCGTCACGTGGCGACGGGTCGCATTCATCGCTTCGAAGCCCTCGAGCGCTGTACCTTGATCGAGGTGTCGACGCCCGAACTCGACGACGTAATCCGCCTCGAAGACGACTTCGGTCGCGAAGGGACCAGCGCTCCGTAGTTCCGATGGGCGCCGGGAGGTTGACGAATGTCGGGTGACCGGTGAGGCCGGCGGGTGTAGGCTATCGGCACGTGACCGCCACCAACCGGTCGTGGTGCTGACCGGAAGGCGGCCTCGCCAGTGCCCAAGAGGGCCACGGAGGTAGCTGTACGATGCATAGCTCCCTGATCGGCAAGGTCGAGAAGGCCAATCGGTACGCGCGCGAACTCGATCGGATCACGATCGACCGCCTCTCGCTGACGTTCCGTGGCGACAACGACACACACCGTGTCGACCTCGACGCCGGCCAGTGGCAATGCAACTGCCACTACTTCACCAGCTGGGGATCCTGTGCCCACCTCCTCGCGCTCCAGAAGGTCCTGGGCGTGATGCTGCCCGAGGAGGCCCAGGTCAGCATCTTCTCTGCAGCGCCGGTTCCCGCCTGACCTGGACCCCGCCGCCCAGGGCCGCCCGCCCCTCCCCGCAACGAATGGCGTAGCCCAGGTCCCGTCCTGCCCTCAGTCGACGTCGATCATCCAGTAGTACAGGGCGTCTCCGCGATCGTTCGCGAATCTGATCTTGACCTGGACGGACCACGCACCGGACGGCGGCGCGTCAAACAGCAGGGGCCATCCGAAGCCCTCGTCCATCGCCATCGCTCCGATTCCGTCTCGATTACCGGGCATGACACGGTTGACGCTCCATTCGGCGATCTCCAGGGGATCTGCCAGGCTCATGGCAAAGCGCTCGCCTGAGCCCGCGCGAATGGGACTCCCATCCAACCACGGTGCCCCTGAGCCGCCGTTCTCCCAGGTGAACGTTCCGAGCTGGCCGACGACCGGGTCGCCGCCCTCGACCGCAATGGATGCGGGCGGCGGTTCGGCCTTCGCCGGTTCCGTCGTGGATGACGTGGCTGGCGATGGCACGGGCGAGGCGACGGGACGGGTCGCACTCGCCGAGGGCTCGACGGTCGCTGTCGGTGGCTCGCCGCTGGCAGACGCCGAAGGGTCGGTCGCGGCCGGACTCCCGCCCGCTCGGCCGCACCCGGCGGCCGCCAGGCTCAGTGACAGGGCCGCAACCCCGAGCATTCGAGAGGATCGATTGGCGTTCATGCCGACTCCTTTCCATGTGTGTGGCGCGGGACCCGTGGGGATCCCGCGCCTGGTGCCGCCGCTATGGGCTGACAGCCACGACGACCGTGGCCGAGGTTGAAGCCAGAAGGCCCTCATCCAATGGTCGGACGAAGAGTGCGCGGAACTCTGTCCGCGCCTGGAGGCTGAGCGACATGGTGTACGTCCCGGAAGTCGCGCCGTTGGCCATCGTGCCGACCGTCGACCACGCCGTCGTCCCGGCCGCACGCCGTTGGAGGATGACCGTCCGCAAGGCGACTGGATTGAGGGCCAGCCGGACATAGCTCGCGACGTCGGCCACCTTGAGGCTTGCTGTCAACGTGCTGGCCCCGCCCTTGGCGATGGCCGTCGGACTGGCCGTCAGCGCCAGAGTGGTCGACAGGGACAGGCAGGTCGAGTACTTCGCGCCCCAGCCCTGCATGTCGTACTGCAGCTGCAGGCTGGCGACATCGCACCGGCCGAATGCATGGGCATTCCAACCAGCCGTCGGCTTGGTCCGCGACAGCGCCTGGACGACCGCATCGATGTAGTCAGCGCCGTCCGCAAGGTTGGCATGATGGTTGAGGATCTCAACGTGCCCGAACTCATCGAGGAGGATGTTCTCTACGTCGTAGCAGCCTGCGGGCCACGTCGCATATGCCTGGCACCAGCGCAATGAGCCCCAGTCGAACCGGTGGCCCTGCTCGCGCATCCAAATCGTGAAGCCCGTCGGGGCATTACGTGTGAAGCAGGCGAGGCCCTGGACGCCGCAGGAAGCAAGCGTCCCGTATCCGATCAGATTTGGTGCTCCGGCCACATACGAGAACGTGGCCGCCTGGGAGTATCGAGTGATCGTCACGTCGGCGGCCGCGGCGACGATCGGCACCTGGTAGGCAAGCGGCGGCACCGAGCCGGATCGCCAGCTGAACGGCAACGCCTGGTTCTGGTTGAAGCGCCCGCCCGACAGGATCGGGTCCGGGCTATGCGCGGCAACGCCCACCGCCGCCAGCAGGGCGACGACCACCGCGAGGGTGCTCGCCATCGTGGCGATGCGCCGTGCCGAAGTCTTCATGGAACGCGAGGTCTTCAGGGACTGCCATCTGCTGCGGTTCATCGGGCGACCTCGTCGAGTTGGACGGTGATGCCGTCAGGAACGTGGCGGAGCTTGGTCTGCGCGTTTGGTCCGTCCGCCGGCAGGCGCCCGCTGGGACCGAGCGCAACCCAGCCGGGCGGCACCCGCGTGGACGAACCGGCGGCGTTCGGCGTGGCAACCAGGCGGGCGCCATCGGGCATCCGGCCGAGGTCGCTGATGAACGACCCGTCCAGCGCGATCGCGCGCAGCGCCAGGCCAGATTCGGTCAGGACCTCGTGGACGACCCGCGGTCCGTCCGCGGTCGGGATCACCACGGCGACTGCCCCGGCCTCCGCCAGGATCCGTCGAGTGCCGGTCCGCAGGTCCACGGCGAGGATGGGGCAGGGGAATCCGGAGCAGGCGGCGTAGGTCACGACCAGATCGCCATCGAGGCCGATCATCGCGCCGAGATCGGGCTCGGCCAGGAAGCGCGGCAGCCCGCCGGCTGGATCGATCACCCGCGTCCGGCACGCGGCCTCGCCGCACGATTGCACGGCCAGGACCCGACCGGACACGTCCCACGCAAACTCGGTCGTCCAGGTCCGGCCGAAGCGATCGTCCGGGTCCATCGGTTCGAGGACGAGGACGGCCGACGAAGACCCGTCAAGTGGCCTCGCCCAAACCCCGAGATCTGCGCGGGTCGCTCGGTCGACGCGCGTTTCATAGATCGTCCCGAGCGCCGAATCGATCGTCGCTCGTCGCACAACGTCCGCCACCTCGGCCACCGCCCACGAGCACTCCCGCGCGACGTCGACGGCTTCGAGCCGCGACACCATCCCGTCATCGGCGCCGATGAGCACGATTCGGCCGAATGGGCCGGCGGCGAACGACTCGGGTGGCAGGTCCATCACCCCGCTCGATCGGTTGCCGTCCACGCCCAGGGCGAGGCGCTGGCCTTCGAGCGCACCGGTCCGGTCGAGACTGGCGTCGAGGCGGAACCAGGCCTCCTGGTGGAGGTCGTCGAGGCCGGCCGGCCCCTGGGCGCGCGCGGCCGCGGCCGGGCCGCCAGATTCGATTCCACATGCGCGCGGCACCCATGGATGCGGCCCGGCGCCCAGTGTGGTGCTTGCGACCGACCCGACCGCCAGGACGGCGATCACCCCCGGCCCAATCCAACGCAGCCATCGTGGCTCCAACACGGTTCACTCCTCCGGCGGGGCTGGCTGTGGCGGGAGGAGGCGAGGCGGCGATCTTCGCAGGCGACGCTTACGTGCGGCTTATCGGCGCCTTCATCCGGGAAGACCAGGCACGGTCGGCCGGACGCGGACCGCCCTGTGCTACGCTCCCCGACGACAAACTTCTGTCACGCCGCGTGGTCGCGAAGCCGGTGCAATCCCGGCACAGTCCCGCTACGGTGAGCGCCCCCTTCAGGGACGCGAGTCCGGTCGCCGACCACACGGTGCATGCTCGAACCTTCGAGAGAAAGGTAGGCAGGACCGTGCGACTTTCCGGCTGAAGCCCCTCGCTCGACGCCATCGATGCGAGGGGTTTGCGATTCTCTCGCCCGCCTCGCCACACGGTGATCGGAGGACCTCTTGTCCCGCTATCGACCCGCGAACCTGCTTGCCATCGTTACGCTGCTGCTCGCCGCCTGCACCGGTGTCGGTGCCTCGATTCCGCCGGCGAACACACCGATCGCCGCCGCGCCGACTGCTGCTCCGACCCTGACGCCCACCCTCGTCCCGAGCCCGATGCCGACCATCGAGCCGACGCCGGCTCCGGCCTTCCCGATCACCCTCACCGATGACGAAGGCACCACCGTAGAGGTCGCCTCCGAGCCACAGCGAATCGTCTCGCTCACCCCCGCGACGACCGAGATCCTGTTCGCCCTCGGCGCGGGTCGCAGGGTGGTGGCCACCACGGACTTCGACGACTACCCGCCCGAGGCGGTTGCGCTGCCTGATGTCGCCAGTTATACGGCCGTCGATATCGAAGCGATCGTCGGCCTCGAAGCGGACCTTGTTATCGCCGGCGGCAATTTCTTCAACCCGCCCGAGGCCGTCGCCCGGCTTCGATCATTGGGTATCCCGGTGCTCGTCGTCTACGCCCCGGACCTGGCCGCCGTCCTCGACGATATCGAGTTGATCGGGGCGGCCGTCGGGCTCACCGAAGCATCTCTGGCGATAACCGCGGCGATGCAGGCCGGGTTCGATGATGTCGCGACGGCGACGGCCACGCTGACCCGGCCACGAACCTTCTACGAACTCGACGCCACCGCGGCGATCTACACGGCAGCGGACGGCTCGTTCATCGAGGAGATGGTCGAACTCGCCGGCGGCGATCCGATCACGACCGGCAGCACGACCGACTTCGCGATCTCGATCGAAAAGCTGATCGCCGCCGACCCGGAGCTGATCCTGCTCGGCGATGCCGCATACGGCGTCACCGCAGACCAGGTCGCCGCCCGAGCCGGCTGGAACGTGATGAGCGCGGTCAAGTCCGGGGCGATCCGAGCCGTCAACGACCTCATCGTGACGCGCCCCGGACCGCGTCTCGTCGAGGGTCTGCGCGAGCTGGCGCTGGCGATCCATCCGGACCTGGTGCTGCCGCCGGCGGTCCCGATCCCCGCGGTCCCCTGACCACGGCGATGGCATCCCGCGGCGAAGCCCTGCCGAGATCTGGCGTCCGTGTCGGCCCGTCCCGTGGGATCGGCGATCGGCCCTCCGCCTTGATCGGGCTCGGGTTCGTCGCACTGGCGGTCGCCCTCGTGGCCGGCGTCGGCTTCGGCTCCGTCGCGGTCGCCCCCGGCGACACGGTCGCGATCCTGGCTCACCGGCTGCTGGGCCTTGACCTTGCCCGGACCTGGTCAGATGCGGCCGAGACCATTGTGATGGAGTTGCGCCTGCCGAGGGTGCTGACGTCAATGCTGGTTGGGTGTGCGCTGGCGGTCGCCGGCGCTACCTACCAGGGGCTGCTCAGAAACCCGCTCGCCGACCCGTATGTCCTGGGGACCGCGTCGGGCGCCGCGCTCGGGGCGGCGATTGCGGTGATCATCCCGGTCCGCTTTGTCGTGCTCGAATTCGGGCTGCTCCACGGGCTGGCGTTCCTCGGCGCGCTGGCCTCCATCTACACGGTGTATCGGCTGTCGCGTGTCACCGGACTCGCGCCACTCACGAGTCTGCTGTTGACCGGGTACGCGGTTGGTTCGCTGCTGGCCGCGGGACTGGCGATGGCGATGTACCTGTCCGGGGCGGCGCTCCGCCAGATCTTCATCTACCTCCTCGGCAGCTTTGACGCCGCGACATGGGCCCGACTCGCCGGCGCGATCCCGATCGTCGCGATCGGCTGTATCGGGATCCTCCTGCGGGCCCGCTCGCTCAACGGCCTTCTCATGGGCGAGCAGACCGCGATGCACCTCGGGATCAATGTCCGGCGGGAGCGCGCGATCCTGCTCGGCCTGGCGTCGCTGGTCACGGCCGCGGCGGTCGCGATCAGCGGCCTGATCGGGTTTGTAGGGCTGGTCGTCCCGCACGTCGTCCGGCTGATCGTCGGCCCGTCGGCTCGCGCCGTCCTCCCGATCTCGGCGATCGGCGGTGCCGCCTTGCTGGCGTATGCCGATCTCGCGGCGCGACTGCTCGGCGAGATCCCGGTCGGTGTCGTGACGGCCGTCCTCGGGGCTCCGTTCTTTCTGCTGATCCTGCGTCGGGCGCGGACCGGCTACGAACTGTGAGCCGGCCAATCATCGCCCTCGATCGGGTGACCGCCGCCTATCGCGACCGGCTTGCGCTGCGCGATGTCAGCCTGACCATCGAGCCGGGTGAGCGGGTCGCCCTGATCGGACCGAATGGTGCCGGCAAGTCCACGCTCCTTGCCGTGGTGACCGGGCTGTTGGCGGTTGCCGCCGGATCCGCGCGGTTGGGCGGAGAACTCGTCGGCGGGCTGGATCGGCTCGAGGTCGCCCGGCGCATCGCGGTCGTCCCTGGCGCGGTGGGCCTGCCGTTCGCCACACGAGTAGAGGAGGTGATCGCGCTTGGTCGCCTCCCGCACGAAGACCCATTTCGAGGACCTCGTCCCGCCGATCGAGCGGCCGTCGCGGCGGCCATCGAGCGGGTCGGCGTTGGACACCTGCTTGGTCGTGACGCCCGCGAGTTGTCGCTCGGCGAGCGCCAGCTGGTGCTCATCGCCATGGCCGTCGCACAGGCCGCGCCGATTCTGATCCTGGACGAGCCCACGGTCCACCTGGACCTGCGCCACCAGGTCGGGGCGATGGAGCTCCTCGTGGATCTCAACAAGCGCGACGGGACGACGGTGATCGCCGTGCTCCACGACCTCGCGCTGGCCAGCCACTTCTTCCCTCGCCTCGTGCTTCTTGATAGGGGTCGGATCGTGGCCGACGGACGGCCGTCGAGGGTGCTAGGCGAGGACCAGGTTCGCGACGTTTTCGGGGTCGACCCGTCGTTT
>JANPDO010000103.1:0-12031 GCA_031431535.1 Chloroflexota bacterium
GCCTTGAAGTAGCCGACCTTCTCATCGACGAACGCGCGCGCGCTTCGGCCTTCATCGACCGCCGCCTGGGCGATGTTGATCGAGTGCTCGTCGGTGCCGGTGAGGAACCGCGTGTCGTCGCCCTTCATCCGGTGCCAGCGCGCGATGACGTCGGAACCGATCACCTCGTACAGGGTGTGCAGCCCGGGCTTGTTGTTGGCATAGGCGATCGCCGTGGTCAGGTAGTACCGCGGGCGGGCCGCTCGGTCGGTCATGGGAGCGCGATGGTAGCAGCGGCGAGCGCGCAGCCGCCCTATGACGTCGAGTGAGCAGTCAATGGCGGAAGTGGCGGGTCCCGGTGATCAGCATTGTGCCGCTGGCGGTGTCCACGGCGGCGATCGCTTCTGCATCACGGATGGAGCCGCCGGGTTGAACAAAGGCGGTCACGCCGGCGGCCGTGCACGCTTCGACGGCGTCGGGGAACGGGAAGAAGGCATCGCTGGCGCACGACGCCCCCACGGTCGACGCCTCGCCTAGCATGGCGCGGGCCTTCGCGACGGCCTGGCGGGCTGCGTCCACGCGCGAGGTCTGGCCGCTGCCGATCCCGATGAGGCGGCGGTCCCTCACAAGGACGATCGCATTGGAGGTGACACCTCGGACGAGGCGCCACGCGAGATCGAGGTCTTCCCGCTCCCGGTCGGTCGGCGTCCGGCGCGTCACACAGGTCCACGTAGCGGGATCGTCGGTGCTCGTGTCCGGTGCGCTGACGAGGACGGCGCCACCGGTCGTCCGCATCGCGTCGGTTGGCGAGGTGGAGCCGGCCGGAACGGACTCATCGGCCGCGAGCGCCTCGTCGAGGAGGACCCGCAAGTTGGGTCTTGTGGCCAGCACCACCAGCGCGTCGGCAGTGAACGAGGGAGCGATGACGATCTCCAGGAAGATGGAGCTGAGCGCGACCGCGACCTCACGATCGACCTCGCGGGTGACCGCCACAACTCCGCCGAAGGCACTCACCGGGTCCGCTTCAAGCGCCGCGGCCCACGCATCAGGAAGGTTGGCGCGTTCCGCGGCGCCGCACGGGTTCGTGTGCTTGACGATGACCACCGCAGGCCCGCGGAGGGCGCGACCCAGCCCTGAAGCCGCGGCGGCGTCGAGCACATTGTTGTAGGAGAGGGTCTTGCCCTGGAGCGGCATCCGCTCGACGCCGAACAGACCATCGTCGAGAGTCGTCCCCGGACGTCGGTAGCGTGCGGCGGGTTGGTGCGGGTTCTCGCCGTAGCGGAGCGTCTCAACTTTTTCGAGCGAGACGGTCAACCTGGGCGGGTACGGGTCGGAAGCCCCGGGCAACCCGGGTTCGTCGGGAAGCCCGAGACCCGCTGCGGCCATCCGGCCCGGCAATTCCGCGGCGATCCGCGCGTCGTAGGCCGCGGTATGGGCGAACGCCTCGAGCGCCAGGGCGCGCCGGAGGCCGGCACCGATCCTGCCATCGGCGTCGAGGGCCGCCAGGATCGCGACGTAGCGCGAGGGCGACGTCACGATCGCGACATTGGCGTGGTTCTTGGCGGCCGCCCGGACCATCGACGGCCCGCCGATGTCGATCTCCTCGATCAGTTCGTCCACCGTGATCCCGGGCCGCTCCAGCGCCGCCGCGAACGGGTAGAGGTTGACGACCACCAGCTCGAACGGTGCGATCCAGGCGGCCAGCATCTGGCGCCGGTGATCGGCCAGCCGCCGATCGGCCAGGAGACCGGCGTGGACCCGCGGATGGAGCGTCTTGACCCGGCCTTCGAGCATCTCCGGCGAGCCCGTCGCCGCGGCGACGTCGGTGACCGGGAGGCCCGCGTCGCGCAGCGCCCGCGCCGTCCCGCCGGTCGACACCAGCTCGAACCCACGGGCGACGAGTCCCCGACCGAGGTCCACGAGTCCCGACTTGTCCGAGACGGACAGGAGCGCGCGGCGCGGCGGCGGGATGCGCACGTCGGCCACGCCGAGGTCCACGGTCACGTGACGGCCATCCGGCGCAACCGCGACCGCGCCCGCCAGCATCAAGGCGACGGCGCGGGGCAGGAGTCGGTGCTCGACGGCGCGGATCCGGGCTTGCAGGGTCTCCGCGTCGTCGCCCGGGAGAACCGGCACGGCCTCCTGGACAACGATCGGACCGCCGTCGAGGGTCGCATCGACCAGGTGAACGGTGCAGCCGGTGACGGTCACGCCGTGGGCCAGGGCGTCGGCGACCGCATGCGCCCCGGGGAAGGCCGGCAGGAGGGACGGATGGGTATTGAGGATCCTGCCGCCAAACGCTGCCAGCATGGCCGGGCCGATGATCCGCATGTAGCCCGCCAGGACGACGACGTCCGGGCGGACGGCCTCCAGCGTCGCGGTGAGCGCCAGGTCGTCGCCGCGGGGCACCAGCGCGGTCTCGATCCCCTGCTCCGCCGCCCAATCGAGCGCCGGACAGGCTCGATCTGCGAAGACCAGCGCGATCTCCCCGCCAAGTTCGCGACGCTCGGCTGCAGCGGCCAGTGCCCGCAGGTTCGAGCCCCCGCCCGAGACGCCCACGGCGATCCGTCCGCTCATCGGGCGAGATCCCCGGGCAGGCCCTCCAGTCGGCCCTCGATGTAGCGGGTACCGGCGACCGCATCGGCCACGACCACCTCACCGACGAGCATCCCCGTCAGGCCGTGTTCGCCGAGGGCGGCGATGGTTGCTGTGGTTGCGGCGAGCGGCACGACCGCGATCATCCCGAGACCGCCGTTGAACGTCGAGCGTAGCTCCGCATCATCGAGTCCCCCCAGCGCACCGATCAGGCGCATCACCGAGGGCATGACCCAGCGGGATGGATCGAGTCGGGCGGCCAGCCCGGCCGGCAGCGCCCGCGGCACGTTGCCGGGCAGTCCCCCACCGGTGATGTGCGCGAGGCCGTGCAGGTCCCAGCCCGGGCCCACCAGCGTCTGACGAACGGCCAGGATCGCGCGGGCATAGATCAGCGTCGGGGTCAGCAGCACCTCACCGAGCGTGGCCATCGCCTCGTGCTCCGCGCCTTCCAGGGCCGCTGACGCAGCCGAATCCCCGAGCGCTCGACGAAGTCGCGCCTGGTAGGGCTCGGCGAGGTCCAGGTCCCATTCAGCCATCAGCGCACGGACCAGCGAGTAGCCGTTGGCATGGAGACCTGACGAGGCAACGCCGACGATCGCGTCACCGGCCCGCACCGCGGAGCCGTCGATGACGCGGGAGCGCTCGACGACCCCGATCGCCGTCCCGGCCAGGTCGAATGCGTCGGCCGCCATCAGCCCCGGGTGTTCCGCCGTTTCGCCGCCCACGAGGGCACAACCCGCGGCTCGGCAGCCCGCCGCCACGCCGCTGACCAGCTCGGCTACGGCGAGCGGGTCCAATTCCCCAACCGCGACGTAATCCAGGAAAGCCAGTGGCTCCGCGCCCGTACAGACGACGTCGTCGACACACATGGCGACAAGATCGATCCCGATCGTGTCAAACCGCCCGACCCGGGTCGCGATGGCCGTCTTCGTGCCGACCCCGTCGGTCGAGGCGATCAGGAGCGGCTCGCGGAAGCCGTCGGGGATCGCGAACGCGCCGCCGAAGCCGCCCAGTCCGCCGAGCACCTCCGGTCGACGCGTCGATTCGACGTGGCCCCGCATCAGCTCGACAGCCCGCTCCCCGGCCGTGACATCGACGCCCGACCGCCGATACGCCGCCCGCCCCTCAGCCACCGGGTGCGGCACCCACCGGTTCCTCGAGGACAAACTTGCGACTGGAGGCGTCATATGGGACCGGCTCTGGGTACTTGCCGTCGAAGCAGGCGAAACAGAACCGCTCATACGGCAGCTCGAGTGCCGCGAGCACCCCCCGGATCGACAGGTAGCCAAGCGAATCGGCCCCGATGAATTCCCGGATTTCGGGTTCCGAGTGGGTCGCCGCGATCAGCTCCGTCTCGACCTGCGTATCGATCCCGTAGAAGCACGGATGGTAGATCGGCGGCGCGCTGATCCGAACGTGGACCTCCGTCGCCCCAGCGCGGCGCAGCAGATCGACGATCCGCTTGGTCGTGGTGCCGCGCACGATGGAGTCATCGACCACGATGAGCCGCTTGCCGGCGACCACCGCCGGCAGCGGATTGAGCTTGATCGTCACGCCCCGGTGACGCAGCCCGGCGGACGGCTGGATGAACGTTCGGCCGGCGTACCGGTTGCGATACATCCCTTCGCGGTACGGGATGCCGGAGGCCTCCGCATATCCAGCGGCGGCGGGCGCGCCGGTGTCGGGCACAGGCATCACCAGGTCCGCGTCGGCCGCATGCTCGGACGCCAGCTGGATCCCCATCTGGCGACGGGCCTCGTAGAGATTGCGGCCTTCCATGTACGAGTCCGGCCGCGCAAAATAGATGAGTTCGAACACGCACAGCGCCGGCGTTGCCGCCGCGAAGCGAACGGACCGCGGCGGCTGTCCCGGCTCGAGGATGACCAGCTCGCCCGGTTCCACGTCGCGGACGTACTCGGCACCCACGATGTCGAGCGCGGCCGTCTCGGACGACAGGCACCAACCGGTCGTGGCGTCGTCGTCGCGCCACAGCCCGTCGTCGCGCCCACCGACCACCGAGCGCGTCAGCCGCCCCAGGACCAGGGGCCGGAACCCGAACGGGTCGCGCACCCCGATCACCCGACGCTCGTCGAGAACCACCAGGCTGTACGCGCCACGGACCCGCGGGAGCACCCGCTGGAGGGCCTCCACCGTGTCGGCGGCTGGCTCATCCGCCAGCAGTGCGGTGAGCAGCTCCGTGTCGGTGGATGCCGGCAATCGCGTTCGCCCACCCTGAAGCTGGCCCAGGAGGTCCCGGGTGTTGACGAGGTTGCCGTTGTGCCCAATGGCCAGCGCGCGTCGCGGCCCAAGGCGATACGTTGGCTGGGCGTTTTCCCAGATGGTCGAGCCGGTGGTCGAGTAGCGGCAGTGGGCGATGGCCAGCTGGCCGCGGAGGCTCGGCAGGCGGCGCTCGTCGAGCACCGTGCTGATCATCCCGAGGTCCTTGTAGAGCATCAGCTGCTCGCCGTCGCTGACCGCCAGCCCGGCCGATTCCTGACCACGATGCTGGAGGGCGAAGAGGCCCAGCGCCGCGACGGAGGCGGCATCGGTTGGCTCACCCCCCGGGAGCACCGCCCCGAAGACGCCGCACACGGCTCAGCTCTCCCAGCCGAGCGCCCGCGAGAGACCGTGGTCCCAGGCGCGACGCAGGTCCACCAGGGCAACCTCGAGGGCGTCGGCCACCCGACTGCCCCGTTCCTCGGCGGCCCCGAGCGGGCCGGCCCCGGTTGATTCGATGACGAGTGCGCTGCCACCCACGACGCCGAGACGCTCCACGGGCAGGCCATGCTGGCGGGCGAGCAGCTCCAGCGCCGGGGCTAGCGCGGCCGTACTGCTCAGCACGAGCCGGGACGGGCTCTCGCCAAACAGGACGACCGCCGGCGAGGCCGCGAGCGCGACCCTGACCGCAGCTCCGATGCCGCCCCACATCGCGCACTCGGCAAGGGCAACCGCCAGTCCCCCGCCGGAGACATCCTGGGCCGAGGTCACGAGGCCACGCCCGATCGCCTCGCGGATGTACGACTGGAGCGCCGCTTCACGCGCGAGGTCCAGGTCCGGCGGGCCGTCCTCGGGGGTGGTGCCGGCCAGCGCAGCGTAAGCGGATCCGGCCAGCCCGGGCGTGGCGTCGCCAACCAGCATGACCACGTCCCCGGCCTCCCGGAACGCCGGCCCCACGAGGTTTGCCACGTCGTCGAGCAGTCCCACGACGCCGATCTCGGGTGTCGGGGCAATGGCGCCGGCCGGCGACTCGTTGTACAGCGAGACATTGCCGCCGGTGACCGGCAGGCCGAGGGCGCGACAGGCGTCACCGAGCCCGCGGACCCCTTCGCGCAGTTGCCAGAACGCCTCCGGACGCGTGGGGTCGCCGTAGTTGAGGCAATTGGTCACCCCAAGCGGCCGCGCCCCGGTGATCGACACATTGCGGGTGGCCTCCGCGACCGACAGCGCGGCGCCCAGCCACGGGTCGAGTTGCCCGACCGCCTGGTTGGCATCGGTCGAGGCGACGAGCGCCTTCGCGGTGCCCTTGATCCGGACGACCGCGGCACCGCGACCCGGCCCGGTCACCGTGGCTGCCCCGACGGTCGAGTCGTACTGCTCGAACACCGGGCGCCGACTGGCCAGATTGGGCGAACCGAGCAGGGCCAGGAGCACGGCACCCGGATCCATCCCACGCTCGGGCAGGTTGTCGCTGGCGGCGGCCGGTACCCCGGGGGCGGGCGCCACTCGTCGATGGGTCGGGGCCAGCGCGATCCGCTCGTGGACGATGGCGTCGCTGGTCAGCGCGCTGGCCGGGATCCGGGCGATCTCGCGCGCGCCTGCTTGCGGTCTGCCCTCGTTGTCCAGGCCGCCCGAGACGACGGCGATGTCGCGGTCGCCGGTCACCCGACCGATCACCGCCACCGGGAGGCCCCAGCGTTCGCACACCTCGCGGACGGCGGGCCACCGGTCTGGACGGACCGCCGCGCACATCCGCTCCTGCGACTCGGAGATCAGCACCTCGAACGGTTCAAGGCCGGGTTCACGGCGCGGGATGGCGTCCAGGTCGATCACGATCCCGGTACCCGCACGATCCGCGGTCTCCGAGGTGGCGCAGGTGATCCCGCCGGCACCCAGGTCCTGCAGCCCCTCGACGAGACCCTGTTCAATCAGCTCGAGCGAGGCCTCGATCAGCAGCTTCTCGGCGAACGGGTCGCCGACCTGGACGCTCGGACGTTTCGAAGGATCGTCGTCTGTGAACGTGGCGCTCGCGAGCACGGATGCGCCACCGATCCCGTCACGGCCGGTCGTCGAGCCGAACAGCACGACCAGGTTGCCCGGGCCGGGCGCCGCCGCCAGCGTGAGCAGCCGCTCCTCCATCAGCCCGATCGCCATCACGTTGACCAGCGGGTTGCCCCCGTAGGTCGGATCGAAGACGAGCTCGCCGCCGACCGTTGGGACGCCCACGCAGTTGCCGTACCCGCCGACGCCGCGGACCACCCCGTCGACGAGGTGGCGCGTTCGAGGGCTCGCCGGATCGCCAAACCGAAGCGCATCGAGGATGGCAATCGGTCGTGCGCCCATGGTGAAGATGTCGCGCAGGATCCCGCCGACCCCGGTCGCGGCGCCCTGGTATGGCTCGACCGCCGACGGATGGTTGTGCGATTCGATCTTGAACGCCACCGCCAGCCCGTCCCCGATGGAGATCACGCCTGCGTTCTCACCCGGACCGGCGACGACGCCCTCGCCAGCGGTCGGCAGGGTGCGCAGCAAGGGCTTCGAGCTCTTGTACGAGCAGTGCTCGCTCCACATGACGCTGAACATGGCGAGCTCGAGGTCGTTGGGGTCGCGACCGCCGAGCCGGTCGCGGATGGCTGACAGCTCTTCTTCGGTGATGCCCAGCCGGCGATGGAGCGGCTCGACCGGGCGCTCGGTCAGGGTCATCGGGCGCTGGCTCCGACAGGGGCTCCGGCCACGTTGGCCGCGCGCGCCGCGCTCTCGACCAGGGAGCGGACAATCCCCATCCCATCGTCCGAACCAAGGATCGCCTCGGTCGCCCGCTCGGGGTGCGGCATGAGTCCGGCCACGTTGCCGGCCGCATTGAGGACCCCGGCGATCGCCCGGAGGGAGCCGTTGGGGTTCGCCGGGTCGCCAGGTCGGGCGGGGGCGCCGGCGGCATCGACGTAGCGGAAGAGCACCTGTCCGTCGCTCTCGAGGGCATCGAGGGTCACGTCGTCCGCGTAGTAGCAGCCCTCGCCATGGGCCACGGGCATGCGCAACGGGCTCCGCGAAGCCAGGGCATGGGTGAACGCCGTATCGAGTCGCGCGGGGGAGATAGCCACCTCCCGGCCGACGAAGCGAAGGGACGCGTTGCGCAGCAGCGCGCCAGGCACGAGACCCGCTTCGGCGAGGACCTGGAAGCCGTTGCAGATCCCCAGGACGAGGCCGCCGCCCGCCGCAAACGCGGCAACCGACCGCATGATCGGGCTGAACCGGGCGATCGCACCGGCCCGCAGGTAGTCGCCGTAGGCGAAGCCGCCCGGCAGGACCACGGCCGCGACACCATCGAGCGTCGCCTGTTCGTGCCACAGGCGAACGGCCTCGGCGCCGGCGAGGTCGAGGGCATCCAGCGTGTCGCGATCGCAGTTGCTGCCGGGGAAGACGACGACCCCGATCCGGACCGCCATGTCAGGCCCGCCCCGCCATGTCAGGCCCGCCCGCCACGCCGACGATCGATGAGACGGCACCGAGCGGCTCGATCTCGTATGCCTCGATCAACGGGTTGGAGAGCAGCTCCCCCGCGAGGCGTTCCACCACCACCCTGGCCGACGCCACGTCAGCTGCATCTACCGTCAGTTCGACCCGGCGGCCGACCCGCACGCCGCTGACACCGCTGATCCGGAGGTGACCGAGACTCCCCTCCACCGCCCGCCCCTGGGGATCCAGGATGCCGGGCTTGGGGGTGACGTTGACGGCGAACCGGAAGCTGGTCATGGGGCGATCACGTCCTCCTCAAGGTAGCGCTTGAAGCTGGCCCCGGTGATCCGCTCGTAGGCCTCGATGTAGCGGGCGCGGGTGCCTTCGATCACCTCCGTTGGCAGCTCCGGCCCTGGCGCGGTCTTGTCCCACGGCTGGGTTTCCAGCCAATCGCGCACGAACTGCTTGTCGAAACTGGCCTGCGGCCGACCGGGCTCATACGACGTGGCATCCCAGAATCGCGACGAATCCGGGGTCATGACCTCATCGATCAGGATCAGGCTGGATTCGGGCCAGCCATCGGGGATCGTCCCCGAGCGGGGGGCAAGGTTTGGTCGCAACGTGATCAGCCCGTCTTCGGTTCGGCCGCCCGAGGTTTCAAGGCTTGGCACCGCGAGCCCGAATTCGAATTTCGTATCGGCCAGCAGGATCCCGTGCCGGGCGGCGATCGCGGCTCCATACCCGTACAGCGCCATCGCACGCTGGCGGATCGCCTCGGCCAGCGGCCCAGCCCACGCCGGATCAAGCGACTGTGCCGCGATGTACTCGATCATCGCGTCAAAGCTGAGGTTCTCATCATGTGCCCCGGCATCAGCCTTGGTGGCTGGCGTGAAGATGGGTTCAGGCAGCCGGTCGGCCTCACGCAGCCCGGCAAGCAGCGGGATCCCGCATACGGTCCCCCGTTCGCGGTACTCCTTCCAGCCGGAGCCCGCGAGGTAGCCGCGGACGACGGCTTCAATCGGCACGACCTGAGTCGGACGGCAGATCATGATCCGGCCGCCGAGGTCGTCAAGCGAGAGCCCGAAATTCACGACCTTCGGGGCCGATCGCGAGTCAAGACCCGCACCCGCGATCGCGTTCGCGATCTTCGCCTCCCAGCGCGCCGCGAATGCCTCGCGCAGCACCTCGACGTCGGTGTCCAGCAGGTGGTTCGGCACGATCCCCGCGGTCTCGGCGAACCAGAACCGGGACAGCCCCGTGAGCACCCGTCCCTTGTCCGGGATCAGGGACGGAAGGACAACGTCGAAGGCCGAGATCCGGTCGGACGCCGTCAGGACGAGCCGCCCGCCCGGCACGGAATACAGGTCGCGGACCTTGCCCGAACGCAGGAAGGACTCAGCGAGCATCGAGTCGATCCAGGCGCACCATGACCTGCGGCACGTGGGCCAGGAACGCGGCATCGTCAAAACAGGCGTCGAGCGTTGCCAGCGACACCCGCTGGGCGACGGTCGCATCGATCGCCAGCAGCCCGCGCAGCGGGACTCGTTCGTCGGCCGCTCGCAACGCCGCGCGCTGGACGATCGCGTAGGCATCGTCGCGCGCGAGACCTGACTCGACCAGGAGGCTCAGCACCCGCGACGAGGCATACAGGCCGTAGCCGCGCTCGATATTCTCGCGCATTCGTTCGGGCCGGACCACCAGCCCTTCGACAAGGCCGGTCATGCGCACGAGCATGTAGTCCAGGACGATCGTCGCGTCGGGCAGGATCACCCGCTCGGCGCTGCTGTGGCTGATGTCGCGTTCGTGCCACAGCGGCTGGTCCTCGAGCGCGGTGTGGGCGTAACCGCGCAGGAGCCTGGCCAGACCGGCGATCCGCTCGGACAGGATCGGGTTGCGCTTGTGGGGCATTGCCGACGAGCCTTTCTGGCCCGGCTTGAACGGCTCCTGGAGCTCGCCGATCTCGGAGTGCTGGAGGTTGCGGACCTCGGTTGCAAAACGCTCCAGGGAACCACCCAGGATTGCGATCGCCGTGAGCAGCGCTGCGTGCCGATCGCGCTGGACGATCTGCGTGCTCACCGGGTCCGCGTGCAGGTCGAGAGCCGCGAGCACCTCCGCCTCGACGTCGGGGGCCAGGTGAGAGTAGGTGCCGACCGGGCCGGAGATCTTGCCCGTGCCGATCTCGTCCACGGCGGCCGCGAGGCGCGTCCGGCCCCGATCGACTTCGAACGCCCAACCGGCCAGCTTGAGACCCAGCGTCGTTGGCTCCGCATGGACCGAGTGGGTACGCCCCATCATGACCGTGTCTGCCTCGGCCCGGGCGCGGGTGACCACCGCGGCCAGGAGCCGGTCGGCATCGAGCAGCAGCCGCTCCCCGGCCGCCCGGAGCTGGAGCGCCAGGGCGGTGTCGACCACATCGCTGCTGGTCAGGCCCATATGGAGGAAGCGCCCCTCAGCTCCGACCGTTTCGGCGATCTGGCTGACAAACGCGATCACGTCGTGGTCGGTCGTCTGCTCGATCTCGGTGATGCGATCGATATCGACGCGGGCGCGCGATTCGAGGGCGGTCAGGGCGGTCGCCGGGATCGCCCCTCGGGCGGCCTGGACTCGCGCAACGGCCAGCTCCACGCGCAGCATGGCCGCGAAGCGAGCCTGGTCGGACCAGATCGCGCCCATCTCCGGGAGCGTGTAGCGACGGATCATGCGGCGCGTCTCATCGGGCGGAGCCAACCGGGAATGAAGCGCGAACCAGGCCGACATCGTGCCGGCGCTGCAGCCCGGGCGCATCGATCAGGTCTGCCGCGCCAGTTGCGGCCATGTGGGCGGCGTCGAGACTCGGTCCCCGGCCCACGATGGACAACACCCGACCGCCCGCGGTCCGGACCGTGCCGTCGTCGTCGCGCGATGTTCCGGCGTGGAAGAGCAGCGCCCCGGTGGCGGCTGCCTCGCGCAGCCCGATGATCGGGTCGCCGGATCGCGGCCGGTCCGGATAGCCGGCGGCGGCCAGCACGATCGCGACAGTGGCACCCGCCATCGTCGGCAGGCCGGAACCCGTGATCCGGGCGGTCGCCAGTGCGCCGCCGAGCCTGCCCTGGGCGGCCGCGAGTAGCCAGGGTCCGAGCGCCACCGCCAGCCGCGGCAGGATCGCCTGGGTCTCGGGATCGCCAAACCGGGCATTGCATTCGAGCAGCACGGGTCCGTCGTCGGTCAGGATCAGCCCCGCGTACAGCGCGCCGACGAACGGCGTTCCGCGTCGGGCAAGCTCCGCGAGGATGGGTCGGTGGAAGGCGTCGAGCAGACGACCGGCCTCGTCGTCGGGAAGATCGGGCAACGGGCTGAAGGCCCCCATACCGCCGGTGTTCGGCCCTTCGTCTCCGTCGCGTAGGCGCTTGTGGTCGCGGGCGAGGGGCAGTGCGACGACGTCCTGGCCGTCGGTCAGCGCGATCAGGCTTGCCTCCGGACCGGCCAGTCGCTCCTCGATCACGACGATTGACTCGGCGCCAGCCGCGCCCGTGCTCGCCGAGTCGGTCCGGGCTCCAACTCCCCTGGCCAGCGCGTAGATCTCATCGATCGCGCGTTCGGCCTCATCGAGCGAATCGCACACCGTGACGCCCTTGCCGGCCGCCAAGCCGTCCGCCTTGACCACGACACCGCGGCCCCCGGATGCCAGTTCCGCGGCAAAGGCCCGGGCCGCCTCAGGGTCGCGGAACGCTCTCGCCCTGGCCATCGCGACCCCGGCCGCCGCCGCGATCTCGTGGCAGAACGCCTTGCTCGATTCGATCCGCGC
>JANPDO010000104.1:0-1545 GCA_031431535.1 Chloroflexota bacterium
CGTCCAGGCCATGGCCAGGCCAACTGCGAATGCACCGACGAACGCGTCGCCGGCCCCCGTGGTGTCGACGGGTCTGACGGCCGGCGCCGGGATCCGAATGACCGGCCCGCCTCCGGTCGCCAGCGCGACTCCCCGCTCGCCTAGGGTGACGGCGAGCGAGACGCCCACACGACGGGCGAACGCGACGATCCGCTCGGCCTCGGCGACCGGGTCGCTGCCCAGCGGTTCCCCGGCGATAAGCGCGAACTCGGTCTCGTTGGGGACCAGCCAGTCCGTGACGGCAAGCAGCTCCGGGTCAATGTCGGCGCCTGGGGCCGGATTGAGGATCGTCACCGCGCCCAGGCGGCGCGCCGCCGCGAACCCGGCGGCGGTGACCGCCTGCGGAATCTCGAATTGCCCGATGACGACGGCCGGCCGGAGCCGCTCAACGGCGTCAACGGCCAGAGCAGCCGGCACATGGAGGTTCGCCCCTGGGACGATGATGATCCGGTTGGACCCGTTCCCATCCACCCAGATCGGGGCGACGCCCGAGGAACCAGGAACGCGAACCACGGACTCCGTGGCGATCCCCTCCCCCGCCAGGTTGGCCAGTGTCGCCGTTCCGTAGTCGTCGTCGCCGACCGCGTTGACCATCGCGACCGCGGCCCCGAAGCGCGCGGCCATGACCGCCTGGTTGGCCCCCTTGCCGCCGAACCCGGACCGAAATCCGCTGCCGACGACGGTTTCGCCGTCATCTGGCAAACGGTCGGCATAGGCGACGAGATCGATCATCGTGCTCCCGACCACGACGACGCCTGGACGACCCATTACCGTTGACCTCGAGCAACACTTTGCGCGCCGGGCAGCGCTTGCATCGACCCTGGGTCTCGTATGCTACGTCCGAATGGGGAGGATCAGGGTGTGTTCCGCGGCGCCGTTTCATGCTCAGTTCCCAGGCGAGCAACCGACAGCGTGATGGTGGGTGGCGCGATGGCGCTCCAAGCGAGCGAGCGGCACAGCGATGATGCCCATCGATGGACCGGGCCGACCCGTTTCCGCGTCCAGCCGCCCTGGCTGAAGCTGTGAGGTCGGCGGGGGCATGACCCCAGCCCAGGCCCCTCGGGCGAGGCCGCCGTCTGGCGGGGCTCCGATGCCGTTCTGCGAACGGTGTGGCAACCTCGTCGGCCCAGTGTCAACACTGCTGGGGGTGGGACTCAGGCCCTGCCAATCCTGCAGCGTCCATGCGTGTGATCGGTGCTGGAAGCGTGCGACCGGCGGGTGTCCTGGCTGCGGCATTGCCCCTACCCTGGCCACCGACGGGACCTTCGCCGCCAAGATCGCGGCTCTACCCAGCGTCGTGGCTCCACCCAGCGTCGTGGCTCCACCCAGCGTCGTGGCTCCACCCAGCGTCGTGGCTCTGCCGAGCGTTGCGGCTCTGCCGAACTTCGCGGCTCCACCCAGCGTCGCGGCTCCACTCAGCATCGCAGCCCCACCCATCTTCACGGCTCCACTCAGCTTCGCAGCTCCACCCAACTTTGTGGCTCCAGCCAGCGTCGCGGCTCCACC
>JANPDO010000105.1:0-10378 GCA_031431535.1 Chloroflexota bacterium
GGCGAGCGAGCCCGGCCAGCGGCAGTAGCGGTCGCGGGTCAAGGCTGGTCAGGTCCGGTGGCGTGATCGACAGGATCGGCTTGATGAAGCGGGCCATCTCCACCATGAGCTGGCCGTACTCCTCATACGCCTCGGCGTCCATGGCGGACCAGCGGCGCAGCTCGCGGATGGTGCGGCCATGATCGTTGACCCGCCAAAGGTAGTCGCCGCCGCCGGATTTCGGCCCCTTGCCCGGCTGGAGCGGTGTAAACGTGCCGTCGAGCGGCAGGATGTCCAGCCCATGCTTTGGCAGATGGAGGTCACGGATGATCTCGGGACGGAGCAGGGAGACGACGTAGCTGAAGACCGAGAAGCGAAACCCCGGGAAGAGCTCTTCCGTGACCGCGGCACCGCCAAGGACCTGGCGCTTCTCCAGCACCAGCGTTTTGAGCCCGGCCCGCGCCAGGTAGGCGGCGCTGACCAGGCCGTTGTGGCCGCCACCGATGATGATCGCGTCCCAGGACGGGGCCACCGCGCCTCCCTCAAGTCGCCCCTGGGTTTTCGTGGAGCGGCTATCCAGCCTGCATTGTCCGATGCAGTCTAGCTGAGCGCCAGCGACCGGACCGGTTGGTTGGTGGTGTGTGCTACCGTGTGTGCATTCAATTCACACGGAGCGCACCATGGGACGCGTCCGCACCAATATCACACTGCCGGAGGAAACGCTGGCCCTCGTCGATGCAGTCGCGGGCCCGCGCGGCCGCAGTCGCTACATCGCGGACGTCGTCTTCCGCCAGGTCCGTCGGGATAACGCCCGGATGGTCTTCGAGAAGTACGCTGGCGCGTTCAAGAATTCCACGACATGGGGAACCACGGACGAAGAAGTCCTGGAGAACCTCCGTCAGCTCCGCGACTCCAGCAAGCGGGACCGGATGTTGTGGGCACCTTATGAGACGGAGGAATTGGATGCGCTACCTGCTGGATACGACCGTCCTGATCGACCACAACCGCGGCGAGCCAAGCGCACTCGCCCTCGTACGGCAGCTATTCAGCGAGTCGAATGACCTTCTCATCTGTGATGCCATCGTGGCTGAAGCCTTGTCGGGAGGACCAGACGAGGAGGTTGCGGCGCTCAAGACGATGATCGAAGCCCTCGAATACGTGTCGACGCACCCGGATGCGGCGGAGTGGGCCGGCGCTTCGCGCCGTCGCCTCGGACGCGCCGGCCAAAGATACCTTGGCGACGCGATCATCGCCGGTGTCGCGTGGTTCAGCGACGCGATCGTCGTGACCCGCAACCCGCACGACTTCGAGATCCAGGGCGTCCGCGTCCTCGGCTACGGCTGACGCGCGGCGCGGCAACGCTGCATGTGTGACGGAGCTGCAGGCGGCCTTGGCCGCACGCGTGGACGGGTGGCGAGCGGGCGGATGTGCCCACGACCGCTACCCGGCGATCGCCGAGATCCTCCGCCACGCCGTGGACGGCGAGGACCCGGCACAACCGTTTCCGGCGTCGACCTTCGGACGGACGAGAAGGCACGGCCGCTTCTTCGAGCACACGCCGGCGGACGCGCGCGTGACGTTCGAGCGAGCGGACGGATACCTGCGCGTCCGGGTCGATGACGTCATTTCGCCGTCGATCATGGAGCGACTCGCGGGACAGGAGGGCGTGCTCGCGCCGCAGATCGAGGACTGGCGCTGGGTGGTCGACTCGGTCGCCATCGACAGCGCCTACGACGGCGAGGTCTTCGACGTCGACCTCATCGATGTCCCGGAGCGTCGCGCCGACCTGGTGGACGGTGCCTACGAGCTTGACGCGCCCGCCGGCGACCGACCGGCCGCGGTCCGGATCACGGACATGCTGGGGGAGGAGATCCTGGTGGTGGAACGGCGGTGAGCGCGGCCGCGCCCGATCCGCGTCTCCTGGACCTCGCCGCGAAGCTGTTCTGGTGGAAGTCACCGGACGCGGCACTCGCCGAGGAGCGGCGATTCCTGGCTCAAGCGATGACGTTTGGGAGCTGGAAGGACATGGAGCTGGTGCGTTCCGTTTACGGCATGGACGCGCTGCGCGCCGTCCTGGCCGACGCGCCGCCGGGTGTCTTCGATCGGCGCTCGTGGTCGTACTGGCATGTGAAGCTTGAGTTGATGCCGGTCCCGCCGCTGCCCGAGCGGCGACTCTGATGGGCGACCGGACCAGTGCATTTCGCGGCCTCGTGCCGTTCGAGCCGCGGCTCGTCCCCGTCGTTGGAGCCCGCAGTTCAAGCGTGCTCACGTCGGAGGCCATGGTGCAGTCCCGCGACGTTCGATGACCACGCAACGCGTCGTCCGGGAGCGAATCGACCCGCGGCTGACCGCGTCGCTGTTCGCCAACTACCGCTCGGCAATCGACGCTCTGCTGGAACTCGTGGACAACGCCGTGGATTCGCGCGTGCCCGATCGCCCGCTGCGGGTCGACCTGATCGTGCGGCCGGAGTCGATCGTGTTGACGGCGATCGGCGGCGCGGGCATGGGTCCGGCCGAGCTGGAACGCGATTACCTGCGCTGGGGGGCCTCGCGCAAGCGGGCCGGCGACCGGATCGGACGGTACGGGCAGGGCGGGAAGGCGGCCATCGGCCACCTCGGCAGCCGCTTCGCCGTCACGGCGTCGCGGGCGGGCGACGAACGCGCGATCACCTTTGAGGACCTGACCTATCGGGACCGCGCGAAGCTCCGCGTCTACGAACTGCACGATCGAGCGAAGCCAGTCGATGCCGGACTCGGGTACGTGCGCATCGAGATCGGCGACGTGGACCGCAAGGTCGATCTGCGGCGTCTGCCGGGCCGGCTGGCAGAGGTCTATCGACCGCTCCTGGAGGGCGAGGCGCTGACGCTGACGGTCAATCGGGCACCGGTGGTCGCGGCTCCCTGGGCGCTGGCTGAACGGCACGACGCCGCGGTGCGTGCCGGCGGACGGATCGTTCGCGGCTGGTACGGCCTGCTGCCCGACCCGGCGCCGCCGTCGGTCGACCCGGGGATCCGGATCTATCACATGGGCCGGTTGATCGGTTCGCCGGAGTGGTTCGGCCATCCGGGGCCGGCGCTGCACCCGGGGATGAACCGGCTGGTCGGCGAGGTTGAACTGCCGCACGTGCCGGTGACGATGAACAAGTCGGACGTGGATCGCGACAGCCCGGAATGGATCTCCGTGGAGGCACGCCTTCACGCATTGCTCGCGCCCGTGGTTCGGCGGCTGGCTCGCGAAGGAGACCTGCAGGTGGAGCCCGGGGCGCTGCGGACCGCGGATCAGGTCCGGCGGATCCTGGCCCGGGCGCTGCGCCTGCTGGAGTCGGGCAAGCTGTTCGAGAGTGACGTGGGCACAGGGGGCGGCGAGGGTCCGGGCGGGCAACTGACCCTGGAGGCGGCCCGGCGGTCGGAGGAGCCGGGCGAGCCTGAAGGCGCTGAGGAGGCCGAGGCGGGTGCCGCCGAGGCAGGCGCGCCCAAGCCAGACGACCATGCGGAACGGCCGCCTCGAGCGCCGCGCCCAACCGGCACAGGGGGTGGGCGGGGTGTTGGCGAAGTCGTGGTCCGGGCCCTGGATCCGCGGCTTCGGAGTGCGATGGTCGTTGAGGACGGCGTCAGGCGGATCGTCATCAACTCGCGCTACCCGCTCTACGAGGTTCGCCGTGGCGATCTCTGGTACCAGCTCGAGACGGCGCTGCGCGAGGTGTGCGTCACGATTCCCGAGGCGACCGTGCCGGAGTTCGAACGCAAGGTCAACGAGCTAATGCTCGTATCGCTATCGCTGACCGGCCGACCGAAGGGCCGCCGGGGACGCCCGGTCGTGCGGCAGTCAAAGGGCGTCTGGGCCAGGTAGCAGCGTGGGGCCGCGGCCGGCGAAGGTCCGGTTGCGCCGGCAAGGGCTCACCGGACGCGCTCGGAATCGGGACCCGATTCCAGCCGGGTTGGTGTAAGGGACGCGAGTCGGCCGTGGGCTCCAACCACGTTGGAGGTTCCGACGTGATTTGCCCGGATTCGGTCGATCCCGCCAGCGTGGCTGGAGGAATCGGCACCGAACGGACTCCGATGGTCGGTTACACCAACCACACTGGAATCGGATGGTGGTGGCTGCGTCGGAGCTGACCCAGCGCCCCGGCGCCCACCGAGCCCGATCGAATCCCTGCGATACTGGCGGCCCAGCACCAGGAGACGATCGCGTCCGTGAGCGTCGGCACCGCCTTCCACCCACGCACCGCCCCCCTGAATCGCAAGATGCAGTGGCGGGAGTGGTCGGGCTATTTCGCCTCGAGCGTCTACGCCGACTTCCATGACATCGAATACAACGCGATCCGCGAGGCGGCGGCGCTGATCGACGTCTCGCCGCTCTACAAGTACCTGGTGTCGGGCCCTGACGCCACGCGTCTGGTCGACCGGGTGGTCACTCGCGATGCCACGAAACTGAGCGTCGGCGGCGTCTACTACACGCCGTGGTGCGACGAGAACGGCAAGGTCGTCGACGATGGAACCGTTCATCGGCTCGATGAGCGGCTCTACCGCTGGACGGCCGCGGACCCGCAGCTCAGATGGCTCCGCCAGAACAGCGCCGGGCTGGACGTGACAATTACCGAGGAGACCGAGGCGACGGCCGTCGTCGCCCTCCAGGGTCCCCTGTCACGCGACGTGCTGGAGGCGGCAAGCGGCGAGTCCTTCGCAGCCCTGCGCTACTTCCGTCGGCGTGCCTCGAAGATCGGCAAAGTGGCGGTCGACGTGTCGCGGACCGGCTACACCGGGGACCTGGGCTACGAAATCTGGATCCCGGCCAAGGGTGCCGTGGCCGTCTGGGATGCCCTGATCAAGGCTGGTGGGGCGTTCGGGATCCGGCCGGCGGGCATGGTCGCCCTCGATCTGGTCCGGCTCGAGGCTGGGCTCATTCTCCTCGAAGTCGACTACACCTCCACGCGGCACGCGATGAACCCGGAGCAGCACTACTCGCCGTTCGAGATCGGGCTGGGACGGCTGGTCAGCTTCGACAAGGGCGACTTCGTGGGCCGGCTGGCGCTCGAGCGCGAGACGCGAGCGGGTGGTCCAGCGCGGCGTCTCGTTGGCCTGCAGCTGGATTGGTACGACATCGAGGGTCTGTACGATGCCCAGGGCCTGCCCCCGGCGATCAGCCCGAGCGTGGATCGCTCGCCGGTGCCGGTCTTCGCCGGCGCCCGGCAGGTGGGCCGCGTGACCAGCCGGGGCTGGAGCCCCATTCTCAAGCAGGCGATCGCGCTCGCTTCCGTGGGCCCACCGTTTGAGGCGATTGGCACGAGACTCGCGGTGGAATGGACCGTCGAGGGGCGACGCGGTCGGGTGGCCGCCACCGTCGTGGAGCTGCCCTTCCTGGACCTCCCCCGCAAACGGGCCTGATCAGGGCAGGATTTCGAACGCCGCGACGTGACGCGGCTGGATGATGCTGAAGTCGCGGCGATCCAGCGTAAACAGTCGCGTTGCGCCCAGGCGCTCTGCGATCGCCACGATGGCGGCATCGATGAACCCGATGTGTGCGTCGGCGTACACCGCAAGCAACTCCGTTAGCCGGTCAATGTCCGCATCCGCGACCGACACCCGCCGCCAGTTCGTTGCGACCAGGTGGCGAATGAGCCGAACCTCCGCTACGGGTCCATATCGTCGTCCGACGAGTTGCGCGGTCTCGAACAGGACCGGGTCGGGCAAGATCAGCCCGCCCACCTGTGTCGCAAGGACGTTCGAGACGTCGTGGTGTCGCGGATCCGTGGCGTCCGCCAATGCGAGAACGACTCCGGTATCGACGATCGCGAGAGTCATTGACCGTGTGAACGCTTCGGCTCGCCAAGGACCTCCGTTCGATAGGTCTCGTCGGCAATCTCGCCAAGGATTTCCTCGGCTCGCTCGGCAAAGGGCTCGCCGTCGCCATGGAACATGCCCACCCAATCTGGCAGGGGCTGCGGTTCCTCCTCGCGCTGTCGCTCAACGACGTAACGCTCCATTGCCTCACGCACCAGTCTCGCTGTGGCAACGCCATCTCGATGGGCCAGCTCCTCGAGAAGACCGTAGGTCGAAGGGTCGACGGTCGTCGTGATGCGCTTCATGATGGTGATGGTACTGCATGCAGCACCATCGGTCGATCGTGTTCGACGAGGATCACCTCGAGGCGGCGAGGGCCGTGGACACCCTCGACGCGTTCCAGCTCGATGTCGCTGGTGGCAGATGGACCGCTGATCCACGTCTGGGCGCGGGTCGGGCCAAGGCGCGACAGCGCTTCCGGCACCGTGCCCACGACCTGGCCGGCCATCACCACGCAGATGTGAAGATCGGGCAGCAGGCTGAGTACCCGCCGGCCCTGGTCGGACCCACCGTCGAGCACGATCGTCCCGGTCTCGGCGATGGCCACCGCGCAACCGGTGATGGCGCCGTCCAGCAGGTCGAGGTCGCGGTAAGAGAGCGGCGGGTCGTCCCCCACACGCTCGATGCGCGCCGCGATCAGCCAGGCGTCCGGGATCCCCGCGGGTGCAACGAGGCGAGTCGTTCCGTGGGCTTCGAGCACGGAGCCGATCCTGGCAGGCAAGCCGGCGGCCGTCGTTCGATGGACGGTCGCGCGGTAGTGGCTGACCCGCTCCGCGAACAGCTCGGCGATGTCAGTCCCGATCGGCAGGGCTTGTTCATAGGCTCTCGGGATCGCGACGGCCGGCGGCCGATCCCGGAGCGCCGCGCGAATCCGTTCGAACACGACGGCCCTTGCGTCGGGGGTTCGCCCCGCTCCGCTGGCCATCAATGGCCGTCCTGTCCGCCGGTGCGACGCCACCAGGCGCGGAATGATTCGCGCGCCGGGCTCCTGAGATCGCGCGCCCGGAACCAGCCGGCGACGAGGCCCGGACCGGGGATCCGCGGCAGCTTGCCCCGCCGACCGAAGACCCGTCCGCCCAGGCCCGCGGCCCGTTCGGCGAAGCCGAGCCGCCCCGGCGACCGCAGCGTCCAGGCGGCCGCGCGCATCGCCACGGCCTCGCCTGTCGGCAGCCGATGGGTCGCCTCGGATTGCCTCACCACCTGCCCGCGCAGGTGGACCAGGACTTCGGGGATGTCGATCCGGACGGGACAAACGTCGAAGCAGGCGCCACACAACGACGACGCGAACGGCAGCGACGCCGTCTGCTTGTCGACCGGATGCTTCGCGATCCCACGGAGCTGGGGCGTCAGGATCGCCCCGATGGGTCCCGGGTAGACGGAGCCGTAGGCCTGTCCGCCCGTCCGCTCGTAGACCGGACAGACGTTGAGACACGCCGAGCAGCGGATGCAGCGGAGGGCCTGGCGACCGACGGTATCCGACAGCACGTCCGTCCGGCCGTTGTCCAGCAGGATCAGGTGGAACGCTCGCGGCCCATCGCCCGGGGTCACGCCCGTCCACATCGAGGTGTACGGGTTCATCCGTTCCGCGGTAGCCGAGCGAGGCAGCAACTGCAGGATCACCTCGAGGTCGCGCCAGGTCGGGACGAGCTTCTCGATGCCCATCACCGTGATCAGGACCTCGGGCAGGGTCAGGCACATCCGGCCGTTGCCCTCCGACTCGACGACGACGACGGTGCCGGTCTCGGCCACGGCAAAGTTGGCTCCGGACACGGCGACCCGCGCCCGCAGGAACTTCTCGCGCAGGTGCAGGCGCGCGGCCTCCGCCAGCTCGCCTGGGTCATCGGTGAGCCCTTCGGGGGCCGGCCGGCCGGCCCGTCCCATCTCGTCGATGAAGATGTCCCGGATCTCCGTCCGGTTGCGATGGATCGCCGGGACCAGGATGTGCGACGGCAGATCGTGGCCGAGCTGGACAATCATCTCGGCGAGATCGGTCTCCCAGACGTCGATCCCGTCGCGGCGGAGCGCCTCGTTGAGTGCGATCTCCTGGGTCGCCATCGACTTGACCTTGACGACCTCACTCGCGCCGTTGGAGCGGACGATCCCGGCGACGATCGAGTTTGCCTCGGCGGCGTCACGCGCCCAGTGAACAACGCCGCCGGCCGCCTGCACCGCACGTTCGAGCTGTTCGAGCAGCGCGGGCAGGTCTCGAAGCACCTCGTCCTTGATCGCGGCGCCGGCCAGCCGAAGGGCTTCCCAGTCGGCACGCTCGGCGACCACCGCCGCTCGCTTCGTCCGGATCGTGGCGGTCGCCCGCCCCAGGTTTGCCCGGAGCTGCTCGTTGGCCAGCGCGGTTCGGGCGGCTTCGGGGAACGGCGGGGTTCCGGCGAAGGTCCGCTCCGGACGATCCCGACGCGCCCTTTCGGCGGGTCCGGTCGGTCCGGCTAACTCGGTCACGCGTCAGTCCCGGTCGCGGCCAGGATCTCGGCGAGGTGCATCACCCGGACCGTTGATCGCCGCCGCGAGAGCAGGCCGCCGATGTGCATGAGACACGAGGTGTCGCCGGCGGTGAGAACCTCTGCACCGGAGCCCAGGACGTCATCGACCTTGTCGCGCCCCATCGCGACCGACGTGTCGGCATTCTTGATCGCGAACGTCCCACCGAACCCGCAGCAGGCCTCCGATCGCGGGAGGTCGACCAGGGTCAGGCCATCAACCGCGGCAAGGAGGCGAGTCGGTCGATCCTCGACGCCAAGCAGCCGTGTCGAGTGGCAGGTGGGGTGGAAGGCGACCGTATGGGGAAACCGGGAGCCCACATCGGTGACGCCCAGCACGTCGACGAGGAGCTCGGTCAGCTCCAGGACTCGCGGCGCGACGGCGGCGACCCGCTCCGACAATCCGACGCCGCCATGCCCGCGATCAGCCGCCAGCTTGGCGACCACCGGGTGATGGCGCCGAACCATCGCGGCGCACGATCCTGACGGCGTGACGACGACGTCGTACCCGGCGAATGCATCGACGAACCGTTCCACGAGCGGAATGCACGCGTCCTGATAGCCCGAGTTGTAGTGCATCTGGCCGCAGCAGGTCTGCTCCGAGGGGAACTCCACTTCGTGGCCCAGTCGCCGAAGGAGACGAACCGTGGCCCGTCCGACCTCCGGGAACAGCAGGTCGTTGTAGCAGGTGATGAACAGGGCGATGCGCATCGCGTTCAGCCGCGCCGGCGAACGGGTCTCACCGCAGGGTGCGCTGAGCGAACGCCTCGAGGTGGCTCAGCGCTTCGGGCAGGTTGAGCCGACCGAAACCGAGTCGGAAGTAATTGGCGGAGTGGCCGAACTGCGAACCCGGGAGCAGGAGCACGCCCTCGGCCTCGACGAGTGCGGCCGCCCAGTCGTCAATCCGGACCCCCGGCACCCGCAAGCGCGGGAAGGCGATCGAGCCGGCGCGCGGGCGAACCCAGCTGAACCGGTCCGGCCAGTCCTCGAAGAATTCGTCGAGGCGGTCCATGTTGGCGGCGACGATTGCCCGGGAGCGCGCCAGGACGCGATCGCGAGCGCGGAGGGCGATGATCGCCAGGATCTCCGAGGGTGCCGATGAGCAGATGGTGGTGTAGTCCTTGAACGCGGCGACCCGGCTCAGCAATTCGCGGTCCTTGGTGGCGAGCCAGCCGATCCGCAGACCGGCCAGTGCGAACGACTTGGACATCACGCCCAACGAGATGCCGCGCAGCAGGGCGTCGGCGCCGGCCGGCAGTCGGTCGCCCTCGTCGAACTCGAGGCCGCGATAGACCTCGTCGACCAGGAGGTGCGCGCCGGCCTCCGCCGCGAGCGCGACCAGGCCATCGAAGGTCGCGCGGTCGGCCAGCATGCCGGTCGGGTTGTGCGGCAGGTTGACCACGATGAGCCGGGTGGTGGGCGTGACCTGGCGTCGAAGCAGGTCCAGATCGAGTGCCCACCCACTCGTTTCGTGGAGTTCGTGGAGGGTGACGTCCGCTCCGGCCGCCCGGGCGACCTCGTACAGGCTCTGGTACCCAGGCCAGGTGACGACCGCGTGGTCGCCGGCGCTGAGCAATACGTTCATCAGGCAGAACACGGCCTCTTCCGCCCCGGCAAAGGTGAGCACCTCGTCGGAATCGATACCGTCATACAGCGAAGCAATCTCCGCGCGGAGGAGCGGGTGACCGGTCGACTCGGTGTAGCCCAGCTTCAGCTGGTCCCACAGTGCGCGAGCTGGGTCGTCGGCGAGGGCGAGGAGGTCCGACATCGGGTAGCCCTCGACGTCCGAGGCGCACAGGAGAAACCGCGCGCTGAACTCCCAGCGGGCGAAAAAGCGCTCCAGGTCGAAGTCAGCGATACGCACCGCGCCATGATGCGGCACCATCAGCCCCAGCGAGTGCCCCGATTCGCGCCGATCGGTGTCCCACCGACCCGGGCGGTCACCTGGCGGGGACCGACCGAAGCGGCCCTGGGACGCCAGGCGCCAATGCCGCCGGGCCTCAGCCCGACCCGACCGGTAGCCGCACAAACGACGGGTCGACCCCGAAAACGTCGCGAACCTGGTC
>JANPDO010000106.1:0-3320 GCA_031431535.1 Chloroflexota bacterium
CGAGCACCGGCCCCTTGATCGGCGTGACGGATTCGACCGCCTGCGCGGCCGCCGTGCCAACCTCCCTGGCTGCCGCGCTCATCCTGCCGCCGACGGTTACGGCGGCACGCCCGGCGGCCGACCCCGCGAGGCCGGCCACCTTTCCAGCGAGCATGGCCACCTCACGGGCTGCCTCTCCAGCTTGCTTCGTTCGCTTGGCGAGTTCCTTGCGCCCGCCTGCTCGCCGTGCCGCGGCTAGCTGCCCGCGGCGCCGGGTCCCGGTGGCGAGTGCAGCGGCCAGGCGCAATTCCAGCCTTCGAAGTTCCTTGCCTGCGCGCTTCGATAGCGGGCCCATCGCACCCCTGGTGTCACCCACGAGCCGGGCCATGGCGTCGACGAGCGTATCCTCGGCGACCTCGCCCTCCCTGGCGACTTCGCCCGTTCGAGATCCTTTGCCGTCCCTGACCATCGATCGCCTCCCGTTCCGTGCCCCTTCCTACAATAGCGTGGGCCGCCAAACCCACCATGTCGGCCGCTCCGGCTCGCCTCGTCGGGCCTCTCATCACCCGAGATAGCGAATCCAGACGTACACGGCCGAGATCAGGATCGAGACGACGACAACACCCAGGCCATAGCGGAAGAACTGCATGAACGTGATCGGGTGGCCGTCACGCGCCGCCAGGTTGGCTACCACGACATTGGCCGAGGCGCCGACGATCGTCAGGTTGCCGCCCAGGCACGTGCCGAGCGCGAGGGACCACCACAGTGGCTCCGCCTCGAGGCCGCTCTCGATGAGTCGTTCCACGACCGGAATGGCCGTCACGGCGTACGGGATATTGTCGACGATCGCGGACACCAACGCGGAGAACAGGAGGAGCCCCAACGTCGTCACGTCCTGCCGGCCTCCTGCAACGCTGGCGAGGGCGTCGGCGACCCCGCCAACGATGCCAACCTGGACGACGGCTTCGACCAGCATGAACAGCCCGACGAAGAAGAACAGGGTGTTCCATTCGATGTCGCGAAGTGCTTCCTGGGGATCCAGCGGACCGACGATCATCAGGACGGTCGCCCCGAGCAGCGCGACGGTGGCGACCTCGAGTCCGATGGCCGAGTGGGCCAGGAAGCCGGCGATGGTCAGGCCGAGGATGACGAGCGACCGGTTCATGAGCGGTCGATCCCTGATCGCGGCGGCGGGATCCAGGTTCGCGAGAACGTCAAGGCGGTCTTCGTCGTCCTCAATCGATCGCCCGAACGCCAGCCGCATGATCCCCAGGAACGCCATCAGGATCACGAGTACCACGGGCCCGAGGTTGAACAGGAAATCGGCGAAATCAAGACCGGCGGCCGAACCGATCAGGATGTTCGGCGGGTCGCCGATCAGCGTCGCGGTGCCTCCGATGTTCGAGGCGAAGATCTGACTGATCAGATACGGGAACGGCGGCACCCGCAGCCTTCGCGTGATCGACAACGTGACCGGTGTCATCAGCACGACCGTCGTCACGTTGTCAAGCAGGGCCGAGAGGCCGGCCGTGACAATGGACAGGATGATCAGCAGGCGGAAGGGTTGGCCTCGTGAATGATGGATCGCATGTGCGGCGACATACTCGAAGAAGCCCGTCTGTCTGAGCGTGCCAGCGAGGACCATCATCCCGGCCAACAGGAAGATGACATTGATATCGATCGCCGCGAACGCCTGCTCCTGATCGATGACGCCCAGCGCGACGACGAGGAGGCCGCCCAGCAGGGCGACGAGCGTCCGATCGATGCGCTCCAACACGATGAGGGCGTAGGCGGCCACGAAGATGCCGCCTGCCAGCAGGACGTCCACGCTCAGCTCGCCATGGACGCGCGCTGGGGCAACATCAGCGGCCCGCGAGATCATCGGCTACGAGATCAAGCGGCGAAGCACGCCAGGAGTTTCGGCTCGGCCTCATCCACCCGGGCCGTCGCTGGAGGCCACCACCAGCGACGTGCGCCCGAGGCTCACGTTCCTCGTCCTGCGTGAATGCATGCCTTCGCCACAATACACGGGTCCGAGGCAGGCTCGGGTGTCGGCCGCACCGCTTGCCGCAGGTTGTCCGCCGGCCGACGACGCGATCCGGCGCGCGTCAGCTGCCGGCCGGGCTCCCCGTGTCGTCGCCGGCCGACAGATCGAACGTGATCGACAGGAACCGGATCGGGAGGTCTGCGAGCGCCTCCGGCCCGTGCGGCACCGCGCCCTCGAAGAGCAGCGAGTCGCCGGGCTCCATCGGATAGGTCTGCTGGCCAAACCGGTAGGTCAGCTGGCCGCCAAGCATGTACAGGAGCTCCGTGCCGGCGTGCTGAAAGAGCGGGAACGCCTCGCTCTGTTCGGTCAATGTCACCAGGAACGGCTGGATCCGGCGCAACGGGCCCTTCGGTGCGGCGAGCAGCTCGTACCGGTGACCATGGCGAGTCCCCTGCCGGACCAGCTCGATCCCCTGTCCGGCCCTGACGAACGACGCGTCGCGCTCCTCTTCGAGGCCGCGGAAGAATGTAGTGACTGGGACGTCGAGCCCCTGGGCGAGTCGCGCGAGGGTCCGCAGGCTCGGTGAGGCCTGGGCATTCTCGACCTTGGAGACCATGCCCAGCGACAGCCCCGACCGGCCCGCGAGCTCCTGTAGCGTCAGGCCAAGGCGGCGCCGTTCCGATTTGACCCGATCGCCGAGCGTGCGACTGATCGCCCGCTCCAGGTCGTCGATTGGGCCGCCAATCACCTCGCCCATCGCGCAACCCTCACACCAGGGCGTGCCCGCGGACCCTTGCCGTCGAGACGCCGCATCGAGTATATTCTCCACTGTTGGTGAAAAGGACACCCTGTTCCGTCTCGCCAGCTGTTTCACTGCGGTGGAGTGACCCATGTGCGGGATCGCCGGCTATCTGGCCAGGACCGATGGCGACGCGCCGGTTGGCACGGTGCTCCTCGACATGCTCGGAGCGCTCGGTCGGCGCGGGCCCGACTCGGCCGGGATCGCCATGTTCGGTCATGGAGAACCCGATGGGGCAGTCTGTTGCGTTCGGCTTCCGGACGAGGTTGATCCCGAGATCAGCGAAGCGAAGCTGCTCGATCGCGTTGCCGGCGTCGGCCGCGTCATCCGCCATCGTCGGGTCGACCGGCTCGTACGACTGGTCATCGAGCGGACGAGCGAGCTCCCGGCGTTCCTTGCCCAGATCGAGCGCCGAAGCGACGGCTTCGAGGTCGTCAGCCTGGGGCGCCGGCTCGAGTTGATGAAGCAGGTCGGCAGCCCGACCAACCTCGACGCGGCGTTCGGGGTCAAGGGCTTCCGGGGGAGCCACGGGATCGGCCACACGCGTCTGTCCAC
>JANPDO010000107.1:0-6005 GCA_031431535.1 Chloroflexota bacterium
CGAGGCCGTCTGCGACCACCTCGTGGTCATCCGCTTCGGCAAACTCATCTTCTCCGGCCCGATGGCCGAGGTGATGAAGCGGACCCGCGAGCACATCGACATCGCGACCGAGCACGCCGCCGACCTGGACCGCCTGGAAGCCGAGCTGGTCGCCGAAGGCTGGTCGGTGACCGCCGTGGACGACATGCTGCGCGTCGCCGCCGATGCCGCCCGGGCTGCCGACCTCAACCGGGCCGCGACGGCAGCCGGCATCACGCTCAGCCGGCTGGTCGTCGCCCAGGACAACCTGGAGGAGATCTTCCTCGAGATGACCGGGCGGGTGGATGGGGAGCTGGCAAACGACCGAGCGACCACGAATGGGAAGGTGGCGTGATGATCGCGGCGGTCCGGAGCGAGCTTACGCGCCTGCGTCAGCCGCGTCTCCTCCTAAGCTGGTTCGGCCTCATGGCCCTGCTCACGATGCTGGTGAACACGATCATGGTCACGTTCGTATCCGGCGGCGGCAGCCTGCCGCCCGGGGCTCCGGGTGTGGCGTTCCCCACCCTCGCGGAGATGGAGAGCCCGTCCGGCCTCATGGCCGGGCTCGCCGCCGCCTCAAACATGTTCGGCATCGTGACCCTGTCCTTCTGGGCGGTCGTGACCGCGACGGACTACAGCAGCGGGCTCATCCGCCTCCTCGTCGCCGCCGAGCCGCGCCGCTGGCCGCTTCTGGCCGGCAAGGTGGTCGCCCTGGTCATCGTCACGGCCGCGGCGACGACGGTCGCCGCCATCGTCAACATCTTCGCGGTCATGCCGGCAGCCGGTGCGGCGGACATCTCGACGACCGCCTGGGGGACAGATCTGATCGCGGTCATAGCCGGCGCCTGGACGAACCTCTTCCTCGCGCTCTGCGTGTGGGGCGTCCTCGGCCTCGTCATCGCCGTCCTCACTCGCTCCTCGGCCGTGGCGATCTCGATCGGCGTGGGGTATGTGCTCGTCGTGGAGTCGCTCGTCAAGATGGTGAAGGACGCTCCCGCCGACTGGCTGCTCGGCACGACGCTCGGCGCCGTCGCGAGCGGCGGCACCGCCACCACCGACTATGGGACGGCGCTCGCCCTCGCCCTCGGCTATGTCACCGTTGGCCTGGTCCTCGCGGGCATCGTGTTCGTCCGACGGGATGTCACCGATTGACCTCAATGTCGCGGCGACTTGGGATCGAGGCAGGCACATGACCCAGCGAGGCGAGGCCACACGGGCAAGGCTCATCGAGGCGACGCGCAACGTCGTCCACGAGGTCGGCTACGCCCACGCCTCGACTCGGGCCATCGCGCTGGCAGCTGGCGTGGCTGAGGGCACGATCTACCGCCACTTCCCGGACAAGGCGTCGCTGTTCGTTGCGACCGTCCTCGAATCGAACGCCCCGGTCGTCGCGTGGGTCGGCGGGCTGCCGGCGCGTGCGGGCGAGGGCACGGTCGAGGCGAACCTCATCGATGCCGCGGTGCAGCTCGCGGGCCTGCGTGACCAGATCATGCCGCTGGAGCTCGCGATGGCCGCCGACCCCGAACTCGCAGCCCAGCGCCGGCAGGCGATGGCGGCCGCCGGGCCCTCGCTGCCGCCCGGCCCGCCCGAGGCCGTTGCCGCCTACCTGCTCGCCGAGCAGGAGCTCGGGCGCATCCGGGGGGACCTCGATCCGCGAGAGGCCGCCAGCCTCCTCCTCGGGTTGTTGTTCGCGCTCGGCACGATGCCGGCGATCGGAGAGGAAGGCGTCAGCGCCGAGCGTGTTGCCTCCGCGGTTCGGCTCCTCGTCAGCGGGATCCTGCCAGCCGTGCCCGATCGCCCAGGGTGACAATCACCTCCGTAGTCCCGAACGACCGGTCCGGCCACGTCTTCAGGATGGCGAACCCCGATGCCGTTGGTCAGTTGGCCGCTGGAGCTGTCCCGACCTGGCGGGCCGACGCCCCCTCATGCTAACGGGCGGGTCACCTCACGACGAGCCCAATTCCGACTGACCGGCAGGGATGTACCAGTGAGCTTGGGACGGTCAGGCCGGAATCGGCTTCGGCTGCCACAGCTCGATCTTCGTCCCTTCCGGGTCGACACATGGATTCAACTAGGGCATCTGCAATGGCGCGCCCGACGAATGGAGCCGTCGCGGGCCGCCGGCCCCCGACGGCCTCCAGGGCGAAAGAGAGGCCCAAGTGGTGTGATGGTCACACCCCGTTCCAGCAACCGCTCCGTGCCGATCGAGCTCCGGGGTGAACCTCGCGCGGTCGAGTGCCTCGTGGACGAAGGCGACGTCGTCTGCGGCGACCGGCAGCTCGCACCGAGGGTGAAGGTCCTCATCGACGCCCACATGGAGCCCGGCAGATGGTCATGACCCCGGGAGAACCGTGCATACTCCCCCTCCGGGAACGTTAGCGTCGAGGAGGGAACCCCCACTGGCTGGAGAGCGCCGCACCCTGCTGCCCGCACGGCGGACGCGACTCATCGGCCGCACCGCCGAGATCGGAGCCGTCCGAGATCAGGTGCTCCACGGCGATCGTCGCTGCACCACCCTGACCGGCACGGCGGGGATGGGGAAGACCACGCTCGCCCTGGAGGTCGCGCGTGCCGTGGAGCCAGTCATGCCGGATGGCGCCTGGCTCGTCGACCTGACGGTCGTCCGAGAGCCGGACGCGATCCCGCGCGCCATGGTCGCCGCGCTCGGTCTCGTCGACCAGGCCCGCGCGCCGTTGGAGGCCCTCGCTGATCACGTCGCCGCCCGTCAGGCGCTCCTCGTCCTGGAGAACTGCGAGCACCTGCTGCCGTCGCTCGCGGCCGTCGTCAACACCCTGCTCGACCGGGCGCCGGACCTGCGGATCCTCGCAACGAGTCGGGCTCCGCTCAACGTCCGCGACGAGTCCCTGTTCCAGGTTCGGCCGTTCGAGGTGCCACCTGCGGGCCTCGAGGACCTCGGCCGCCTGGCGTCCTTCGACGCGGTCCGGCTGTTCGCCGAGCGGGCGAGCGCCGTCGACCCCGGGTTCTCGCTCACCGCTGCCACGGCACCGGCCGTCGCATCCATCTGCCGACGCGTCGACGGCATTCCGCTCGCCATCGGGCTCGCGGCCGCCTCCGCGTCGACACTGACGGCGGTCGAGATCGACGAGCGGCTCGCCGCGACGGGAACGCTCGGCGACGGCAAGCGCGGGACGATGGCGGCCGCCCTGGACTGGAGTCACGACCTTCTCGGGCCCGAGGCCCGTGTTGCGTTCCGGCGGCTGGCCGTCTTCGCTGGCCCCTTCTCGCTCGAGGCGGCCGAGCAGGTCGGCTCGCTCGGCACCGACCCGGCGTCGGTACTGCCGCACCTCGCCGAGCTCGTGAGCCACTCCCTCGTGATGCGCGAGGGCGACGGCGCGCGGAGCCGATACCGGATGCTCGCGCCCATCGCCGAGTACGCCGCCCTTCGCCTGGCGGCGTCGGATGAGCTCGGGCCCGCCGCGATGACACACGCTACGTACTTCCTGCAGCGGTCCATGAGCCCGTACGCGAACCTCGGCGAGTGCCTTCCGGGCGACATCGACCTGCTCGCGGACCTCCACCAGAACTGCCTAGCGGCCCTCCGGTTCGCGACCCAGGCCGGCATCGTCCCCATCCGGCTCGGGCTCGCCCTCAACCTCGTCCTGCTGTGGCGGGTCCGCGGCCACCTGCACCTGGCCCTCGATGTGCTCGAGGGCGCCCTCGCGGTGACGGCGGACGGCTCCTACGAGCAGGGGGTCGTGCACGGCGTGCTGGCCGAGTTCCTGACGGCGCTCGGCACCTACGACGCGGCCGAGGACCACGCGCGACGGGCCGAAGCGACCTTCACGCCGATGGGCGATGCCCGCGCAATACGGACGGTCATCGCCATGCAGGGTCTTGCCGCGGCGGGACGCGGCGAGATCGAGACGGCGCTCCGGCAGTACGAGCGGGCTCGGCCCTTCATCGAGTCGAGCCCGAACGACCTCTCGTGGGCGTACTGGGAGGCCGGCGTCGGCCGGTTCGAGCTGGAGCGCGACAACCTCGAGGCGGCTCAGGCGCATCTCGAGGAGGCCGACCGACGGTTTCGCCTGGTCCCGTCGTGGTTCCACGGGCGCGCGCTCGCGATGCTCGGTGATGTCGCCCGTCGCCGAGGAGACCCGGCGCGCGCCGCCTCGCTGCTGGGCGAGGGACTGCGCTCCCTGTGCGCCTACGGCGCGACGCTCGAAGCCATCAGCTGCCTCGAGGACATGGCGAGGCTCGCCATCGACGAGCGGGCGAACCACCGGGCGGCCACCCTGCTCGCGGCGTCCATCGGGCTCCGGGACGCGACCGCAGCGGTGGCGTGGGCCGCGGATGCCAAGCGCCGCAACGCCGACATCGACCGGCTGCGTGCGGCCCTGCCCCGCGACGAGTTCGAGACCGCCTGGGCCGCAGGCATCGGGATGACGCTCGAGTGGGCGATGTCGTTCGCAACGGCGGCGCCGGCGCCGGCAGTCGCGGGCCGGCAGCTCCGCGGCTCCGTGCTCACGCCGCGGGAACGTGAGATCGCTGAGCTCGTGGCGCTGGGGCTGTCGAACCGGGAGATAGCCGACCGGCTGGTGATCGCCCCAGGCACGGTGAAGATCCACGTGGAGCGGATCCTCGGCAAGCTGGGCCGGACATCGCGCGTCCAGGTCGCGACTTGGGTCCACGAGGAGCGCGCTAGCGCCTCGGCGCCCCAAGGTATGCCGGGCGGCAGATGACCGCGCTGATGTCGGTCCACTAGGCTCACTCGCAGTCGGTCGCCCCTGGCCGGCTCCCGCGCTGGGGGGCCCAGCACGAACCGGCAGTGCTCGATGTTCGCCACCGTTCGGCGTTACGCGGGCCTGAGCGACGCCACCATCACAGCTGTCAGCGACCGGACCCCCGAGATCCGCGCGGTGCTGACGTCGGTGCCCGGCTCGCTCGGCGCTCACTTGGTGCGAACCCGTGAAGGCCTCGTCCTGATCACGGTTGGAGCCGATGAGCCCTGCCTCATCGAAACCGGACGGCGCTTCCGGGCGTGGGTCCACAACGAGATCGAGGGCTTCGACGCGGCGGGTGAGCCGGACCTCTGGACCGGCCCGCTCCTGATCGCGCCCCATGACGTCCGGGAACGCTGAGGAGAACGACCATGCATCCAGGTTTGCCCACATCGCCGCGCGGGGCCCAGGGGCCCAACGCCGGGACACCGCGGGACCGACGCCATCGCCGGTCTAGGCTCGGGCTGATCGCGGCGGCGATGGGCGTCCTGGCGCTGCTCGCGATGGCGGGTCCGGTCGTCCTTGCGAAGCAGGCGGCGAGTCCGCCCGTCTCTCTCACGCTCTCCGGGCTCGCCGACGGACCGGCGGGCACGGTCACGAGCGTGCGCGTGACCGCCCAGCTGTCCGGGAAGCCGAACGCGGGCTACCGCGGCACCGTGACCTTCACCTCGACCGACCGGCAGGCCGGCCTGCCTGCGAGCTACCGGTTCACGTCTGCCGACAAGGGCACCCGGGTGTTCCCCGTGACCCTGAAGACGGCCGGCGCCCAGACCGTGACCGTCCGTGACGTCGCGAATGCCGCCCTGACGGCGACGACCCCGTCGGTGACGATCGCGCCCGTCGGCATGGCCCGGCTCGCGGCGGCCGGCCTCGTGGATGCCGTCGCCGGCACCGCGCAATCGGTGACCGTGACCGCGTTCGACCCCTACGGCAACGTGGCCACCGGCCATCGCGGGGCCGTGGAGTTCTCCTCGAGCGACCCGCAGGCCGACCTTCCGGCGAACCATGCGTTCACGGCGGGCGACGCCGGGTCCCACACGTTCGTGCTCGTGCTCAAGACGGCCGGCGCCGAGCAGACCGTGACCGCGTACGACATTGCCTATCCGGCGCGATTCGGCGAGGACAGCGCGGCGATCACGAGCGGTCCCGTGGACGACCTGGTCCTGTCTGCGGCCATCCCGGGCTCGCTGTTCGAAGGGAAGCAGGTCGCGACGGCAGGCCAGCCCTTCAGCGTCACGGTCCGGGCGG
>JANPDO010000108.1:0-39071 GCA_031431535.1 Chloroflexota bacterium
ATGACTCGGAGGGCCCGCGGATGACGTCGAACGAGCTGCCGCGGGTGTGGTTCGAGCGCGTGATCCCGCCCGGGCTCGCAGGAGAGGTCGCCGCCGTCGCGACCGCGCTCGGTCCATCCACGGCCGACAATCCGTACGCGGGCCTGCCGACCGCACGGGCCGCGGTCGCCTCGAACCTGCGCTACGACGCGGGGTTGATGGACCACGCACCAGACCTGCGGGTCATCGCCCGGACGGGCATCGGCTACGACCTGGTCGACGTGGCCGAGGCCACCCGGCGCGGGATCGCCGTCTGCAACACGCCCGATGGGCCAACGATCTCGACGGCCGAGCACACGGTCGCGCTGATCCTCATGGTCGCCAAGAACGTGAAACGGGCCGAATCGGAGCTCCGCGCAGGCATCGGCGGCTACTACGCCAGACACGCTGCGATCGAGCTGGACGGCAAGGTGCTGGGTCTCGTCGGGTTCGGTCGCATCGCGCGTCGCGTGGCCTCGATCTGTGAGGGCCTGGGCATGCGTGTGATAGCTCATGACCCGTTGCTGCCCACCGGCGCCTTTCCGCCCGGAGTGGTTCGTGCTGAATCCCTGGAGCAGCTCCTTGGCGAGGCCGACGTCGTGTCGGTTCACGCGCCGCTGGTCGACGATACTCGCGGCATGTTCGGGGAGGTCGCGTTCAGCCAGATGAAGGAGGGGGCCGTGTTCGTCAACGCCGCGCGCGGTGGGCTCGTCGACGGGGACGCGCTGCTCGCGGCACTCGATGGGGGCCGACTCTTCGGAGCCGGTCTCGACGTCACCGACCCCGAACCGCTGCCGGCCGACCACCCGCTCCTGCAACGCGATGATGTCGTGGTCACGCCGCATGTCGCGTCGGCGACAGCGGACGGCAGGGTGCGCATCTTCCGGGCCGCACTCGAGCAGGTCATCGATGGGCTGGCGGGGCGCCGTCCGGCCCATCTCGTCAATCCTGAGGTCTGGGACCGATGACGACATCGATCGGGATCGGGGTGGTCGGCTTTGGCTGGATGGGACAGGCCCACTCCCGCGCCTACCGGAGCATCCCGGTGTACTTCCCGGAGAGCGGCCTCAAGCCCCGACTCGTCGCCGTCGCCGACACGGTCCCCTCCCGAGTGGACCTCGCAATGGAGAACTTCGGCTTCGCCACGGGAGTCGCTGACTGGCGCGAACTCCTGGAACGCGACGATATCGACGTCATCGACATCACTGCCCCCAACGCCCACCACCGGGAGATCGCCGAGGCTGCCGCGGCGGCCGGCAAGCACATCGCCTGCGAGAAACCGGTCGGGATCCACCCCGCCGACACGGCCGCCATGGAACGGGCTGCCCGCACGGCCGGGGTGATCACGGGCTGCGGCTACAACTACCGATGGGTGCCGCTCGTGCAGTACACCCGCCAGCTCATCGGCGAAGGGCGCCTCGGGGACCTGACCCACTATCGCGGTCGGTTCTTCTCGATGTACGGACGCGACCGGCTCGGCCTGCTGTCCTGGCGCTACCTCCAGGAGGAGGCGGGCTACGGCGTGTTGAGCGACCTCATGTCCCACGCGATCGACATGGCGCAACACCTCGCCGGTCCGATCACCCGGGTGGTGGCGGTGCGGGACACGTTTGTCAAGGAACGCCCGCTCCCGGTGGTCGGGAGCACCACGCACTACGCTCGTGGGGCGGAAGGCGACCCGACCGGGCGGGTGACCAATGAGGACTACGTGGGTGCACTGGTCGAGTTCGAATGCGGTGCGCGTGGCACCCTTGAAACGGATCGCTCGATCTTCGGACCGCAGAGCTCGCTGGCGTTCGAGTTGAACGGCTCGAAGGGGGCCGCATCCTGGGACCACGAGAAGCTCAACCAGCTCCAGTTGTACCTCCCCGAGGAGCAGCCCAACGACGGATTTCTCGAGGTTCTCGCCGGCGACGCGTTCCCGCATCACGGCAACATCGTTCCGGGGTCCGGCAATTCGATCGGCTTTGAGGACCTCAAGACGATCGAAGCGTTCGAGTTCCTCAAGTCGGTGGCCGCGGGACGTCAGCACAGCCCCGGCTTCGACGATGCCCTGGCAAACGCGTCCGTGGCCGCAGCGATGGTCCGCTCGTGGGCATCGGAACGCTGGGAAGACGTCGTCAGTCTGCGCATCGACTAACGGGGGCACCCATGCTCACGAATACGACCAAGGCGAAACTGGCCCAGGGCAAGGCGGTCTTCGGCTGTTTCGTGCGCTACGCCGAGCCATCCCTCGCTGAGTACGTGGCCATGCTGGACTGGGATTTCCTCGTCTTCGACGGCGAACACGGGACGCTGCAACCGCGCGACCTCGAGGATCTGTGCCGGGCGTGTGAGCTGCGTGATGTGACGCCGATCGCGCGGGTCACCACGAACCAGCCGCACACGATCCTGCGCTTCATGGACAGCGGGATGCACGGCGTCCACGTCCCGTGGGTCAACACCCCCGAAGCGGTCGAGGAGGCGGTTCGCTCCGTCAAGTATTCGCCGCGCGGCGCCCGTGGGCTGGCCGGGACGCGGGCGTCCGAGTGGGGCATCCGTGAAGGGTTGGACGCGTACGTCGAGCGCGCCAACCGCGAGACGATGGTCATCGTCCATATCGAGACCCGGGAGGCCGTCGACGCGATCGAGCAGTATGTCGCGATTGACGGGGTGGACGTCCTGTTCCTCGGGCCGACCGATCTGTCGCAGTCGCTGGGGCATCCGGGCAAAGCTGGCCACCCGGATGTGGTGGCGGCCATGGAGCGCGTCGCGGAGGTCGTCGTGCCGTCTGACAAGGTGCTCGGTATCTACGCGGGGAGCGCCGCGCTGACCCAGGAGTGGCTCGCGCGCGGCGCCCGCTATTTCACGACCGGACTGGAGATGTTCCTCAAGGAGGGCATGACGGCCCACCTGCAGCGAGTGCGAGGTGACGAGCGATGAAGACGGTCCGACTGACCACGGCCCAGGCGATCGTTCGCTGGCTCCTTGCACAGCGCACCGTCGTGGACGGCGATGAGGTGACCGTGTTCGCGGGCGTATTCGCCATCTTCGGGCACGGCAACGTGACGAGCCTCGGCGAAGCCCTCGAACCCGTCCAGGACAGGCTGCCGACGTGGCGCGGCCACAACGAGCAGTCGATGGCCCTCGCGGCGGTGGCCTACGCCAAGGCGATGCGTGGACGCCGGATCATGATCGCCACGACGTCGGTCGGGCCAGGGTCGACGAACCTCGTCACCGCCGCCGCCGCCGCGCATGCCAACCGACTGCCGGTCCTGCTCCTGTCGGGCGACACATTCCAGCACCGGATCGTCGATCCTGTCCTCCAGCAGGTCGAGCATTTCGACGACCCCACGATCACGGTCGCCGATGCGTTCAAACCCGTCACCCGCTACTGGGATCGGATCACCCGCCCGGAGCAGATCGTTCGGTCGTTGCCGCAAGCCCTCGCGGTCATGCTCGATCCGGCGACGCGTGGGCCGGCCTTCTTCGCGCTGCCCCAGGATGTGCAGGCGGAGGCCTACGACTACCCGGTCGCCTTCTTCGAGCCGAAGGTCCACTACATTCGCCGCCCCGGGCCTGACCCACGCGATGTGGAGGCGGCAGCGACCCTGCTGCGGCGTGCTGAGCGGCCCCTGATCATCGCCGGCGGTGGCGTCCACTACTCGGGAGCCGTCGATGTCGTCCGGGCCTTCGCCGAGAAGCATCGGATCCCCGTCGTCGAGACCGTCGCCGGCAAGGCGACGCTCCTCCACAATCACCCGAATTACGCAGGCCCGATCGGGGTGACCGGAGCCAAGGCCGCCAACGCCGTCGCTGGGCGGGCCGATGTCGTTCTCGCCATCGGGACGAGGCTGCAGGACTTCACGACGGGGTCCTGGGCGTTGTTCAGGGACCCCGCTGTCCGCTTCGTGTCGGTCAACACGGCCAGTTGGGACGCGCACAAGCAGGCTGCCCAGCCGGTCATCGGCGACGCGAAGATCTCGATCGAGGCGCTCGACGCCGCGCTCGACGCGTCGATCGACCCGTCGATCGGTACGGCCGACTGGCTGGCCTTCGCGCAGGCGCAGATCGCCGACTGGCACCACTACCTCGACTCGTGGAAGGGGCGAGTGCACGACGGTCCGCCGGCCTACGCCGAGGTGGTCCAGGTGATCAACGAGATCTGTGCCGACGACGACTATTGCCTGTCTGCGGCGGGCGGCCTGCCTGGCGAGCTGGCGATGGGCTGGCGCTCGAAGTCGGTCGGCTCGTTCGATTCGGAGTACGGCTACTCGACCATGGGTTACGAGATCGCCGGCGCCTGGGGAGCCAGGCTCGCCCGTAGCGGCGGCGACGTGATTGCATGGGTCGGTGACGGCTCGTACCTGATGATGAACTCGGACATCTACTCGACCGTGATGACCGGCCAAAAGGTCATCTTCCTCGTCTGCGACAACGCCGGGTACGCGGTCATCAACCGTCTCCAAGTGAACGCGGGCGGCGCCGAATTTAACAACCAGCTCGCCACGACGCGCCACGAGCGGTACCTCCAGGTCGACTTCGTGGCGCACGCCCGGGCGATGGGCGCGCTCGCCGAGCGAGTCGAGGGCGTTCCGGACCTGCCGGCGGCCTTTGCCCGGGCCAGGGCCGCCGACCGCAGCTACGTGATCGTCGTGCCCATCGACCCGTATGCCTGGACTGAGGGCGGTGCCTGGTGGGAGATCGGCGTGCCCGAGGTCAGCGAGCGCGCAGAGGTGCGGGCGGCACGGGCGCAGTGGGAAGCCGACAAGCGGCATCAGCGCGTCGGCGTCTGAAACATGGCTGACCTGGACGGGAAGGTGGCCATCGTCGTCGGGGCCGCGTCCTATCTCGGGGCGGCCATCGCGGCCGCCCTCCTCGCCGAGGGCGCCAAGGCGGTCCTCGCCGACCGCGATGCCAGCAACCCGGACGAGCTCAGGGCGCGGTTCGGCGCCGACGCAATGTTCGTGCCGACCGATGTCACCGACGATGATGACCTTGATCGGCTGGTCCGTACCACGGTCGATCGCCACGGCCGGATCGACATCCTCGTCTTCGCGGTGGCGATCTTCGATGACGACCTGCTCGGGTCATCGCGGCAGCTGTGGCGGCGGGTGCTGGATACCAACCTCGTGTCGGCGGCCTTGCTGACCCAGGCGACCGCTGCGCACATGACTGCCGGCGGCGCAATCGTGTACATCGCATCGGTCAGCGGCACCTTCTCGCAGCCGAACCACGTGGTCTACAACGTCGGCAAGGCCGGGCTCCTCATGCTCGTCAAGACGGCTGCCCAGCAGCTGGCCCCACGCGGCATCCGGGTCAATGCGGTTTCGCCGGGATGGATGTGGAGCCGGAACATCGAGCGCCGGTACGGGACGCGCGAGCGGGCCGATGCGCTCGGCGCCGAGTTCCATCCCCTCGGCCGGATCGCGGACCCCGAGGAGGTGGCCGAGGCGGTCACCTTCCTCGTATCCGATCGGGCTTCGTTCGTGACCGGGACTGAGCTGCTCGTCGACGGCGGCTTTTCAGCGATCGGGCCGCTGGCCCTCGGTCAGGCCTTCGAGAAGATCCGCACGATCTCGTAGCGCGACGAAGCTACTCGGAGCCGGGCGTGATGACCACCTTGGTGGCCGTGCCGGAGCGCAGCAGGTCGAGGCCCTCGGCCAGCCGCTCGAGCGGCAGCACGTGGGTCACAATCGGCGCGAGGGTCAGGACGCCCTGCTCCACCATCCGGATCGCCTGCGGGAACGTGAAGTTCGTAATGTAGGTGCCCATGACGGTCAGCGATCGGGCCGTGATGGAGTACTGGTGGATCGGCGGATTGACGTTGGCGTTCTGCCCGAACAGGACGATCCGCCCGCCCAGGGCCGCCGCCTCGACGGACTCGGCGAATCGCGTCCCGACCGCGTCAACAACGATGTCGGCACCGCCGGGCAGGATTTCCTCGCGGGTGGCGGCGAACACATCCGGGGCGACGGCACGACTCGCCCCGACAGCTTCGGCGACAGCTCGCCGGGCCTCCGTCGGCTCGACAACGATGATCGGCGACGCACCGGCGGCCCGGAAGACGGCGACGAACAGGCAACCGATCGCCCCGGCCCCGAAGATGACCGCCGATTCACCCGGCCGCGGGTTCGCCCGGTTGGCTCCATTGACGACGCAGGCGAGGGGCTCGATGAGGGCCGCCACCTGGGACGGCGGCGCCTCTCCAAATGGGAAGACGGCTCGAGCCGGTGCCTTCGCGAACCGGGCCAGGGCGCCGTTGCGAAAGATGCCGAGCGCACGGACGTTCTCGCAGTTGGCGGGTCGTCCCGCCCGGCAGTAGCGACAGAAGCCGCACGTCGCGTCCGGATCGACCGCGACCCGCTGCCCGATCGCGAGGCCGCTGGCCCGCGCACCTTCCCCGAGGCCGGCGATGTGGCCGATGAACTCGTGGCCCATGACCACGCCCGCGTCGGCCGGGTGGCCGGGTGGCACGTTCAGGATCTGGAGATCCGTGCCGCAGATGCCACACGCCTCGACCTCGATGATCACATCATCGGGCGCCTCGAGCAAGGGCTCCGCAACGTCCTCAAGGCGCACGACGCCCTGGCCCGCAAAGACTGCAGCACGCATCAGGCGCCCTCCGGATTGCGGCGCCGTCCGGGGACTCGGCGAGCCCGCCCCAGCACCAGGGAAGCGATAGCGAAGATGAGCAGAGTGGCGACCAGCATGATCGTGGCCACGGCATTGACTTCCGGAGTGACCCCGAATTTGATCCGGGTATAGATGTAGGTCGGCAACGTGGGCTGGGCGCCGACCGTGAACCAGGTGATGACGAACTCGTCGATCGAGAGGGTCACGCTGATCAGGGCACCCGCCAGGATCGCCGGGGAAATCAGTGGAAGGACGATGTGACGGATCGCCTGGCGAGGCGACGCGCCCAGATCCGCGGCGGCCCATTCGAGCGCCCGATCGAAGCCTTGGAGCCGGCTGGCCACGATCAGGACGACGAACGGCACCGTGACGACGAGCTGGCCCGCGATTACGGTGCCGAGCGAAAGCGGCAGGTCGACGGCCCGGGCAAAGAAGATCAGCAGCGATACGCCGACCAGGACTCCCGGCACCATGATCGGCAGCGTGAACGCGATCCGGGTGGCGTTCGGGTATCGAACCCCGCCGCGCACGAGGACGAAGGCAGCCATCGTCCCGATGATGGTCGCCAGGATGGCCACGACCACGGCGACGGTGACCGAATTCCAGAGTGCACGGATGAGGACCCGATTGTCGAACAGGGCCTCGTACCAGCGCAGTGTGAAGCCTGTAATCGGGAGGCCCGGCGTCTGCGACTCGTCGAACGAGAAGATGATCATGAACGCGATCGGCAGATAGAGGAAGACCATCAGAGCGCCGAACCACAGCCGGAGGCTCCAGCGCACGGCGCCGGAATGCCGGCTGACGGGCATGGTCGCCAGCGGGTCGACGCGGTTAGGCACGGGCGACGACGTCCTCGACCCGAAGGTAGCGGCGGAACACGATCAGGAGCAGCAGGACGAAGGCCGCGATCAGGAAACTGACGGCGGCACCCTCCGGGATCAGCGCGTTCTTGAAGAAATTGGCCACGAGGTTGGCGATCAACAGGCCGTTCGCGCCGCCGACCATGATCGGTGTGAGGAACTCGCCGAGGATCGGGATGAACACGAAGATGCACGCGGTGATGATGCCCGGCCGGATCTGCGGCAACAGGATGTGCCGGAATGCCTGGTCCGGGCGAGCGCCCAGGTCCTGACCGGCCGTGAGCTGGGTGAAGTCGAAGCGCTCGAGTGACGCATACAGGACCAGCGCGGCAAATGGCACGTAGACATACACCAGCACGATGAACGTGCCGAAATCGTTGTAGACCAGGAGTCGCGAAGGCTCCGAGATCAGACCAAGCGCCTGGAGCACCTGGTTGAGCGCGCCGAACTCACCGAGGATCGCCTGCCACGAGTAAACCCGCAGCAGATAGCTCGTCCAAAAGGGGACGATGATGAGCAGGAGTGCGAAGCGCGCCCATTGGCGGGAGACGTATCGGGCGAGGAAGTACGCGACGCCGAAGGCGGCCGGCAACGAGGCGAGTGTAACGGCGGCCGCCATGACCAATGTCTTGAGGAGCGTTCGAACGTAGGTTGGATTGTCGAAGAAGTTGATGTAGTTCTCGGCCGTCCAGACCGCCACCACGTCCAGATTCTCGTTGGTCGACCAGAACGAAAACACGAACATGACCGCCAGCGGCGCCACGAACAGGCCTACCAGGATCACCCCGGCCGGCAGGAACGGGGCGAGCTGCTGCAACCGGGCCATCCGGCTGCGGTTTACGGACGTCGGCGGGGCCACCGCGGCCCCGCCGACGTGATCGGTTGCCATCGCCCGCGACTAGGCTCCGGGCGTGCGACTAGGCTCCGAAGACCTCGTTGAAGAGCTGGATCGACTTTTCGGTCGAGGTCCCGGGGCCTTTCAGGGTCGTCGTCGCAAGGATCGCCTCCGACTCGTTGTAGCGATAACGATCGGCGCGATCCCCCTCACCCTGGTTGACCAGGACCTTGTAGGCCGCCTCGTTGAATAGCGGCCGACCGTGGGTGATGAAGTTGGCGGCGATGTTCTCGGCCACTGAGGCCTTCTCCAGATAGGGGATCAGCAGCGAGGTGTTGGCGCCGCCCTTGACGAACATCTCGGCGTCCATCCAGCCGACCGTCCCCTCCTTCGGGATAAATCCCCTGATCTCCGGTCCGCCGCCGTCCTTGACCCGGTCCTCGTTGCCGAAGTTCCCGGTGATCAGATACGCCTCTTCGCTGATCATCGCGTTGACGCTGTCGGTCGCCTGCTGCGCAAATTTCAGGACATTGGGCTTGAGCTTCTCGAGGTATCCCTTGACCGTGGCGAGCTGGTCGTCAGTCATGTTGTACACGTCGTCAATACCCGCCGCCTTGCCCATGTAGGCGACGATCTCCTCGGGCTGGTTCTCGATAACCAGGCGACCCTTGTATTTCGGGTCGAGGAGCACTTGCCATGAGTCCGGGGCCGGGTCGACGAACTTCGGGTTGTAGTAGATGCTGATCGGCGACCACCCGAATGGGTAACCGAGGTAGCCCTCGGGCTTCGTCCAGATCGGGAACTCCCTGGCGAACGAATAGAGCTGCGACGAGACCTTGATCTCGTTGATGTCGAACGGCTCGATGAGCCCGTCCTTGAAGTAGGCGTCGGGCACCCACAGGGCGTCTCCGGAGACCATGTCGAGCTGACCCTTGACCTCCTTGAGCTTGGCGAAACCCTCGGCGTTACCGGACAGCTCGCTGATGTTGGCGATGATCTTGTCCGATGTCTCGATGGCCTTGAGCTGCGTGTCGATGTAGTGGTCGCCCCAGGTCATCCAGTTGAACGTGCCACCCTGCGACCCGATCCCGCCGCACGCGGATACGACACCACCGAGCCCGACAACGGCCCCGACGGCTCCCGATAGCTGCAAGAACCTGCGACGCGTGTAGGCCTGATCCAATACGGTCATTCCTTCACCCTCCTGCTGTTTCCTGGTCCGGTTCAGGTTCGTCGCCGGCGGCGACGACGGTCGACTCGCGGGGATCCCACGATAATTGCACTTCTCGATCGACCATCTCCTCCTCGGCAGTCCGCTCGTCCGACTCGTGGAAACGTAACGCCACGAGGACCCCGGCGTCGGTTTGGACCGTGATCCTCGTATGGTTTCCCATGAATGCAACGTTGGTGGTCCGGCCGGCGATGACTGCGGCTGTACCTGATACCTGATCCGCGATCAGGCTGACCGCGACCGATTCGGGTCGAACCATCAGAGCGACGCGGCCGTTCGGAGTAGCAGCCGTGCTCCCTGCGTGGGTCGGCAGCACGGTTCCGTCGCGCAGGCGGAAGGCCGGTCCGTTACTGCCGTTCAGCAGTTCGCCGTCGAGGAAGTTCGACTCGCCGATGAAGTCGGCGACGAACCGGTCGAGCGGTCGCAGGTAGATTTCGCGGGGCGTCCCGACCTGTCGGACTCGCCCGCCGGCCATGACCGCAATCCTTGTCGACATGGACAAGGCCTCTTCCTGGTCGTGGGTGACGAACACGAACGTCGTACCGACCTGGCGATGGATGCGCGCCAGCTCGACCTGCATCTGTTTGCGCAGCTTGAGATCAAGCGCCCCGAGCGGCTCGTCGAGCAGCAGCACCGCCGGTCGCTTGCACAGGGCGCGGGCGAGCGCGACACGCTGCGCCTGGCCGCCCGACAGTTGCCCCGGATAGCGATCCCCGTATCCCGAAAGGTCGACGAGCTCGAGATACTCGCCCACGCGCCGATCGATCTCGGGGCGGGGCAGGCTCTCCATGCGGAGACCGAAGGCGACGTTCTGGGCGACCGTCATGTGCGGGAACAGCGCGTAGTTCTGGAACACGGTATTGACGTTGCGCTCATGGGGTGGCAGGTCGTTGACCCGGCGACCCTCGATCCGCAGCTCTCCCGATGTGAGCGGGACAAACCCCCCGATCAAGTTGAGTGTCGTCGTCTTGCCGCATCCGGATGGACCGAGCAGGCAGAAGAACTCGCCAGCTTCGATCTGAAGCGAGACGCCGTCGAGGGCGATGGCCTCGCCGTAGCGCTTGGTTACGTCGATGAGCTCGATCGCGGGGACAGCACGATCCCCACTCATCCCAGCGAGCCCAGACCTGGCACCGCCGCCCTCCCTGTCGCGAAGAGTCATCCGTGGCTCGTGCATTCGATTGCGCAGACGGTAGCACGCCCCCGCTGGCAGCGTCTACCCAATTTCGTTTCGCAACGACGAGGCGCGTGCGACGACGTACCGGGACCCAGCTCGACGCGAGTCCTCCTTTGACGAGCGCTCCACTGCCCTACTCCTCCAGGAAGGCGGCGACTCGGCAGATGCAGCCCTCGCCTCCCTGCCAGCGCCACGGGAAGGCGCCCAAGTCCACGCGTCGGCCGGCGACCTCGGCGAGCTCTCCGCCGAGGTTCTCCAGCATCGAGATGTCGTTCCGCGCAGTCGCGTAGTGGATGTATTCGAAATCCTTCGCCGGCAGCGTCTCTTCGATGGGCCGGCCGGTCATCGTCTCGTAGTCGGCGACGAGATCGGGTCGCATGAGGCGGACGCGCGTGTGCAGGGAGTGGTCGATCGAGGCGAGATCCGCGCCGATCCACTTGATCCGCTTGCCGATGAGAAAGTCGATGACCTCGGGCTGCGGACCGGGATGACGGTCGAAGTAGGTCACGTCGTCGCGCGTCGGCTTGGTCCAGTTGTACCGCTCCCAGCCGGTGAAGAGGACGACGATGTCGCCCTCGCGGATCGACTCGCCCGGCGGGAGGTGTGCCTCGACGTCGGCCAGGCTGTAATAGCTCCAGGGTCTGGTGATCGGCCGGAGGTCGATCACCAGACCAGTCCCGTATAGCTCGCTCAGCTCGATGCTCCCGAGGTCCCGCCCGGTCTCGCAGTAGTGGCTCGGTGCGTCGATGTGCGTCCCGGTGTGCATGTTCGTCTTCACGAGCATCGTGCTCTTGCGATCCCGGTGATGCGTCGTGATGTCGGTGACCTCGATCGAAGCGAACTGGGGCCAGGTGGGCATCCGATCGCCCCACGGCTGGGTCAGGTCGACGACACGTGTCATGGCTGGGCTCCTGTGGTAACGGGGAATACCTCAACCTGTCGCTGGCGCGCCCGAGGACGCCCGGATGATGAGCTCGGTGGGCATGGTCAGACGGACATCACCGATCGGCCGCCCCTCCAGGCGATCGATGAGCAGATGAGCGCCTGCGGCGCCCATCCCTAGCTGAGGTACGCGCACCGTCGTCAGCGCGGGTTCGAGCAAGCCTGCCAACGGGATGTCGTTGAAGCCGACGATCGAGAGGTCGCCCGGGACCCGAGCCCCGACCTCGCGGAGGCGCTGGAGCATGCCGATAGCGATGAGGTCGTTGGCGGCGAACACGGCCGTCGGCCGGGCAGGGCCGGCCAGCATGATCCCGAGCGCCCGATGGCCGGCCTCCACCGAGAACGCGTCAGCCTCGATCACGAGCTGAGGCTCGTCGGCCAACCGGTAGGCCAGCACACCGGCCCGGTATCCCTCGTACCGGTCGACGCCGGTCATCGTGTTCTGTGGCCCGGCGATGTGGCCGACCCTGTGGTGACCAAGAGCGGCCAGATGGGCGACCACCTCGACGGCCGCGGCGTGGTTGTCGACGACGACCGCGAGGTCTTCGGCGCTGCGGGTTGCACGGTTGAGCAGGACGAATGGGAACGCCTCCTCGCGCAGCTCGGCGATGGTGTTGTCGGCCATCTGCGAGGAGGCGATGAGCAAGCCGTCGACCTGGCGCTCGCGGAGCACGCGCAGGTAGCTCGCCTCGCGTTGCGGCTCGTCATCCGAGTTGCACAGGATGATGTTGTAGCCCCGCTCGCGGGCCGCGTTCTCGGCCCCCTTGATGATCGATGAGAAGAACGGGTTCGTGATGTCCGGGACCAGCATTCCGAGCGTCAGCGTCCGCTGCAGGCGGAGGCTGCGAGCCAGGGCGGAGGGTCGGTAGCCAAGGCGGTCAGCGGCGGCCAGGACGCGTTGCCGCGTCTCCGGCGCGAAGACGCCCCACTTGACGGACGCCGTGGCGTGGTCGTTCAGGACGCGGGACACCGTGGACGGGTGCACCCCGGCTTCCATCGCCACATCGGTGATCGTCGTTCGAGTTTTCGCTGTGCGCATCTCGCCACCGCCGTGCGCCGTCTGAAATCGATTGCCAGGAGGTTACCGCTGGGCAGGGATCGTGGTCAAGCCGCAGGCCTCATGGCGACATTCGGATATGGACCTTGATGTTGCTACCGGTGTCTCGGGCCGCCACCAGGGCCTCATCAACACGGCTCAGGGGGATCGTGGCGGTCACGATACGTGACGGATCGACGCCGCCACTCGCGATGAACCGGATCGTCTGCGGCCAGACGCCCACGGAGCCGATCAGCCCACGCAGGCGGAGCGCCTTCGACTGGATCAGGCCGAGCGGCGCCAGCACCGTCGAGCCCACGTTGATGCCCGCGTAGGCAATGCGCCCCGAATGTGCCGCGATCTCGAGCGCTAGCGCCATCGCGGACGGCGCTCCGGCCGCCTCGATAACCGCGTCGAACCCGCGGCCGTGCGTTAGGTCGGCGACGCCATCGCGGAAGGCACCCGAGGTCGGATCGAGGGTCGCCGACGCCCCGAGGTCCTGGGCCATGGCACGACGTCGAGGCTGCGGTTCAATGACGACCACCCGAGCATTGTTGGCCGAGGCCGCGAGCAAGGATAGGAGTCCAATCGGACCGCCTCCCAGCACCGCGACGGTGTCGCTCGGGTCGACGCCTCCGAGACACGTCACCGCGTTGTACGCAACACTGAAGGGTTCAACGAGCGCCGCCTGGGTGTATGTCATTGACTCCGGGATCCTGTGGAGCCACTCCGCCTTTGCCTTGAACAGCTCCGCGGCGGCGCCGCTGATGTTGAACCCGAAATGGTCGCGACCCCCGGGTCCCACGGCGCACTCGCCGACGACTCGATCCCCGGGTCGGAGACCGGAGACCGCCGATCCGACCTCCACGACCTCTCCCGCCCACTCGTGCCCAGGGATGATCGGGTAGGTGAATGGAATGATGTAGCGCCCCTCGAGGAGTTCGAAGTCGGAGTGACAGATTCCGACGGTGTGCGGGCGGATCAGGACGTCGTCCGCACCAATCGCTGGCGAGTCGACCTCCAGGACGGCAGCGTCGTTCGGACCCGAGTAGACGAGTGCCTTCATCTGCTGAACCTCCAGAACGTAGGGATCGCGCCTTCCTAGGGGGTGGGCCTGCGAGGAAACGGCGGCTCCATTGACGCCACCACTGGGCGGATGCTACCATCCCGCGCAATCGTTTGCGCATCAGGATCAGGAGGCCCTCGATCATGTCCGGCCCAGGTACAGACCTCATCGGCGCTGAGGAACTCGCCGAACTTGCGGAAGTGATCGCCAGCCGCCACCTGAGCCGCTTCGGTCCCGATGATCCGAGCTTTCCGGCCAAGGTTCGCAGATTCGAGGAAACCGTCGCCGAGCTGGCTGGAACGCGTTACGCCCTGGCCGTCAACTCCGGCACGAGCGCCCTGTTCCTGGCCCTGGTTGGGCTCGGAGTCGGACCCGGCGACGAGGTCATCGTGCCGGGCTTCACCTACGTCGCGACCATCTCCGCGGTGGTCTACGCGCGGGCACGCCCGGTCCTGGCCGAAATTGATGAGACGTTCGACCTTGACCCGGCGGATGTCGAGGCTCGGATCACCCCACGGACCCGGGCGATCATCGCCGTCCACATGCTGGGTAACCCGGCCCGGATCGTCGAGCTGCGGGCGGTGGCCGACCGGCACGGGCTCGCCTTGATCGAGGACTGCGCGCAGGCGTTCGGGGCGACGTACGGCGGTCGCTGGGTCGGCGCGCATGGAGCCGTCGGAACCTACAGCTTCAACGAGTACAAGACGATCACCTGCGGCGATGGCGGGATGCTCGTCACCAACGACGAGGAGCTCTACCGCCGCGCCTTCGCCATGCACGACCAGGGCCACAGCCCGAACCGGCGCGGCGTCGAAATCGGCCATCGGCCATTCCTCGGCCTGAACTTCCGAATGACCGAGCTCGAGGGCGCGGTCCTCCTCGCGCAGGTCCGCCGACTCGATCGGATCCGGGACCACTTGCGCGCGAACCGCGACATCGTCCGCGACATCATCGGTGAGGTGCGGGGCATCGAGTTCCGGACGCTTCCGGATCCCGACGGCGACCTCGCCACCCACCTCGTGGTGATCTTCCCGGACGCGGATACGGCCGGCGCGGTGACCGCCGAGCTCGGCTCGAACACGCTTGCGACGAGCGGCTGGCACGTCTATACGCACATGGAGCACGTCCTATCCGGACGGACGATCACCGGCCGTGGTTGTCCGTTCGACTGCACCTGTACGGACGAACGGCCGGCTCCGCACCATGCGGGGATGCTCCCCGCGACCGACCGGCTGCTCGAGCGATCGATGAGTTTCTCGATCGGCGTGAGCGATCCGCATCTTGCGCCTTTCGGCCTCCGGATGCGCGACGGCGAGGACGTCGCGCGGACCCAGGCCGATCGATTCCGGTCGGTCGCGACACGCATCCTGGCCTAGCCAGTAGGCGAGGCCTGTTGTGCAGGCGCCGACCCACGCGATCACGTCGCCTTTGACCCGGGGTCCGTGGCAACGACCGCGTCGGGCGGTCGAGGGGCCATGCTGACGATATCGCGCGCGGGGGTGCTCTCACCGACGATCAGTCGGACCGGCAGGACCTCGGACGCCGGCATGGATCCGTCCCGGGCGGATGCCACCAGCATCTCCACGGCCCGTCGCCCGAGATCAACCGATGGCACCGCCACCGTCGTCAGTCGAGGGTGCGATCGGCCAGCCTGGGCGATTCCGTCGAAACCGGCGACGGCGATGTCGCCCGGAACGTCGAGGTGGGTCATGCGGAGCGCATCCATCAAGGCAAGGGCGAGCTTGTCGTCGTAGCAGATGACGGCGTCGGGACGGTCGACGGCGAGCGAAGCGGCGACGATCGACGGGTCTCGCCAGCCGGCGAGACCGACATCATAGGCGCGAAGACGCTCGCCAACGAGGCTGCTGAGCATTCCCGCCGCGGCAGAACGCCTGATCAGATCCGAGGCGCCGCCGCCCGCACCGACATACGCAATCCGGCGGTAGCCCTGCTCGACCAGGTGTCCCACGGTGGCCGCCACGCCGGCCGCGTCGTCGCTCCGCAGCACGCCGCGTTTTGGGGTTCCGTCACCATCGGCCAGCCTCGGGTACTCGGGCTTTACCAAGACGATTCGTTCCTTCGACACCTGCGCAAAGACCTCGGCCGGAGGGCTGACACACGAGGCGAGGGCGATGCCGTCGGCGCGATGCTCGACGAACGCGCTGAGCGCCCGCTGCTCCCGTACCGAATCGCGGAGGCCGGTCATGATGAAGACCGCATACCCGAGACCCGCGGCCGCCTCCTCGAAGCCCGCGGCCACTTGGCCGTGCACCGGATCTGCAAGGTCGTCAAGCAGGAGCCCCAGGATGTGCGTCCGACGGGAACGCAGGCTGCGCGCGGCGGCGTTGGGCGTGTAGCCCAATTTCACGGCCGCGGCTCGAACGGCGGCTCGCGTGGCCTCGCCAATCCGTGGGTCGTCCTTGAGCGCGCGCGATGCCGTCGACTCCGACGTGTCGGCCGAGCGTGCGACGTCAGCCAGCGTGACCCGCGGTTCGGTCGCGCTCCGCTCGTCGGCCACTGGCGGCCTCCTCATGCAGATCCACCGGGCATTCCCGTTCGGAGCCCTGTCCCGGATGCGCGCAATCGGTTGCGCAGGACGCTAGCATACGCCTACGAGGAGCGGCCACCAGCTGGATGCGAGGTAAACACATTCCAACCTTTGTGCTGACTGGGCCAACTCAGGGCGGGCGTCGCAGGTGAAGCCTGAGGCGACGCCGCGAGCCACGCCCGTGGATCTACGCCGGCATCGACGCGCCGGTGACGACGACCTCGCCGCCGTGCTCCACCCGGCCTATCGTGACTCGATCCGTCGGATCCCGGCCGGTCGGCAGGTCTTCCGAGGGCTGCCGTTCCAATTGGCCGGCGCCCAGGCTCGACGCCGCTGGCTCCTGCTCGACAGGACGGTGGAGCTCGACCTTCGGTCCTACGGGCCGACAAGTCACGTGGTGATCGCCCATTTCTGCGACGCCTGGCGAGGACCGCAGGGGCGTCGACCCGACGACCTGCCTCTCGGTTGGGTCGAGGCCGTCGGCCAGGAGATCGCCCGCTACACGCTCACGCCCGTCGCCGGTCCACCTGTCGGCGGGCTCATCCGGCGGCGGTTCGAGGTCAATGAGGGCATCATCGGCTGGGGACAGGGTGCGTTCGCTGCCCATCCGCACCGGTTCGACCAGCCGCTCGACTGGCGCGGGCCCTATCCCGCTCAGGAACCGCCTCGCTACGCAGCGCCGGGGCAGGCCGGCCTGCTGGCGATGCTCCCCGGCGCGTGGGGTCCGGCGCAGACCGGCGTGGCCGACAGTGTCCCGAGCCCGACGGACGAGATCGTACTGTGGCTGTACGAGATCGAAGTCCCCGGGGGAGCAACCGGCCTGGCTCGTCTGCGGATGGAGCCGTTGGCCTTGCCGCGCGACGGGAACGTCGTCGTCGTCGCGGCGATCACCGTGTTCCGGGGGACCGACTCGCCGCTCCGCCTCGAGCCCAGGCGCACGCTGCGAGTCGAGCGCCCCCCCGCGAGTGACGGACCAGGCACGCGCGGCCGACCATCGGTCCGGGTCGATCTCGGCCAGGTCATCCGGGAACGGACAGCCCCGGCGCCTCTCGGCCCGGCCGGTTGGCCGGCTGATTCGATCGCGGGTTGGGGGAGCGCCCGGACCACGGTCGAGTCGTCGGCTGTGCTCGTTGACATCGCCATGGCGCGGGATGCCACGATCTCGCTCAACGACGAGGTCGTGCCGGCGCGGCAGCTTCCGGCGGACGGTCAACCGCGTCGGTTCGGCGCGGTCACGATTGAGCCTCTGCCGCTGGCGACCCGCCGGGTCCAGGTCGAAGTCGTCGACACCGCGACCGGTGAACCGATGCCGGCGCGCGTCCACTTCCGTGCCGCGGACGGCCGCTACCTGCCGCCGCTCGGCCACCGCGATGAAATCAACCCGGGCCTGAATGAGGATGTCGGAGCCGACCTGATCCTCGGCGACACGCCGTACGCGTATGTACCCGGCCGCTTCGCGATCGACCTGCCGGTCGGCAAGGTCCAGATTGAGGCGGTCCGTGGTTTCGACCACCGGCCGCTCCGGCGATCCATCGAGGTCGACGGGGGAACGGAACCGCTCGTGCTGGCCCTCGAGCCCGTCCCTGGACCGACCGGCGAGGACTGGGTGGCGGCCGACAGCCACGTCCACTTCATCTCGCCGACGTCGGCCCTACTCCAGGCTCAAGCGGAGGGGGTCGAGATCGTCAACCTCCTGGCGACCCAGTGGGGCGATCATCACACGAGCGTCACCGATCTGCCGATCGTGGCGGTGCACGACCGGTCCGGACGGCACATCGTCGTGATGGGCAGCGAGAACCGCCAGAACATGCTCGGCCATATTGGCCTGCTCGGCGCCGCCAGCGCGATCCTGCCGATGGCCAGTGGCGGCTCGCCGGAAGGTCGCCTGGGTGATCCCCTGAGCATGCTCATGGCGGACTGGGCGGACGCGGTGCGTGCGCAGCATGGACTTGCCCTGGCAGTCCACTTCCCGCTGCCCTATGCCGAGGTCGCCGCCGACATCGTGGCCGGCAAGATCGACGCGGTCGAGATGCAGGCGCTGACGCCCGGAGTCGACGGTCCATCGATCCGGGAGTGGTACCGCTTCCTCAACTGCGGCTTCCGGCTGCCGGTTGTGGGTGGCACGGACAAGATGTCGGCCGAGATCCCGCTCGGTGGGATCCGGACCTATGCCCGCCTCGCGGCCGGCGAGGAACTGTCGTTCGAGGCGTGGGCGGATGCGGTCCGCGCTGGCCGGACGTTCGTCTCGTCGGGCCCGTTCGTCGAGCTCGCCATCGACGGCCACGAGCCCGGCGACGTCATCACGCTCGGGCCGGACGGTGGGACCGTCGAGGTCCAGTCCAAGGCGTGGGCGGCGCTGCCGGTCATCGACGGGCTCGAACTCATCCACGACGGCGTGGTCGTGGCGTCGACCAGGGTTTCAGGCGGGACCGATCGTCTCGCGCTCGCCGAGCGCCTGGCCGTCAACCGTGGGGGCTGGCTGGCCGCCCGGGTCACGAGCAGCACCGAGATGCAGTCTGCATTCGCCACAAGCATGGGTGCCCATACCTCGCCGATCTACCTCGAGGTACCTGGGCGACCGACCTTTAACCCCACCGACGCCGCCGTCATCGGGACGATCATCGACGGCGCTCGGACGTGGGTGGAGTCGATCGCGACGGTCACCGCGAACGCCGACCGGCGGCGACTGGCCGGCTACTTCGAGACCGGTCGTGCCCGCCTCGATGCGCTGATCCGCGAACGCACGGGATAGGCGCGAGGTAGGAAGCCCTCGGCAATCAGTCGGTCGCCGGTCAGTCCGCCGCGAGCTCCTGCGCGACGGCAGCCAGGGCTTCGAGGGTCGCCGGGTCGAACGGCGCCATCCAATCGAACACGACGAGCGACGCGCCCGCTTCGGCCAGCGCGGCCAGCCTGTCGGTGATCATCGAGATCGGGCCCACGAATGGGTTCGCCGCGGCCGCAGCGCGAGCGACGGCCGGCGGCGTCCCGTGACGGGCGAGGATCGCAGCATGGTCGCGCTGCGCAGCCCGTATCGTCGGACGCACGATGGGCGAAGGCTGGCCGATCGTCCGGCGGATCGATCCAGGCGACCGACCGACGGACTCGCAGTGCGCGTCGAGGACGCCGTTCAGCCGGGCGAATTCGGCGGGGTCGTTGCCGTCGGCATTCCACCAGTCGGCGTAGCGGGCGACGATCCGCAGGGTCCGCCTCTCGCCGGAGCCGCCGATGATCAGCGGGAGCCTTGACTGGAGTGGTGGCGGGTCATTGACCGCGTCGTGCGCCTCGAACCATCGGCCGGCCAGGTTCACGCGCTCGCCGTCGAGCAGCCCGCGGCAGATCGCCGCAGCCTCTTCCAGACGGTCGAGTCGCTCCCGCACGGCCGGGTACGGGAAGCCGTACATCCGGTGGTCGCGCTCGTGCCAGCCGGCGCCGATCCCAAGCACCGCCCTCCCTCCCGACGCGTGATCGAGCGCCGTCGCCATCCGGACGAGCAGACCCGGGTTCCGGTAGCCGGCACCCGAGACAAGGCAACCGAGCGGGACACGCGAGGTGGTGGCCGCCCACCCGCCCAGGACGGACCAGCCCTCGAAGATCGGCCCGTCGACCGGGCCGACCACGGACTCCGGGCCGAGGGCAGGCACGAAGTGATCGTTTGACCACAGCGATTCGAACCCCAGCTGATCGATCGAGCGGCCGGCTGCCATGAGGTCCGCCCAGGCGACGTGACTCGCCCATACCTGGAGGCCGACCGCAATGCTCATGGCTTGGCGATCGTAGCGAACCTGGACGAGCGCCGCTGCGACATGACCGGCCTACGTCAGTTGCACACCTAGCACGGTGGTCAATACCGCCGATGGCGCGAGATCGCCGTCGCACTCGACATCGCCGATCCAGGCGACCACCGAGACCGTGGGCGTCCGGATCCGACTCGGCGAAGCCAGGTTCGCCGACCCGCTGGGGCTCGACCTTGACGGGAACGGGCGCAACCTGTCGGCGTCCACCATCACCTTCGACCTCGACGCGGACCGTGAAACCGAGACCATCCGGACCCTGGCGCCGGGCGACGCCTTCCTCGCGCTTGACCGCAACAGCTCCGGGGCGATCAAGTCGGGTGCGGAGCAATCCGGGCCGGCCCGCGGCAACGGGTTCTCCGACCTCGCGTCCTACGATCTCGACGGCAATGGCTGGGGCGCCGCCGGCGTGATCGGAGACATCGGCCAACTCGCCCGATGCTCAACGACCCGGTGGCCAGGCTCCCGGCGGCGGATCGATCAGCCCCTCGCCCCACGTCTCGGGGCCGCAGAAGAATGGGCGAGGGCGAGGGCCGCCAAGACTGGCCGGATCGGAGCGCCACGCCGCCAGTGCGTCCGCCAGCCACGCGTCGATCTCGCTGAATTCGGTCCAGCGCCGGAACGGCCAGCCGGCCTCCAGGCAGATCCGGATCAGCGAGCGCTTGGCCCACACGATGTCGCTGTAGCCCGCGGCGTATCGATCACTTTCGCCATCACCGATGAAGGCGACCGCGCGCCCGGCGGCCTGGTGGGCCAGGACACGGCTCCGCTTGCAGGTCCCACAGATGTGGCAGGTCGGGTGTCCGTTCGGGAAGGCGATGGTGGCGCGGCGCCCCTCGAACGTCGTCCATGCGGTCATGACCGGCAGCTCGCCCACCCCGAGCGACGCCAGGGCTGGCTCGATGAAGAAGCCGAACCCGTCCGAGACGACCTCGAGGATCACGCCGGCGGCCTGGGCACGACGCACGAACGGCACGAAACCGGGGTCATGTGGTTGGGCGGCGGCCGTGGCCAGGAGCGCTTCCCCGGGCGCATCGACCAGCGCCATCTCGATCTCCATCAGCCGCCGCGAGCCCATCAGCCCGGCGTCGTAGGCAGCCGCCTCGGATTCCCAGTTCGCGGGGACATGCTCGGCCATGACCGTGTCGGAGACGTCGGTGAGCGCAATCGTCCCGTCATAGTCGACCAGGATCGCCAGCGGCGGCTCGCCGGGGAGCAACGGCTGGATGGGCGGGGCGGTGCCGTCAGCGGTCACTTGGATGAACCAGCCGGCAGTACGCCCCTGAACGGTCGCCGTGGCCAGGCGCCCCGACGCACGATCGCGACACCGGCCACGATGACGATGCCGCCGACCACCTGGACCGGGCGGATCGCCTCAGCCAGGAAGATCGCGGCCAGGACGACCGCGAGCGCCGGCACCAACGCCTGGAATGCGACGACCCTGGTCGGGCCAAGCAGCTTCACGCCGTGAAACACGACCACATTGGCAAATCCCGCGCCAACCGTGCCCGAGTAGATGATCGCGAGGACCACCGGCCAGCCGAACCCGGACAGGTCGGCGGTTGCCAGCTGCGCCAGCCCGATCGGTGCGATGAACAGGGTGCCGGCGACGATGGCCCAGGTCGTGGTGGCCAGCGGAGAGTGGCGCTGCAGGACGGCGGCCCCGAAGACGGAGTAGATCGCCCAGCACAGGGACGCGCCAAGGGTCAGCAGGTCGCCACCGAGTGACGCCCCGAGGTTGAGGCCGGCGTCGGCACCGACAATGAAGGCGACGCCGATGAGCGAAATGAACACCCCAACCAGCTTGATGGGGTTCAGCGCATCGGCACCGACAGCCACCGCGAGCAGCGCGGTGAAGACAGGCGTGGTCGCAATGAGCAGCGCCGAATCTCCCGCCGGGATGGACTGCAGCGCGACGGGCCAGAGGATCTGATAGAACCCGAAGCCCACGACGCCCAGGATGGCGATCCGAAGCACATCGCCACGGGGCAGGCGAATGGCGCCCTCGCGCCAGCGCAGGAGGACGACCAAAGTGACGGCGGCCATGCAATAGCGCAAGAAGGTGAAGCCCACTGGCGGCAGGATGGCGATCGCGCCCTTGACCACGATAAAGTTGCCCGCCCAGAAGACCATGATCACCAGGATCCCCAGTTCTGCCAGCCGCCGATCCGCGACCGAGGCGGACAGCGCGACGCCCGCCGTAGTGGCGGGCGTCTGGGTCGTACCGGCGAGCGGGTCGCGAGGGTTCAGGCGCCGGTGTCCTGATCGAGTTCGAGCACCTCTTCGTCAGCCTCTTCGGTCAACTTGAGCCAGACGAACAGGCCGGCCAGGACCGCGAGCGGGATGACGATCAGCGCGGCCAGGGTCACCCCCAGGGCAACGGCGACGGTCTTGAGCGCTTTCACGGCGTACCTCCATGTTCGGATTGGCAATGGCCTCAGATCAACGCGATGTCTCGACCGGTCACGTGCCGGTCTTGGCGACAGCGGGCTGGCGCAGGGCGGGCCCGCGGGCTACCAGGCCGCTGACATCATCGGCCGTGAATTCTGCGAGTTCGTGGCGGGGCCCGGCCTGATTGTTCATGAGCATCCGAACGACAAACGCCCCGTCCTGCTCGAAGAAGAAGACGTCGCGCGGCTTCTGCTCATCCATGTACCGCCCGATGACGCGAAACGCGGTCTCGTAGCGGCCGGCAAGGTGGGGCTGCGCGGGCTGCGTGCGGCCGCGCCGAGCGGAGGCTTCCTCCATGAACCTGGCGATGTCATCGTCGAGGAAGGTCAGCGTCTCCTTCGTCTGGGCGCCGAGCGACTCCGACCAGGCGCCGCCGCTGGCCCCGCTGGTCACCAGCCCCTGGACGATGTAGCCATCGGGCGCTTCGAGGAGCAGAACATCGCGCATGCCACGCTCGTCGATGAACGCACCCATCGATCGAAAGACCTCTTCGAAGTCCTGGCGCGGGCTTCCCTCGTAAATCCGCATCTTGCTGGCGCCCCTTCTCGATCGGGAGCCGGTCGTCCGGTTTCGCTGAGTGTAGCAGCGAGCCAGCGGCCGCTGACAACCCGCCGTTGACAACCCGCCGCGACCCAGGACCCGCCGTCCTCGCGGGGCGTCAGCCGGCGATGAGACGAACCGCCACCTCAGCGGCGACCCGGGCATTGTTGATGATCAGCGCCCGATTGGCCCGCGTCGAGGCGCCCTCTGTCAGAGCGGCGATCCGGGCAAGGAGCCACGGGGTGAGCTCCGGTCCGTGAATTGCTGCCGCATCGGCTTCGCGGACCGCACGCGACACCGCCTCGCGGGCCATCTCCTCGGGCAGGGCCTCCGTGCCAGGCACAGGCACGCACACCAGCACACCGGTGCCGAGCGCGAGTCCGAGATGGGTGCGCACCAGGTCCGCGGCGGACGCGATGTTCGGCACGCTGGCCGGCGCAAGGATCCCCGCCGAGCGGGCAAAGAATCCGGGGATCTCGGACTGCCCGATCGCGACGACCGGAACGCCGCGCGTCTCGAGGTATTCGATCGTGGCCGGGACGTCCAGGATGGCCTTGGGACCGGCACACACGACCGCCATCGGCGTCCGGGACAGCTCCTCGAGATCCGACGAGATATCGAAAGTCGGAGCGGCGGCGTCGGGCCCAGACCCGGCGGCGAAAGAGCCGCCGAGCGCTCCACGATGGACGCCGCCTATCCCACCGGTCGCAAACATGCGGATCCCGGCGGCGTGCGCCGCGATCATCGTGGCCGACACGGTGGTGGCCGCCCAGCCGCCCGAGACCAGCGCAATCGCCAGGCTCGGTCGGGCCGCCTTGCGAACCGAGCCCGTAGGCGCGGTGGCGAGGGCCTCGAGTTGCGCTCGGTCAAGCCCAACCAGGATCCGGCCGTCCCAGATGGCCACCGTCGCCGGCACAGCCCCCGCAGCTCGAACCGCCGCCTCGGAGTCAAGTGCGACCTCGAGGTTGAGTGGGTACGGCAGGCCGTGGCTGATCAGCGTCGATTCGAGTGCGACGACCGGCGCGCCATTCTCGAGCGCTGTGGTGACGGCCGGAGCAAGGACAAGGCGGCCAGTGACGTCAAGCGGAACAAGCATGTCCCAAGCGTAGCGCCGGGACTACGCTGTCGCTCATGGCAGCCCAACGCCCGATGACGCCCGCGGACATCCGCCGACAGGTCGTGGTCGAGGAGCTGGACCTCGCGGTCGACGGGCGTCTCGCGGTCGTGGCCCGGCGATCGATCCGCGGCAATCGGTACGTCAGCCATCTCTATTCGATCACGCTGGTTCCTGCGCCCAGCACCCCGCCCGCCAAGGCCGTGCAACTGACCCGTGGAGTCGTCCGCGACGGCTGGCCAAGGCTCTCCCCGGATGGTCGTCGCCTGGCGTTCGTGCGCCGCGATCCGACGCAGGCCGACGAGCCGTCATCGGCGGTCGTCATGGACCTCCGGACCGGGCGCGAGCAGAACCTGCGACGCCGGGGTTACGGCTCCGTGGCAGAGATCGCATGGTCCCCGGATGGCCGACGGCTGGCGTTCACCGCGGAGGTGGATCCGCCGCGGTTCCTGGTCGGGCGGATGCCGCCAGTGGGTGCCGGTCCGCGGCGACGTGGCGGTCGCGCCGGTGCCGTCGCGCAGGACACCAAATCGCCGTTGGCCCGCCACATCCACCGGCTCGACTGGCGCTGGGATGGCGAGGGCCACCAGGACCGCTGGTCCCACCTGTTCGTCGTAGATGCCGCGCGGGGCGGGGCGGCTCGCCAGGTCACGGCCGGAAATTGGGGCGCCTCCGATATCGCCTGGTCGCCCGACGGTCGATCGGTCGCGTTCACGGCGGACCCACGCGCGGACGCGGACCTGCATCCACGACCGACAATCTGGGCGGTGGACATGGGCGCACCGGAGCCGGACCATGGGCGCTCATCATCCGGCGGGCCGTCGTACTCCGAGCCTCGCGAGATCATGGCCGCCGGAGGCTTCGCGAATCACCCGGCGTGGTCGCCCGACGGTCGCTGGCTCGCGGCCATCGGGGTGCTTCAGCCCAGTCCGCTCGACGACATCAGCCCGACGCTCCTGATCGGCCCTTCAGACGGTTCGGCGACTCCGTGGGCGCTGGCGCCTGACCTGGATCGCCCACTCGGCAACTTGGCGGACACGGACCTCAACGGCTGGATGGTCTCGGGCCGGCCGGGACCGTACTGGCTCGATCCCGACACGATCGTGACCACGATCACCGATCGCGGCCGCTCCCACCCCGTTCGCTTCGAGCTCGATCCGGCGACTGGAGCGACCCGCAGCGCCCCGGTTGCCACGCCGCGCGACGCGCACGGACCCTGGTCCGATGCGACCAGCCATGCGCTGGGTGTCTCCGCGACCGGCACCATTGCGGTGCTCGGGACGCTTGGGACGCGGGCGATGGAGCTGATGTCGCTTACGACGAGCGCGGCGGATGCCCGGCCCCGCTGGCGAACCCGCTCGACGCTCGGTTCGTCCTGGCAGCGTCGTCATCGACAGCCCGACATGCGGCGGCTCGAGGCTCCCGGATCAGCTGGCCCGATCGAGACCTGGGTCGCCTCGCCGCCGGGCGCCGGCGACAGCGCCCTCCCGACGGTCGTGGACGTCCATGGGGGGCCACTCGGTGCCTGGGCACCGACGCCCCACGTAGAGGTCGCCCTGCTCGTCGCCCGCGGCTATCGAGTCGTCCTCCCAAACATCCGTGGATCGACGAGCTACGGACGGGATTGGATCAGGCCGCAACTTGGCGACTGGGGCGGAGTGGACGCCGCCGACCTTCATGCGGCACTCGATCACGTCGTCGGTCTTGGGCTCGCCGACCCAACGCGACTTGGCGTCCTGGGCCTCAGTTACGGCGGGTTCATGGTCCACTGGCTGATTGGGACGTCGGATCGCTTCAGGGCCGCCGTTTCCGAGAACGGCGTCACCAACCAGATCTCGGTGTGGGCGAATTCCGACTCGGGCCCCGAGTACAGCCGGGCCGCGCTGCTCGGCGACCCGCTCAGCCCCGCGGGGATCGAGCGGCTGTGGCGTCAATCACCGCTGCGCCACGTCAGCTCCATCCGGACCCCGTTGCTGATGTTCCAGGCGGAGGCGGATCTGCGCTGTCCAGCGCAGGACAACGAGCAACTGTTCATCGCGCTGCGCCATCTCGGGCGGGTGGTCGAATACGTCCTCTACCCGGAGGAGTCGCACGTGTTCTCCTCGAGCGGCCGGCCCGACCGCCGGATCGACCGGATGACTCGCATGCTCGACTGGTTCGACCGCCATCTGGCCTAGTGTCGGGACGGGGTTCCGAGCCGTACCTCCGCCCGCGCGGTCGTCAGGTGTCGGGCCGCCGTTCGATGCCCTTTGAGCGTCGCCGATCGGAGCGAGACGGCGAGCGACCGGCCGGCACCCCGGGCCGCGAACCAGCCGTAGAGGAAGCCGGCGTTGAAAGCGTCCCCCGCTCCGGTGGTATCGGCGACGGCCAACGCTACGGTGGGGACATCAAGGCGCAGCGGCCGACCGGCCCTCCGTGCCATGGCCGTGGCCCCTCGGGAACCACGCTTGACCACGGCCATTTCGGCGAAGTCGAGCAGCCGCTCCGGCCACTCGGCGCCAAGGAGGGCCTCCGTCTCGGATGCCGTCGCTAACAGGATGTCCGGCGCGATCTGTTCAATCAGGTCAAGGGCAAAGCGGCGACCACGAGCCATGAGGGGCCCGATGGACGCCAGGTCCGTGCTGATGATCGCGCCTGCGTCCCGCGCGCGTTCGATCGCGCGCCGCCCGGCATCTCCCAATGGCGCATCGAGCAGCGAGTACATCGGCAGGTGGAGGGCCTGAGCGCCCACGAACCACGCGGCCTTCAGGTCCGCCGGTTGGAGCTGGTAGGCCGCGCCTCGATCCGTCACGAAACTGCGCTCACCGTCAGGCGTGACCAGGACCCCGATCCGACCGGTACGGGCGCCGGCGACGCGGATGACCCGCATCGTCACACCGTCCGCCTCCATCGCGCTGACCAACGCATGACCGCTGCCATCCCGGCCGATCGCGGCGATCAGGCTGCTGCGCGCTCCGAGGCGCCCCAGCCAGCGCGCGGTTGTGGCCGCCGAACCCCCCTGGACCAGCCGCACGCGTCCGGGAACGTCGGTGCCGACGGCAATGTCGATGATCGGGGCCAGCACGACGTCAAGCACGAGGTCACCAAGCACCACGATGGTTGGCCCAAGGCCGAATTGTCGGGCGGGTCGGGGTGGGACCATCGCCAGATGGTACGGCGCGGGGAATTGGCGGCGCGATCCGGCCCGCACCAGCACCCGGCCAACCGATCTGCGCACCTACAATGGCGACCGTTCGACCCCGCCCCCAGAGTGACCCCGCGTGACCACCGCCAAGCCTGACATCGATCGCCTGGCCATCGACACGATCCGGACGCTGTCGATCGACGGCGTCCAGGCAGCCAACTCCGGGCACCCCGGAGCACCGATGGGCGCCGCGGCCATGGCCTACACGCTTTGGACGCGGTTCCTTCGTCACGCCCCAACGCACCCGGACTGGCCCGACCGCGATCGGTTCGTGCTGAGCGCCGGACATGCCTCGATGCTCCTCTACTCGCTGCTCCATCTGACCGGCTATGACGTCACGCTCGATGACCTCAAGTCGTTCCGCCAGTGGGGATCGCGGACACCGGGACATCCGGAACACGGCCTGACGCCCGGCGTTGAAGCCACAACTGGCCCGCTCGGCCAGGGGTTCACCAACGCTGTGGGCATGGCGATCGCCGAGCGACGGCTGGCGTACGAATTCAATCGCGAGAGGCACACCATCGTTGACCATCGGACGTACGTCATCGCGAGCGACGGCGACCTCCAGGAAGGGATCGCGTCGGAGGCGGCCTCGCTGGCGGGTCACCTGCGGCTGGGAAAACTCATCGTCCTGTACGACGACAACGGGATCCAGCTCGATGGACCGACGTCGATGGCCTGGTCGGAAGATCGGGTCGCCCGCTTCGCGGCCTACGGCTGGCACACCGCAGTCGTGGCGGACGGCAACGACGTCGCCGCGATCGAGGCCGCCATCACGGACGCCAACGCGGACGATCGGCCGAGCCTGATCGCTGTCCACACCCATATCGGCTTTGGCAGCCCGAACAAGCAAGACTCGCAGAAGGCCCACGGTGCACCTCTGGGGCCGGACGAGGTTCGTCTGACCAAGGAGGCCTACGGCTGGGATCCCCTCCAGGCATTCTTTGTGCCGGTCGAGGCGGCGCGCCTGTTTCGCTCGGCCGTCCCGACCGGCGAGAACCTCGTCGCCGGTTGGGAGTCACAGCGGACCGCCTACGCGGCCGCGCACCCGGATCTCGCAGCCGAGTTCTCGCGACGCATCGCCAGGCGACTCGCCGACGGCTGGGACGCGGATCTGAAGGTCTACGAAACCGGCTCCGAGGTGGCCACCCGGAATGCCTCGCAGGACGCGATCCAGGCGCTGGCCGGGTCCGTCCCGGAGCTGTTCGGTGGCGCTGCTGACCTGTCCGAATCGAATCTCACGGACGTCAAGGGCGCCACGAACTTCAGCGCGGCCGAATCAGGTCGCAACTTGCGCTTCGGCGTCCGTGAGCATGCCATGGGCGGGATCGCCAACGGAATCGCCTATCACGGCGGGTTCATCCCGTATGACGCCACGTTCCTCACCTTTTCGGACTATATGCGCGGCTCCGTGCGTCTCTCGGCGCTCGTCGGCCTCCACGTCATTCACGTCTGGACGCATGACTCCGTGGGTCTGGGCGAAGACGGGCCGACCCACCAACCGGTCGAGCATTACGCCGCCCTCCGTGCGATCCCCAACCTGTGGTTCATCCGACCGGGTGATGCCAACGAGACGGCGGCGGCGTGGGCGCTGGCCGTGGAACGGCGCGGCGGGCCCGTCGCCCTCGCCCTGACCCGCCAGAAGCTCCCGACCCTCCCGGGCACGGATCGGCTCGCTCGCGACGGCGTGCGACGCGGTGGCTACATCTTGCGGGAGGCGTCGGGACGCAGCGGGCCGCAGCTGATCCTCATCGCCACCGGCTCGGAACTGCAACTCGCGTTCGCCGCGGCCGAGACCCTCGAGGCTGACGGGATCCCAACCCGCGTCGTGTCGCTCCCCTGCTGGGAGGCGTTCGATGCCGAGGGTGCGGCATATCGGGATGGCGTCCTGCCGCCACAGGTTCGAAATCGTGTCGGGGTCGAGATCGGCGTCTCGCTCGGCTGGGATCGCTGGGTGGGCGACGAGGGCGCCATCATCGGCCTCGACCACTTCGGCGCCTCGGCTCCCGGCGGCACCATCTTCGAGAAGTTCGGGTTCACGGCGGAACGGGTCGCGGATGTCGCGCGGCGCGTCGTCCGCGAGGGCCTTCACGGCCGGATCCCGACCCTCGACGGCGGCCACTTCGGCCACCAGATCGCCCGGGATTGAATGGAGCTTCGACACTTGCGCCCGGAGGCGCGGCCCGGTAACCTTGACTCATGATCGAGGAAGTAAAGAAACGCCGTCGCCGCAAAGGGTTCACCCGAGTCAGCAGCAAGAACCAGGTCACCCTCCCGGTTGACGTGTTGACGATCGCCGGCGTACGGCCAGGAGACAGCCTGGTCGTGGAAGCCAGGGTCAACGGCGAGATCGTGCTACGCCGTGAGGAAGATCCCCTCACCAGGTTCCTCGGAGTCTTCGATGGGGTCTACCCGCCGAACTATCTCGACGAGCTGCGGGACGAATGGGCGTAGTCGTCCTTGACGCCGGTGTCGTGATCGCCCTCCTGGAGCGCCGTGACGCCCACCACGAGGTGGCACTGGCGGCGATTGCCATCGCGAGGGGACGCGGCGACCGACTTCTCCTGCCCGCCTCGGCCTATTCGGAGGCCCTGGTCCGTCCGTCCGTCCTCGGACCTGACATGGTCCTTGCCGTCGACGGTATCGTCGATGCCCTGCCGGCCGACATCGTCGCGATCGATCGACCCATCGCGGCCATGGCGGCTCGCCTCCGTGCTCGATACGGCCGCTCGCTTCGGCTGCCGGATGCCCTCGTCCTCGCGACGGCCGACACCAGTGGCGCCGATCTGGTCCTCTCGACGGACACCGACCTGGATGGGCGCGGGTATCCAGTCCAGATCCTGGCTTCAGGCTGATGCGCATCGCGTTTGCCGCGGATCATGCCGGGGCCGCGCTCAAGGCTGAGCTCTTGGGCCGGCTTGCCCGCGCCGGCCTGGGCCACGACCTTGTCGATCTCGGAGGTGACGGCTCAGACCCGACCGATGACTACCCGGACTTCGCCCAGCGCCTGGGCCAGGCCATCGGGCGCGGCGAGGCAGACCGCGGAATTCTGATCTGCGGCTCCGGAGTCGGTGCCAGCGTGGCCGCCAACAAGATGCGCGGCATCCGGTCTGCGGTCTGCCACGACACGTATTCCGCGCATCAAGGCGTGGAGCACGACGACATGAACGTCCTGACCCTGGGCGCCCGGGTGATCGGGCCAGAGCCTGCGTTCGAGTGCGCCGTGGCGTTCCTCGCGGCCACCTTCAGCGGCGAATCGCGGCATCGGCGTCGCCTGGGCAAGGTACTCGCGATCGAAGCGGCCGAGCGGACAGAGGCCTGATGCGGTCCCTGAAGGTCGGCCTGGCGGTGATCCCTGGGCGCGTTGTTGACGTTTCGACAACGTCCACGCCATCCGCATGACAACCTGCACAGACTGATCCGGAGTCGCAGACGCCGGTCGGCCCGGTCGTCAACCCGGATCCAAGCTCAACCGGGTCAGGATTTCCCGCCTGCGTCGCCCGAGTGCTGGCGGATCTGCCCGAACTTGCCTTCGGGTATTCCCATGGCGAGTTATGCGGAGGCCCGCCCCGTGTGGCGAGCGTCAACAACGTCATCGCGAACGACATCGAGCGGCACGGGCGAACTGAACGGGACCGGAACGATCGAGGCGCTGAAGGCGCTGGCTCCCGGGCTGGCTCCCGTCAAGGACGCCTGACTCGCTCGGCGGACAGGACCGGCGGCGTACCATGAGCACGCCGTGGGCTGCGATCAGGCCCGCCGGCTTCGACCTGTAACAGCAGGTTCCCGACCCGGCACTAGTCTCCGGAGGTCACGATGACGGAACCCGCCCCGACCACGACCGTTGCGCGATTCAGCCTGGGCGACGGCGAGCATGCCTACGAGGCCACGGTCGAACAAGCCCGGACCGAAGGCTGGGCGACCCGCCTGTTCGATCGCGACGTGACGCTCTGGTCGGCGGATGAGCGGGTCGGTGCCACGATCGCCGATCGGCTTGGCTGGCTGGACGCGCCAGGCCATTTCGCCGACCGGACCGCCGCGCTCGAAGGCTTTGGTGACGCGATCGTCGACGAGGGCTACACCACGGTCGTGGTTGCCGGGATGGGCGGCAGCAGCCTCGCCCCGGACGTCCTGCACCGCACCTTCGGCTCGCAGGACGGCTATCCGGCGCTGCGGATCCTGGACTCCACGGACCCGGCCTACGTGGCCGCGACCTTCGATGACCTCGATCCGCTGAAGACGCTCGTCCTCATCGCGTCAAAATCGGGCACGACGACGGAGCCGAATGCCTTCCTGGCCGATGCCTGGGCTCGCACCCACGCGGCGCTGGACGCGGTCGGACACCACACCTACGAGACACCCGGCGCCTTCATTGCGGCGATCACCGATCCGGGCAAGAGCGTCGAGGCGATCCCCCACCATGACGACTTCCGCGAGGTCTTCCTCAACCCACCCGATATCGGCGGCCGTTACGCCGCGCTGAGCTATTTCGGGCTCGTGCCGGCGTCGCTGATCGGTCTCGACCTTGACGCGCTGCTGGCATCGGCTTCAGCGATGCTCGGCGCGTGTCGGGAGCCCGATCCGATCGCCAATCCCGGGCTCTCCCTTGGGATCGCGATGGGCACGCTCGCGCAGGCAGGGCGCGACAAGGTCACGTTCCTGACCGACGACGCGATCTCGTCTTTCGGGGCCTGGGCGGAGCAATTGATCGCGGAGAGCACGGGCAAGCACGGCGTCGGCATCGTGCCGGTAGACCTGGAGCCCCTCGGGGCGGTCGAGGCGTATGGATCGGATCGGGCGTTTGTGCGGCTCGCGCTGGCGGGTGTCGATGGCGCCGGCAATCGCGAGCGAGACGCCCTCACCCGGGGGCTCGAAGCGGCCGGTCATCCGATCATCCGGATCACGATCGCGGATCCCATTGATCTCGGCGCCGAGTTCATCCGCTGGGAGGTGGCCACCGCGATCGCCGGTGCGGTCCTTGGCATCGACCCGTTTGACCAGCCCAATGTCGAAGAGGCCAAGCAACTCACCCGGGACGTGCTCGCGCGTCACGGTCGCGGGGATGGAGAGGCTGCGCCGGCGCATGCACCGATCGCCATTGGTGGTGGGCTGACACTCCACGGCGACGCTTCGCTGCGGCTCGCCACCGCGGCTGACCCCAGTGGCGACCGTGGAGTCCCAGGTGCATTGGCCCGACACCTCGCCCGCCGCCCCGAGAACGCCTACCTGTGTCTCCAGGCGTTCATCGCGCCGACACCAGCCAGAGATGAAGCGATCGCCAGGATCCGCACGCTGCTCCGGGACCGGACCCGCCAGGCAACCACGGCCGGCTATGGCCCGCGTTTCCTCCACTCGACCGGCCAGCTCCACAAGGGTGGCGCACCCATCGGCTGGTTCATCCAGCTCACCTCCGATCACCCGACGGATCGTCCGATCCCGGGTTGGCCGTACACGTTCGGCCAGCTGATCGACGGCCAGGCCGACGGCGATTTCGCGGCCATCGAGGCCCACGAATCGCCGATCCTGCGGGTCAACCTTGGCCACGATCCGGACGCCGGGCTGATCGCCCTGGAAGGCGCCCTGACCATCGCCCTCGATCCGTCCTAGCTCGATCAGTCACAGGAGGCGGTGAGCGACATGCACCTCGGGTTCATCGGTCTGGGCCGGATGGGGGCCAACATGGTCCGCCGGCTGGTGCAGGACGGCCATCACCTCGTCATCTACAACCGGACGCCGGAGAAGACGACCGAACTCGCGGGAGAGGGCGAAGGGGCCATCCCCGCGTATTCGATCGCGGAGCTCGCCTCCAAGCTGGAGAAGCCGCGTTCGGTCTGGGTGATGGTCCCGGCCGGCGATGCCACCGAAGCCCAGATCGCCGAGCTGTTGGGGCATCTGGAACCGGGTGACACGATCATCGATGGCGGCAACACCAACTTCCACGACGACGTGCGCCGGCATGGCGAGCTTGCGGCCAAGGGGATCGGCTACGTGGATGCCGGGACCTCGGGTGGGATCTGGGGTCTCAAGGTCGGGTTCTGCCTGATGGTCGGTGGCGATGCGGCCGTGGTCGATCGGCTCGTGCCGATCTTCACGTCGTTGGCGCCTCCCGGCGGCTATCTCCACGTGGGCGGCCCGGGTGCCGGTCACTACGTGAAGATGGTCCACAACGGGATCGAGTACGGGTTGATGCAGGCCTACGCCGAAGGCTTCGAGATCATGCACGCCAGCGACTACACGCTCGACCTCGGCGCGATCTCCGAGTTGTGGATGCAGGGTTCGGTCGTCCGCTCCTGGTTGCTGGAGCTTGCCGTGCGCGCGTTCAAGGCCAACGGCCAGGACCTCGAACACCTCAAAGGGTTTGTGGCCGACTCCGGCGAGGGCCGCTGGACGGTCCAGGAGGCAATCGACCATGACGTGCCGGCCCCCGTCATCACGTTGTCGCTGCTGACGCGCTTCCGCTCCCGCCAGGACGATTCGTACGGGGCGAAGGTGCTCGCCGCGCTGCGCAACGAGTTCGGCGGCCACGCGGTCAAGACGGACTAGCGCGTGGCGTCAGGTCGGAGCAAAGGCACTGCGGCCGGGCCAGAGCCCGGGGCCGGGCCGGGGGCGGTGGCCGGGCCGGGGGACGTACCTGGGCCCGGGCCAGGGCCGGGCGCGGTGGCCGCACCGCGACCCAGGGACGCGCCTCAGACGATGAAGGACTTCCGGATCGCGCGGCAGGGGAAGCGGAGCACCCGGCCGAAGGCGCTCCAGAACGTGCTCCGCGAGGGGCTGCGGCTCGATCGCGTGCCGGACCCCTGCGTGGTCGTCCTGTTCGGTGGCACGGGTGATCTCGCTCACCGCAAGGTCGTCCCCGCGCTGTACCACCTGTGGCGGACCAACCTGTTGCCGCACGAATTCATGCTCCTGGCGATCGGTCGGCGGGAGGGGGATGACGAAACCTACCGCACCGCCATCCGGGCTTCATTGGAGAAGTACAGCCGTGTCCTGCCGCTCGACGACGACGCGTGGCACTCGTTCGCAGACCGGATCGCCTACCAGCAGCTGGATTTTGGCGACGCCGCGGGGTACGAGCGCCTCGCTGCCCGGCTCGACGAGCTCGACGCCGAACACGGCACGCGTGGCAACCGCCTGTTCTACCTGGCCACGCAGCCGTCGCAGTTCGCCGAGATCGTCGCTCAGCTCGGTCGGGTCGGCCTGGACCATGAGGTGCACGACGCCGGCTGGCGGCGCGTCGTCATCGAGAAGCCATTCGGGCATGACGGGGACTCGGCGCGGCGGCTGAACCGCGATGTTGGTCGCGTGTTCCGCGAGTCGCAGGTCTACCGGATCGATCATTACCTGGGCAAGGAGACGGTCCGCAACCTGCTGGTCCTGCGCTTCGGCAACGGAATCTTCGAGCCGCTATGGAACCGGCGCTACGTCGACCACGTGCAGATCACGGTGGCCGAGTCGATCGGGATCGAGAGTCGCGGCGCGTTCTACGAGGAGACCGGCGCCTCGCGCGACATCCTCCAGAACCACCTGCTCCAGCTGGTCTGCCTGGTCGCCATGGAGCCACCCGCGACGTTCTCGGCGGACGCCCTGCGCGATGAGAAGCTCAAGGTGCTGCGAGCGATCTCCGGGGCGCCAAGGCACGTGGCGAGCGCGGTCGTGCGGGGGCAGTACGGACCGGGCTGGGTGGCCGCCAACGAGGTGCCCGGCTATCGCCAGGAACGCGACGTTGATCCTGCCTCGGAGACGGAGACCTTTGTTGCCGCGCAGCTCATGATCGATGACTGGCGCTGGTCCGGCGTCCCGTTCTACGTTCGGGTTGGGAAGCGCCTGCCCAAGCGGTCGACCGAGATCGCCATTCAGTACCGCGAAGTCCCGCACCGACTGTTCAAGGACGAGGGTGTGGAGCCAGACGCGAACCTGCTCGCCATCCGCATCCAGCCGGACGAGGGGATCATGCTGCGCTTTGGCGCCAAGGTCCCGGGTCTCGGCATCGACGTGCGTTCCGTCACCATGGATTTCACCTACGGCTCGGCGTTCAGCGTCGACTCGCCCGATGCCTACGAGACGCTGATCCTCGACGCGCTCAAGGGCGACGCATCGCTGTTCACACGGGCCGACGAGGTCGAGGAGGCGTGGAGCATCGTGGATCCGATCGTTGACTCGTGGGCGGACGAGCCGCCGCCTGTCTTCCCGAACTATGACGCCGGCACCTCGGGTCCGGCGGCCGCGGACGAGTTGCTGACCCGTGAGGGTCGTCGCTGGCGGCGGATCTGACCGGCGATGCTTCCCGCGACCCAGCTCAAGATCGGTCAACCGGCCATGCGCTGGTCGGCGCACGCTCACAGCATTGCCGAAATCGAACGGGAGCTACTGCGGATCTGGTCGACCCCCGACCTGACGACAAGGATCGACGGGGCGCCCGGCCGCCATATCGCCGCTCGCACCAGCGTCATGAACCTGGTGGTCATCGCCCGGCGGCCGGAAGTGGCCGAGCGATGTGCCGCCACGATCCAGTCGCTGACCGGACGCCATCCATCGCGCACGATCGTCATCCAGTCCGCGGATCCCGACGGTCCGTCATGGCTCGACGCCCGGATCGACGCCCATTGCGTCCTGCCGCGCGAGGATGCGCCGGAGATCTGCGCCGAGACCATCTCCGTGACGTGCGGCGGTGAATCGGGTCGCCACCTTGCAGCCATCGCGATGCCGCTGGTCGTCCACGACCTCCCCGTGACGGTCTGGTGGCCGGGCGAGCCCTCGTTTGCCACCCAGGCGGCCAAGGACCTGCTGACCGGGGCCGACCGATTGATCGTGGACGGCTCCACGTGGAGTGGGGACGGCCTGGTCCGGCTGCGCGAGATGGCGAGGCTGCCGCGGACCATGCGCCTGGCCGTGAGCGACTTCGCCCTGATCCGCCAGTCACGCTGGCGGGAGGCTATCGCCTCCACGTTCGATGACCCGGAATTCCTCCCGTACCTTGGCTCGATTCGACGGATCGCGGTCACCTACAGCACGCACGACGAGGATGAGGCGCCCGGGTCGACGAACCTGGTCAAGCCTGTCTACCACGTCGCCTGGCTGGCGTCGCGGCTCGGGCTGACGGTAGAGACGCCACTGAGTCCGGCAGGGACTCGCGGGCGCGCGGCCGTGGCAGCCAGGCGCGGGCCGAGCGCTCGCCCCGCGCCTGGCCGTGGCCTGGTCGCGACGCTGTCGGACGGCCGTTCGGACGTCGCAGTCGTGATCCGCCCGGTGATCTCGCCGACGCCGGCCGGCACGACGCTCCGCGTGGAGCTCCTTGCGGAGCGGCGTGGGTCGGAGCTTCGAACCGATGTCACCGCGGAGGTCGAGGCGGTCCATGTCCGCGTCTGGCAGGACGGGGTTGAGGTCCTGGATCGCCGCTTCCGGGCCGCTCGACGGACGGATGTGGACCTGCTCGCCGAATCGATCGAGACCGGCCGCCGTGACGCGGTCGCGATGGGCGCATTGCGCTCGGCCGCCGATCTCGCGGGCCCGTTGTGACGGTGGAAGCCGGCCGATCCATCGGTGTCGGCGAACCCGATCTCGTCGTGCTCGACACGCCGAAGGCAGCGACGACGTTCGCGGCTGAACGGGTCGCGACGATCCTGGCGGAGGCTGTCCAGGTGCGAGGACGGGCGGACTGGGCGACCACCGGGGGCTCCATAGTCCCGGGCCTCTACCGGGCTCTCGCCCATCCGGGATTCGCTGCTGCGGTACCGTGGTCTGCCGTTCATGTCTGGTGGGGCGATGACCGCTGCGTCCCGCCGGATGACCCGCTGTGCAATGTCAGGCCGCTCGAAGACGTCCTGCTGCGGTCTGGAGCCATTCCGTTGCCGAGCGCAAACCTCCATCCCTTCCCGATTGACGCAGCCAATGCCGACGGGCTGAGCGCCGCGCGGGCCGCCGCTCAGATCGCCGCGGATCTGCGCGTCGCCGACCTCGTGACGGTCGACGGCTGGCCGGTCTTTGACCTGATCCTGCTCGGTGTTGGGGTAGACGGACACGTGCTTTCGGTCTTTCCGGGGTCGAGCGCCTTCGAATCGACCGACTGGGCGCTGCCGATCCCGGCCCCAACCCACATTGCACCGCACGTTGAGCGGATGACCCTGAACCCGGCCATCCTGGGCGTCGCGCGGTCACTGCTGGTCGTGGCTACTGGCGCTGCGAAGGCGACAATCCTCGCCGATGTCCTTGGCGGCGCTCACGACCCGAGGCGGTGGCCGGCCCAGCTGGCGAGACGCCCAGGCGCCACCTGGATCTTCGACGAGGCCGCCGCGGCAGACTTGCCTCCACGCGTTCGCCAACGCGATCTCCTCGACGCGCCCGGTGCGGATCCGACCCGGCGGACCGTCTCGAGCCTGCCAGACTGACCGAATGCTGGACATGGGCCTCGTCGGATGGATCGTAGTCGGCTTCATCGCCGGGGCTCTTTCTGGCGCCCTGATCGGTGGACGGACGGCACGGGGTTGTCTACCGAATGTCGTGGTCGGCGTGGTCGGTGGCGTCGTCGGTGGCCGGCTTGCCCGGGAGATGGGCTTCGCTTCGGCCCAGGGCTTTATCGCTGCCGTGGTCGTGGCCGTCTTCGGAGCGCTCATCGTGCGCCTGGTGCTGAACGCCCTCGATCGCGGCTGAGCGGTCGCCCAACCGGCGGACTACCATCCATTCATGACGAATTCAACCGACGCCCCACCCGCCGTGGAATCGGATCAGGGCAGCCGGCCCTACTCGCCCGGGCTCGAGGGTGTCATCGCCGGGGAAACCAGCCTCGCGTTCATCGATGGCGAACGCGGCCGTTTGACCTACCGCGGATACCGGATCGGCGACCTGGTCGCCCACGGTACGTATCCTGCAGTCGCCAACCTCCTGTGGACCGGCGACTGGGACCCGAACCACAGGTTGCCCACCGCATCGATCCCGCAAGCCGTCATGACGGTGCTGCGCGCCATCCCGACCAGCACGAAGCCAATGGATGCCCTCCGCACGGCGGTCTCCGCGTGGGGCACCACCCGGGATCTGCCCTGGCCGCCAACGGTGGAGCAGGCCCGGGCCATCACGTCGTTCTCGCCCTCGGCCCTCGCTGCCTTCGCTCGGCTCCGTGCCGGTCAGGAACCAATCGAACCGGATACGTCGCTCGACCTGGTCGAGGGGTTTCTGTATCAGCTGACCGGTTCACGCCCGGATGCTGGCACCGCCCGGGCGCTCGATGCGTACTTCATCGTCGGGGCGGAACACGGCTTCAACGCCTCGACCTTCACCGCCCGGGTCATCACCTCGACCCGCTCAGACCTGGTGTCGGCTGTGACCGGCGCAATCGGCACGATGAAGGGGCCGCTGCACGGCGGCGCGCCGTCTGAGGTCGTCGATCAACTGGCCCACGTCGGCTCGGCCGATCACGCCGAGGCGTGGGTTCGCGAGGCCCTGGCCAAGGGCGAGCGGCTGATGGGCTTCGGGCACCGTGTGTATCGCGCCTATGATCCCCGGGCCGCCGCCTTGCGAACGGTGGCCGAAGGGATGGAGCACAAGCCCGATTGGCTCCAGCTTGCCACCGAGGTCGAGGACGTCGCGCTCCGCGTTCTGGCCGAGACGCATCCGGATCGCCCGCTCAAGACCAACGTGGAGTTCTACGCGGCCCCGGTGCTGATGGGCGT
>JANPDO010000109.1:0-1545 GCA_031431535.1 Chloroflexota bacterium
TCAGCACGCGAAACGGCGGGATGCGCTGCGTGATCGAGCGTGCCACGGGGCCACCGCGACCAGTTCGCAGCCGGCATCTCTCGCAAACCACGAACGTGGCAAGAAGTTGGCGATAACGGCGGCGGCTCGACATGCGTTCGCCGCCGGCGCGAGCCCAACAGCTCGAGCCTGCTGAACCTGCGCGTCCCGCATGTGACAAGTGGGTTCCCTGCACGTCCATGGTGTTGGCGCCGACAGCGGCGCTGGATATGGGTCCGCGCCAGCCGGCCCACGCCTTGCAACTCAACGGTCGACGATCAACGAAGCACGGAGGAACCAGATCGTGAGCAACGTCCACAGCAAGCTCCTTGCCCTTGCGCTGGGCGGCGTCGTCGCCGTGGCAGGCGCCTGCGGCGCCGCCAACCCCACCACAAGTCCGTCCGTGGCGGTCGCGGACGTGAGCCCGACTCCGCCGGCCGCGACACCAAGCCCGAAGCCAACGCCGTCGTCGACGCCGTCCGCAACACCGACAGCCTCCCCGACACCCGCACCCACCGCGAGCCCCACGCCGGCACCGACCCCGCAGCCGTGGGCGTCATACAAGTCGAAGCGGTACCACTACCGGATCAAGTACCCGCCGACCTGGGTGGTCACGCCCGGCACGGTCAAGCTGGCGGACCAGTTCGATGACTACGGCTACCCGTATGTCTTCATTTCGCGTGATGTCGTCTCCGGCATCGCTTCCATCAACCTGACCGCAACCCATGACATCGCGTGGTTCAAGAGTCACTACCGCACGAAGCTGGTATCGAACAAGAGCGTGAAGCTGTCGGGCTATGCCGGTCGTCTGCTGATCTTCCGGGGCACCGATGACGGCCGCAAGGTCCTCATCCAGCACCTCATCCTGGCCAAGGGTCGGGTCGGCTACGTCCTCGATATGTACAGCGACCTCGGTCCGACCGTGGCTGACCGGGCGTTGTTCAAGAAGATCTATAAGACGTGGCGCCCTACGTGACCCTGCGGTGATCGTCAGCCGGTGGCGACCGCCGCTTCCCGTCCTTCCAGTTCCCGGCGAACGGTGGTTCGCGCCCGGCACAGGAGCGTCCTGGTCGCCCCTTCGCTTCGCCCGAGGATCTCCGCGATCTCTCGTCCCGAGTAGCCCTGGGCGGAGAGGATGAGCCCGGTCCGGGCGTCTACCCCGGCGACGTCGAGCGCGGCCCGGAGGCCCTGGTCGCGCTCCGACATCAGGAACACGGACTCCGGGGACTCGAAGACCACCTCGTCGTGGTCGAGGAGTGGCGATCGTCGACGCGCGACGGCGGTGCGGCGGGCCCCCGAGATGATGAGATTGGTCACCACCCGGTAGAGCCAGGCACGCTGGTTCACTGGCTTGGCCCATCCCCGTGACTCGACCGTCAGTCGGTAGAACGCCTCCTGGACGACGTCCTCGGCGGCGACGGTGTCGCGCAGACGCGCAGTCGCATATCGACGCAGCTGTGGGCCATAGGACTCGTATGCCTCGGCGACGGGGAGTGAGGCGACCGTGGGAAGCGCGCTGGCTGCTTG
>JANPDO010000110.1:0-1682 GCA_031431535.1 Chloroflexota bacterium
GGATCCCGGTCCCGAGGCGCTTCGTCAGGACGAGCCGATCACCGGGTCGAGCCCCGCCCTTGCGCAGCAGCCGGTCGGGGTGGACGGTGCCGATGACGGCAAGTCCGTACTTGGGTTCGGGGTCGCGAATCGTATGGCCGCCGGCGAGCGTGCCGCCCGCTTCGCGCACCTTCGCCGAGGCACCCGCGAAGATCTCGGTCATCACGTCGCGCGGCAGGTCCTCGGGAAAGGCCGCGATGGACAGGGCGAACAGGACGCGCCCGCCCATGGCGAAGACGTCGGACATGGCATTCGTGGCCGCGATCTCGCCGAACGTCCGCGGGTCGTCCACCAACGGCGGGAAGAAGTCCAGAGTACCGACGACCGCGAGGTCGTCGCTCAGGCGATAGACGGCGGCATCGTCAGGCGGTGTCAGGCCGGCGATGAGCGCGTCCGGCGCGCTTGCGGCAGCCTCGGCGCCCAGGCCGGCCAGCGCCTCGGCGAGCAGGTCGGCACCGAGCTTCGCGGCACATCCGCCGCAGTCGGTCAGCTCGGTCATGCGGAACGAGCCGGGCTTCTCGACGGTCACGGCCGGATGATACCTTCCGGCCGCGCGTGGCCGGCTGCACGAAACAGGCTGCACGCTACTATCAGGGCTGGGAGCGGTCGGGTCCCGGTGGGTCCCCTGGTCTTCAAAACCAGTGGCGCGGCGCTTGGCGCGGCGCGGTGGGTTCGACTCCCACGCGCTCCCGCCAGGGAGGCCGCATGACCAACGCCCATCGTCCGCCGAGCGTGGAACGCCTGCTGAGCGCGCTTCGGCGGCGGGACGCGACGCCGGACTCGCGCGGTGCTGACGCACGCGGGGCTGACGCACGCGAGTCGAATGCGATCCTCGCGATCGCCCGCGCCGTCATCGACGACGAGCGAAGCCGCCTGGCCGATGGGCGACCGCCTCGAACGATCGAGCAGCTCGCGGACGCGGGCATCGACGCCCGCGAGCGATTCGCCGATCCACTCCGGAGCGGACTGACCCCCGTCCTCAATGCGACCGGCGTCATCCTGCACACGAATCTCGGTCGGGCGCCCAGGCCGGACGCGGCGGTCGCGGCGGCAACGCGGGCCGCGGCCGGCTACTCGCTGCTCGAATTCGATCCGGCCGCCGGTCGGCGCGGGCCGCGTTTCCGTGCGGTGGAGGATCACCTCATCGCCCTGACCGGTGCGGAGGACGCGCTGGTCACGGTCAACAACGCGGCGGCACTGGCGCTCGCCGTCGGGCTGGCAGGGCGCCGCGGGGTGGCCGTCTCGCGCGGTGAGCTGGTCGAGATCGGCGGCAACGTGCGTATCCCCGAGATCGTCAAGCGGACGGGCGCGCGCCTGATCGAGGTCGGGACCACGAATCGAACGCGCTCCGCCGACTTCGAGGAACCGCTCACCGATGGCCGGGCGACCGTCGTCCTGCGCGTCCACCCATCGAACTTCAGCCAACACGGCTTCGTGGAATCGCCCGATCCAGTGGACCTGGCCCGTCTGGTCCACGCTCACGGGGCGATCCTCGTCGACGACGTGGGCAGTGGCGCGTTGCTCGACACGTCCGCGTTCGGCCTGGCTTACGAACCGATGCCGCGCGACTGCCCACGTCGTCGACGAGGATCGCCCCGTGAGCGTGGACCAGACGGGCCAGGTCCACTGGATCGGGCGATTCC
>JANPDO010000111.1:0-10341 GCA_031431535.1 Chloroflexota bacterium
CGCTCGCGGCCATCGACCCATTCGGCGACACGCTCCTCCTGAGCACCCTCCATTGGCCCGACGAGATCCGTTCCACCGCGGACCTGGATCTCGGCGATGAAACCTGGGAGTTCAAGCCGGCCGAACTGGCGATGGCCAACCAGCTTGTCGCGGCGATGACCGGTGAATTTGACCCGTCGATCTACCGGGACGAGTACCGCGCGGCGCTCGAGGAGGTCATCCAGGCCAAGGTTGACGGCAAGGAGACGGTCATTACAGAAGCTCCGCAGGAAAGCGGCAAGCTGATCGACCTGATGGCGGCCCTCGAGGCCTCGGTCAATGCCGCCCGGGCAGCCCGCGAAACCAGCCCGAACAGGCCGGTCTCCGTCGCCGAGGCGAAGGCCGCCAAGACCAAGGCCGCGAAGACCGAGGCTGCGCAGTCGCAGACCACGTTGGCCGACGCTACGGCCGTCGAGGAGGCGTCGGGTCGACCGGCGCGCAAGCGCAAGACAGCCTGACCTTCGGGCGGGTCGCCAGCAATTCATCCCGATGCCGCTCGAGGAATACCGCCGCAAGCGGGACTTCGCCAGGACGCCGGAGCCAGCGCCGGCCGCCATCCCTGGTGGCGCGCCCGGAGCATCGCGTGGCGGCCGGTACGTGGTCCAGCGCCACCGGGCCACTCGGCTCCACTACGACTTCCGGCTCGAGGTCGACGGCGTCCTCGTCTCGTGGGCCGTACCCCGCGGGCCCACCCTGGATCCCGGGCAGCGGCGCATGGCCGTCCACGTCGAGGACCACCCGATCGAGTATTTCGATTTCGAAGGCGTGATTCCGGCGAAGCAGTACGGCGCCGGCGACGTGATCGTTTGGGACTGGGGAACGTGGGAGGGCGAGGCCCCGACGCTGGATGCCGTGGCGGCCGTAGCAGCCGGCGAACTCAAGTTCCGTCTGGACGGCCAGCGCCTGAAGGGCCGGTTCACGATCGTTCGGACCAGCGGACGGCGCCGCCGCGGCGACGATCCCGCCGCCCGCGCCTTTGAGGACGACACCGGCGAGCAGTGGCTGCTGATCCACAAGCGCGACGAGCATGCGGCGCCCGGCTGGGACGCCGAAGACCACCCGCAGAGCGTCAAGACCGGGCGAACCAACGACGAGGTCAAGGCGGCCCGCGACGCGCTCTGGAACGGCCAGGCACCCGCGCCAGCCGCCGGGATCGATCTCACCGGCGCCGTGAATGCCCCGATGCCATTGAACATCGAACCGATGCTTGCGACGCTCGCCGCCAAGCCGTTTTCCGACCCGGAGTGGCTGTTCGAGATCAAGTGGGACGGCTACCGGGTGCAGGCCGTCCTGGCCGATCGGGTCGTTCGCCTGTGGACCCGAAACCTCAAGGACGGTGGCACCTACTTTCCGCGCCTGCTGGCGCCACCCACCTGGATCGAGGCGAACCAGGCCGTCGTCGATGGTGAGGTCGTGGCCCTCGATGCGGAAGGTCGGCCCGACTTCGGGCTGCTCCAGGAACGGCTCCGCCACGCATCGGCGCAGGGGCTCGTCTTCCAGGCGTTCGATCTGCTCTACCTCGACGGCCGATCGCTGCTGAATGTCCCGCTCGAGGATCGAAAGCGGTTGCTCCAGAGCGTGCTCCGGCCACACCCGCGCGTTCGCTTCGCGACCCACGTGGTCGGGGAGGGCAACGCGTTCTACGAGGCCGCCCAGGCGCAGGGGCTCGAGGGCATCATTGCCAAGCTTCGGCGCTCCCGCTACGAGCCGGGCCGGCGCTCGGCGGCCTGGCTCAAGCTCAAGATCCGGCCGGAGCAGGAGCTCGTGGTCGGCGGCTGGACCCCTGGCGAGGGCAACGCCCGGGACCTTGGCGCCGTGGTCGTGGGTGTTTACGAGGACGGCCGGCTGCGCTTTGCCGGCAAGGTCGGGTCCGGTTTTGACGGGCGGACCAGGCGGCTCATGCGCGAGCGACTCACCACGCTCGAGGCCGACGTTGTCCCATTCGACCCGCCTCCACCGCGCGACTATCGAGGCCGCTGGGGTGGCGACCTGCGCGACGTCCACTGGGTCCGACCGGAGATCGTGATCCGGGCTTCACTGGGCGGCTGGTCTCGCGACGAAATGGTTCGCCAGGCAGCATTCAAGGGGTTTGAGGAGGGTCGGGATCCCTCGACGGTCACGCGCGAGCGGCCGATGTCGACGACAGAGGCAGTCCGGAGCGCGGAAGCGGCTGCGTCAGCGGCAGTGGCTGTGCCCGCGCCAACGACGGCGTCCATTGATGCGGCGGCGTCCCAAGCCGCGCGTGTCCCGCCGCCAACTACTACGACGTCGTACTACGACATCGCACCATCCCCGCGACAGGACAGCGCGCCCGCGGTCACGGAGGGCATCGACGCGCCGACCGTCGCGACCGCGGCGAACGCCGCCACCGTCTCAACCGCCGCCAGCGCGGAGGAGCTGGACGCCCTGGCTCGCCTCGGCAGGGAAGGCACCTGGCAGATCGGCGGCGACGAGCTGAAGCTGACCAACCTCGACAAGCCCATCTTCGACGGTGATCCGCCGATCACCAAGCGCGAGCTGATCGGCTACTTCGCGCGGATCGCCCCGGCCATGCTGCCGCATCTCCGGGAGCGACCGCTCAACCTCCAGCGGTTCCCTAACGGTGCCGGTGCGCCCGGGTTCTGGCAGAAGGACATCCCCGGGACTGCACCGGCCTGGCTGCGCCGCTGGCACGAAACGGGGGTCGATGGTCGCGAGGACCGCAGCGCCAACGATCACCTGATCGCCGATCGGGTGGCCGCGCTCGCCTGGCTCGGGAACCAGGCCAGCTTCGAGATCCACGCCTGGACTGGCCGCCTCCCCGAGCCGTGGCAGCCGACGTTCGCCTTGATCGATATCGACCCGGGCGACCTGACCACGTGGGACGAGACGCTCGCGATTGCCCGTCTCTACCGGACGGCGCTGGGGCATCTCGGCGTCCGCGGGTATCCCAAGACCACCGGCAAGCGAGGCATCCAGGTCTGGGTCCCAATCGTGCCCCGTTACACATTCGCCGAGACGAGCCACTGGGTCGAGCGGATTTCGCGCGCCGTGGGCGCGATCGTGCCCGACCTTGTCTCCTGGGAGTGGGCCAAGGGCGCGCGCCAGGGTCGGGCCCGGCTCGACTACACCCAGAACGCGAGTATCAAGACGCTGGTGGCACCGTATGCCGTCCGCCCGGCGCCCGGCGCCCCCGTCTCCACCCCGATCGCCTGGGAGGAGCTGGACGACCCGAACCTGCGCCCGGACCGCTGGACGATCCGGACCATCGTCGATCGCGTCACCGAGCGTGGCGATCTCTTTGCGGCCGCCCAGACCGACGACCAGGAACTCCCCAGGTTATGAGCCTTCAGTAAGGCCGAGCGGGTCGTCCGTCGGGCGATCCGCCCACAAGGCTGCGAGGGTCTCCTGGCGAGGGCTACGGGAGACGGATCACGCTCCCCAGTGCCTCGCCAGTCGACTCGCGGAGTCGGAACGCCTCGAGCGTGACCGACACGTCGTCCCGGCCCGGCCAATTCGGGTCGTAGACACTGAGCGTGACGGCGTCCCCCGCCATCTCGTAAGCGTAGGCCAGCACCTGGTGGCTCCGGGCCAAGTGGAACGGATTGAGCGAGGTGTGGCGCACGAGGCCGACCATCGAGAGGCGGCCGGCATCGATGTCGGCGCGGCCGCGTGGCCACTCGGTCTCGCGGGAGCGGCGGGCGGCGCGCTCGGGGCCGATGGCACCCATCCACCAGAAGCGCAGGGGCACGCGAAGCCAGTCGAGTGACAGGACCTGGCGCCGGAGTATCGCCCGGAAGAGGGGCGAGCCGTTCGTCGGCGCCTCGGTGTCCGCGGGGATCGGGAGTCCAGCCTCGAAGCGCTCGCGGACGTACCAGGCCATCCCGCCACACAGCCCGGCCGATGCGTCGCCGATCCCGATCCAGCGCGGGTCCAACGGTCCGAGCCGGATCGTCGGGCCGGGTGGAAACCGGTTGGCGAAATGCAGCCCGTGGGTGCTCGGCAGAAAGCCCGGGACGGCGTTTGACTCGACCATCAGCGCCGAAGTCTACGCCTTGACTGATCATAATGGGCGGCTATCATAGTCAACCATGAGAACTGTGACGGCGATGGATATGCGCAAGCGCATGGGCGAGATCCTCGATGCTGCGTCGGCAGGCGAGCGGATCCTGATCGAGCGCGATCACCGGCCGCTGGCGTACCTCGTGTCGGTGGAGGATGGCTCCAGCCTCGGCGAGTCAGCCGAGGATCTGCGAGCGCGTCGGTACGCCGCGCTCGACCGCATCGACGAATTCGCCAGGCGGATGGAGATCGAGCACCCGTCGGAGCCGGGGGACCTGTCGGCTGCCGAGTGGATCCGCTGGGATCGCGACCATCGGGATGACCGACATCAGCACCGCGACGATCATGAGTAGCCTTCCCTTGATCGTCATCGATGCGTCCCTGGCGGTGGCCCGCGTGCGGATCAAGGAGCAGACGCCGCAGATCCTTGCTGCCTTTCGCGAGTGGACCCGGCTGGGAACGCGACTGATCGTCCCACGGTCGTTCTGGTGGGAGGTCGTCAACGCTCTCGCGGTCGGGCATCGCTACTCGGGTGACCAGGTCCTTGAAGCGATCTACGAACTGGAGTTGATGGGGATCGAGTCTCGCGACGCGGACCGCGGTCAGCTCCTCCTGACGATCGGCGCAGTCGAGCGATTCAGGCTCACGGCGTATGACGCGCAGTACCTCGTCCTCGCCGAAACGTTGCTCGCGCCGCTGGCGACCCTCGATCGTGCGCTCGCTCGAGCGGCCGGGTCACGGGCACGATTCCTGGGTCCAGGCGACCCGGGGCGCCTGTCCGAGCCACCTGCCGTCTACGAACGCGAGGTGACCTGGCCGAACTACAAGGGTGCCTCGGCGTACCTCGCGAAGCTGCGTGCGGAGGCGGCCCGTCCGAGCTAGCGACGCTGATTCGACGGGACAGCGGGGCAACGGACGGCTACAATTTCCGCCTGCTCGTGGCGCGCTACAGGAAGAGGAGGAGGATCTATGAACGTCCCCATGGCGGCCAGTCGGCGCCGCACCGTCGCCCGCTTCCGGGCCATGCTCGTCGGCGCCCTGATTCTCGGCCTGCTCCTGAGCGTCAGCTTCGCCGGCTCCGCACAGGCGGCGTCGACGCTGAACGTCGGGATCGGTGTTGGCACCGGCACCGTCGCCGGCAACGTCTATGCCCCCGGTGACGTCACGATCCTGGTCGGCGACAGCGTCAAGTTCACGCTCGAGTCCGACGAGCCTCACAGCGTCACCTTCGGCACCGGCCCAGCTGGCATGCGGCCTGACGAGTGGCCGGCTACGGGCTTCACCGGAACCGTCCCACCGCCGCCGGGACTCGCGGCGCTCACGGGCACCTATGCCGGGACCGGGTTCCTCAACACCTCGCTCCTGTTCGGCAAGGGATCCAATGCCACGGTCGCGTTCAGCGCGGCCGGCTCGTTCCCGTTCATCTGCGTCATCCATCCCGGCATGGCCGGGGCGGTGAATGTCGTGGCGTCTGGGACCACGACGACACAGGCCGAGGCCGACGCGAAGGCAACCCTGACCCGGAACGCAATCCTGGGCGCCGTCGACAGCCTGGAGGCCGCGCAGACGGCACAGGTCACCGAGACTGAACGACCGGACGGCACGAGCTCGTGGAACATCTTCACCAACTCGGGTCAAGCGCCGGCCCCCCAGCCGGGTGGCGGAACCGGGTTCCTGGAGATCATGCGCTTCGTTCCGCCGTCGCTCGAGATCAATGCCGGTGACTCCGTGACATGGACGGCTCTTGCCCCCCACACCGTCACCTTCCCGGCGGCGGGTCAGGATCCCATGACCATCGATCCGTTCACAACGCCCCCGACGACGAACGCCACGTACGACGGGACGAGCCTGTATAACTCCGCCCTGATGGCGGTCGGACCGGGCAGCTCCACGACGTTTGAGCTGACGTTCCCCGACGCGGGCACGTTCAAGTACGTGTGTGCGCTCCACCAGTTCCTTGGGCAGACCGGCACCATCCAGGTGGCGGCACCGACCATCACACCGCCAGCCACCGATGTCGGCAGATTCGCGAGGGGTGCGCCAAGCGGCGCCCCCCCAATCCTCGCGATCGGACTGCTGCTGATCCTCGCGATCTCGGTAGCGGTGGGCACACTCGCCGTCCGGCGACGCTAGCCAGTTTCGCGCAGGAAGGCCGGGTGGGCTTCGGTCCACCCGGCCTCGTTGTGCTCACGACGCGGTCAACGGACCGTGAGCGTTCCCGTCATGCCCGGGTGGACGATGCAGGTGAACGGGTAGTCACCAACGGCCAGGGCCGGGATGTCGTAGGCGATCGTCGAGACGCCACTGATGATCTTGCCGGAGAAGATCGACGCCCCTGAAGCGGTCGTGATCATCACGTTGTGCGGGACCGCCGCGTCGACATTTGAGAATGCGATCGTGAAGTCCGTTTCGGCCGGGGCATCGATGACGGCCGGCGAAAAGGCGAAGTTCCTGGCCTCGACGGCCCGGTTCGGCGGCGCCGCCGTGGGCCTGGTTGTCGGCGCAGGCGTTGGCTTGGGCGTTCGGGTTGGTGTCGGCGTGGGCTTCGGGGTTGGTGTCGGGCTCGGTGTCGGTGCTGCGGTGGGCTGTACGGGGGATGCGGTGGACGACGGCGCCACCGTCGACGATGGCGCCGCCGTGGCGACTGCCTCGATGCTTGGTGGCGGGTCGGTTGATGGCGCGCCCGATGGCGTCGCGGTCGCGGCTGGCTCAGTCGATGGCGGCGACGCCGGGATCGCTGGCGATGGGACCGAAACAAGGTCACTCGGCGAGGCTGCCACGGCTGACGCGAGGGTGCTGGAGCTCACCGTCGGGGCTCCGCAGGCCATGGCCAGGAGTCCGATGGCGACGAGCCGTGGCACTCGGACGGCGGGCATCAAGGCATTGTAGCGACCGCCGGGTACCATCCCTGCCATGCCCAATCGGCTCGCGGGTGAGACCAGCCCGTACCTCCTGCAGCACGCGCACAATCCGGTCGACTGGTTTCCGTGGGGGCCGGATGCGTTGGCGCGCGCCAAAGTACTCGACCAGCCGATCTTCCTGAGCATCGGCTACGCGGCCTGTCACTGGTGCCACGTGATGGAGCGAGAGTCGTTCGAGGATGAAGCCACGGCGCAGTACCTCAACGCGCGGTTCGTGGCGATCAAGGTGGATCGCGAAGAGCGCCCGGACCTCGACCAGGTCTACATGGCCGCGGTCCAGGCGATGACCGGGAGCGGCGGCTGGCCAATGTCCGTCTTCCTGACCCCGGAAGGACGTCCATTCTTCGGTGGCACCTACTTCCCGGATCAGCCCCGCCATGGGATGCCGTCCTTTCGGCAGGTGCTGGAAGGGGTGGATCGCGCCTGGCGCGAACAGCGCGCAGATGTGGAGGCGACCGGGGGTCGGCTGGTGCAGGCCTTGATCGCGAAGGGCCGGACTGAGCCCGGATCCGACGACGCGAGTGAGGGGCTCCTCGGGAAGGCCACGGCTGCGATCGAGGCCTCCTTCGATCCGGTCAACGGCGGCTGGGGCGGGGCGCCCAAGTTTCCGCAGTCGATGACGATCGACTACCTCCTCCGCCGGAACCTTGCGACCGGGGACGCGCGACCGCTCGCGATGGCGCGCCGCTCGCTCGATGCGATGGCCGATGGCGGGCTGCGCGACCAGCTCGGTGGCGGCTTTCATCGCTATTCGACCGATGCCCGCTGGCTGGTCCCGCATTTCGAGCAGATGCTCTACGACAACGCCCTCCTTGCGCGGGTCTACCTGCACGCCTGGGCGGTGACCGGCGACGAACGCCATCGAGCCGTCGCGACGGGCACGCTCGACTACATCGCGCAAGAGCTGACGACCGACGACGGGGCATTCGCCGCCAGCCAGGACGCCGATACGGAGGGCATCGAGGGGCTGACGTTCACCTGGCGCGCGACCGAGATCCGCGAGGTACTCGGTGACGAAACTGGGCTGTTCTCGGCGGCCTATGGCGTGACGGAGGAAGGAAACTGGGAGGGCGTGACCATCCTCAGCCGGGTCGCCTCGGACGAGGTGCTCGCCGAGCGTCACGGGCTCCCGGTCGGGGAGGTTGCGGCGCACCTGGCGAGCGCGCGGGCATTGTTGCTAGCCCGGCGCGGCGGTCGCCCCCAGCCGGCGCGCGATGACAAGGCGCTGGCTGCCTGGAACGGGCTGGCGATCGCGGCCTTCGCCGATGCCGCGGTGGCGCTCCAAGGGGTTGATGCGGTCGCGGCCGCGCGCTATCGGGCGGCGGCTGAACGGGCAGCGTCGACGATCGTCAACGGTCTGTTAGCTCCGAACGGATCGCTCATGCGGTCGTGGAAGGACGGCCGAGCGGTTGGATGGGGGGTGCTCGAGGACTACACGCACATGGCGGACGGCCTGCTGGCCCTCTACGAGGCCACCTTCGATGAGCGCTGGTTTACCGTCGCACGCGCGTTGGTGGATCGCGTACTGGTGCATTTCGTGGACCCGGCCGGCGGTTTCTTCGACACGTCGGACGAGCACGAACGCTTGGTGACCCGCCCAAAGGATGTCCAGGACAACGCGGTTCCCTCGGGCAATGCGATGGCCGCGGGGGTGCTGCTGCGCCTGCACGCCTGGACCGGGGAGGGTGCCTACCGAGCGGCTGCGGAGCGCATGATCCGTATCGTCGTCCCGCTCGTGGATCGCTACCCGACGGCCTTTGGCCAGTGGCTCTCGGCCATGGACCTGGCCCTGCGTCCCGTAGTGGAGATTGCGATCGTGGGCGAGCCAGGGAAAGCGGCGACTGAGGCTCTGGTGGCCGAGGTGCGTCGGGGCTTCCGTCCGGGCCAGGTCGTCGCCTTGGCCGCGAATTCGGCGGGGAGCGCAATCCCGCTCCTGCATGGGCGGATCGCAATCGAAAGCCGGCCGACCGCCTATATCTGTCACAGCTTCGTCTGCCGACTGCCCGTGACGTCGCCGGAGGCGCTTCGCGCCGAGCTTGACGCCCTACCGACCTAGGCTCGGTCCAGGGGGAGGGCGGCGGCGAGATTGCGCAGGACGTTGATGCCGGCGTCGACCTGGGCCATCGGGGCATATGGCCCAGGCATCAGGAAGCAAGGCCGGCCCGCCAACGCGACGTCGGCCAGGTGGCCCCACGGCTCCTCGAGGTGCCGGCCGGCGCAGGCCGAGGCGGCACGCTTGTAGATGAACACGACCGCAGCGGGTCGCCAGATCGAGATCTTCTGCCAGAGCGGCCCGACGCCGGCGGTCAGCTCCGATTCCGTGGCGACATCGCGCGGGGTCGGCAGCTTCAGAAGGTCCGTGATGCCGTGGCCTGCGGACAGCAGCGCGTCGTCCGCGGTCTCGACCGTCGTTGCCGCGGGGAGAACTTCAGCGAGCATCAGTCGACGCCAGAACGTGCGTCCCAGCCGGCCCTGGTGGTAATGGCCGGCCTCCACGCTGACCGGAGAGGGGTTGAGGCCCACGAATAACAGGTGATCACGGAGCGGGGGGAGATCGGCCAGGGTCTCGATGGTCTGCCCGCCGATCGTGGTTCCGGTCCGGTGGGTCCCCGGACCCGGCCGCTCCGTCAGCGCCCGGAATTCATCCGGTGTCATCACGCGCGGCGATCCTTGGTGGTGGTCGTCGCTGGTTGTCGTCGGTGGGCGTCGGTCTCGCCCGCGGGGGTTGCTCAGCCGGCTCGGTCGTCGGTGCGGCTGGCGGGCTCGTCGACCGGGGTCACGCGGGCCTGGATCTCGGTCTGTGCCTTGGCCGCCTCGCTCCGCGCTTCGCGTACACCGCGGCCAAGCGCCTCGCCGATCTTGGGCAGCGTTTTGGGGCCACGCCACAGGATGGCGAGGATAAGGATGACGATCAGGATGAGCAACAAGTCTGGCATTCGCGGATGGTACATCGCGCGCGATCTCGCGCCTCGTCATCTCGCGCGCGATCCGCGGCGTCAACGCGGGCGACGGGCGACCGGGATCACCAGGCGGAGTGCCGTGTGCATCGCCGAGAACGAGGCGACCTTGTTATCGACGAGGCCGGCTTTCCTGGCCGCATCGATGACGTCGATGTCGCGCAGCGTCGCGGTCTTGCCCTTGCGCGAGACGACCCAGATCGCTCCGTTCGGTCGAATTCGCCCAGCCAGTGCCGCGAGCCGCGCAAGGGCATCGGTCGAATCGGCGCCGAGCAGCACCATGTCGGTCTCCGGTGCCGGCCAGCCTTCGGTCAGGTCCGAGGTTCGTGCGGTGATCAGGGGCCGGATCTCGGCGTCCTCGATCTCGATCAGCGCGACGCGCA
>JANPDO010000112.1:0-2197 GCA_031431535.1 Chloroflexota bacterium
TCCATCTTTCTTGTTGGGCATCCACATCTCCAGCCGGCACGCTCGGCGGCGCGCAACAGGGCAAGGATACTCCTCCGCTGCCCCGCGACGACTGCAAGACGCCGCGGCGCTATGTCGTCCACGCGCGACCCACACGTATCACGTCCGGGCGATGGCCGACTCGCGCGACCGAGAAGACACGGTGACCGCGCCAGCCGACCGTCGCGGCCGGGCACGCTCGTTCGTCCACGGATGCGTGACCGCCAGCCCACCCATCGGATGACCGCGATCCACCGCCTCGTCGATCGGGTGTTTCCGCGCGGAGCGCTCGTCCTCTCGGTCCTGTCGCTCGGTTACTTCGCCATGGGCGTGGTGCGCAATCGGGTCTTTGCCAATACGTTTGGGGCAGGCCCCGAGCTCGATGCGTACTACGCGGCCTTCCGGATCCCGGAGATTGCCCTCGATGTCCTGGTGGCCGCCGGGCTGACAGCGCCGTTCGTCCCGATCTACACGAGCCTCCGCACACATGACGAAGAGGCAGCAAACCAATTCGGGCGGACGGTCCTGACTGCGGCGATCGGGGTGATGTCGATCGCCAGCGCCCTGATCTTTCTGCTGGCGCCGTGGATCGGTGCGAGGCTGGCTGGCTTCGACCCCGCGACGCAGGCGCTGTACGTCGATTTGTTGCGGATCAACTGCCTGGCCCAGATCCTGTTTGCGGCCTCGTTCGCGCTCGGTGAAATCCTGGTGGCGCACCGCCGGTTCGCCTGGTATGCGTTCGCGCCGATTCTGTACACCGGCGGGATCGTGGTCGGAACGGTGCTCTTCGCCGAGCGGTTCGGGATCGCGGCGACGGCGTGGGGTGCCGTCGGCGGGGCCGCGGGCCACCTGGCCGTCCGGACGGCGGGAGCGCTGCGGACAACCTTCCGAATCCGGCCGGCGTTTGACGTTCGAGCCGCACCGTTCCGCGAGTTCGTCCGGTTGATGCTCCCGCGCATGGCCAGCCATCCGATCGAGTTGCTGATGTTGACCTGGTTCACGGTGATGGCCACCGGGCTGGGCGCGGGGAGCGTCACCTCGTTCAACTTCGCGTCGGACTACCAGGTGGTCCCCATCCTGCTCATCGGGGCACCGTTCTCGCTGGCGATCTTTCCCACGCTGTCGGCGGCCTTCGCCGCGGGCGATGCGGCCACCTTCCGCGCGGTCCTGGGACGGAACCTGATCACGATCGCCATCCTCACGACCGTGGCGGCCGTCGGGCTGTTCGTCGTGTCCGGAATCCTCGTCGAGTTGCTCCTTGGGGGCGGGCGCTTCGGGTCAGACGACGTCGCCAGGACCGCGGCCGTAGTGGCGGCCTTCGCGCTGTCCATCCCGTTCGATGCCCTGGCCTACCCCCTGTCCCGTGGCCTCTACGCGACGCACGACACGCTGCGTCAGGCAGCCTCCTCGTTCGTCGCCCTCGGTGTGGTGATCGTCGTCTCGTCGGCGCTCGTGGTGCCCATGGGGATCCTGGCCATCCCCCTTGGCTACGCGGCCGGCATGGCGGCCAAGGACCTGCTCCTGGTGATCTTCCTCGTCCGGCGGGTCCGAGGCCTGCAGGCCTTCCCGGTCAGTTCGCCGGGCTGACCGCGACCGTTGGCACGACGACGATGAACAGACCATCGCGTTCCGGATAGAGCCCCTCCGGGCGCTTCCAGCGGAGGAAGTTGCGCTCCATTTCGGCCGCATCCTGGAAGGTGCCAGGCGGATCGGACGGACCCCAGATGCTCGAGACCCACGGATACCACGGGTCGAGGATGTAGGCTCCTTCCACCAGGGCATCGGCGAACTGCGTCGGGTCGGCATCCGCGCGGAACCCCGTCATGACCCAGGTGTGCGCGCCCCGCCAGGCGAGGAGAATGGCCGGCGAACCCGTCGCCTGGATCGCGACCGCGGCATCACGCAGCGCATCCTCGCGGGTCTCGTAGCCGCGGACCTCGTAGCCGGTCGCCCCATACGCCTCGAGTGCCAGGACCATCGCGGATGGGCCCCACTTGCCGTTGTGGCTGTCGCCAAAGCTCTCCCACTCCTTGACGCGGCCCTGAAGTTCGCGTTGGAACGCATCGGACGTGTCCGCCAATCCCAGCACGGCCAGGGTCATCTGGACGCCTGCCGGAGAGCACCAGGTGTCCTTGACCTCGTGGGCGAAGACCGCCTGATGATCGCTGACGATGTCGAC
>JANPDO010000113.1:0-14486 GCA_031431535.1 Chloroflexota bacterium
GCGAACAGCGCCGCCACGAACGCATCCGGATCAAACGGGAGGAGATCGGCGACTCCCTCCCCAACCCCGACAAACCGGACCGGGACCCTGAGTGCGTCCTCGATGGCGAAGACGATCCCGCCCTTGGCGGTTGAGTCGAGCTTGGTCAGGACGATCCCGGTCAGCCCCACGGCCTCGTGGAACGCCTTTGCCTGGGCCAGACCGTTCTGACCGGTGGTGGCATCGAGGACGAACAGGATCTCCGGCCGGGCACCGGGCAGCCGCTTGTCGATGATTCGGCGGATCTTGGCCAACTCGTCCATCAGGTTGGACCTGGTATGGAGTCGGCCGGCTGTGTCGGCGATGACGAGGTCGGCGCCCCGCGCGACAGCGGCGTCCAGGGCGTCGTAGACCACCGCTCCTGGGTCCGCGCCAGGAGCGTGGGCGACCACCGGGACGCCGGCACGGTCCGCCCAAATTCGGAGCTGATCGATGGCTGCGGCGCGGAAGGTATCGGCGGCCGCCAGGATTACGGAGCGACCCTGCCCGGCGTAGAGACTGGCCAGCTTGCCGATGGTCGTGGTCTTGCCGGTACCGTTGACCCCGACGACCAGGATGACGGCGGGACCGTCGGCAGTTGCCCGCTCGGGAGCCCAGATAACCTCGCGGGGAACCAGCAGGCCCGTCAGTTCGGCGCGGATGGCCGCCTCCGATCCGCCGGGGTCCCGCCGGGCACGGGCGCGCTCGACGAGGTCGATGGCCAGCGCCGCGCCGATGTCGCCTCCGATCAGGGTCTCCTCGACATCGTCCCACGAGCGGTCGGTCGCATCGGTCGAACCCAGCAGGCCACGGAGCCGCGACATGAAGCCGGTTCGGGTCCGCTGCAGCCCAGCGTCCAAGGTTGATGCGGTGGGCGCGGGAGGCCCTGGCACGCCTGGTTCGACGCGTTTGGGCTCGAGGTCAGCAACGGCTCGAGGCGAGCCGGTGAACTCGAAGTCCACCGGCTCGGGCTCCCAGCTGGGCTCGGTTGTCTCAGGATCGATCGCGCCGGGCTGTTGCCCAGGTGGGTCGGGTTGCGCCTCCTCGCCGGAGCCCCGTCGCCAGAAGGGCATGATCAGGGCAGCCTGGCAGCTGGTCGCGGATCCGGCGCACGCGACTGCAAGCCATGCATCGGCGCATAACCGCACCTACGGACTAGTACGGAGGTAGCCCAGCCGGCTGGCCGCGCCGGGGACGAGAAGCCAGGCTCGACGCGAGCATGATCACGCTTGGCGTGAGCGCGAACGCAATCGATTCGCAACCCGAACCGTTCCCGCAGCCTCGATCCGATGTCGATTGGGCCGTCCGCTCGTCCGTTGTAGTCTGCCGATGCGGTTATGCGATTGTCCGCGACCATCGGTACCCTACTGGCCTGCCGACGCGAGTTCGCGGCGATCGACCGCGGCCAGCGCCTGCGCCTCATCCAGCCGCAGGCTGATGATGCGGCTGACCGAATCGTCGCCGGAGGTCACGCCGTAGAGCGCATCGGCCGCCTCGATCGTGCCGCGGTTATGGGTGATCACGATGACCTGGGTCTGGTCGGCCAGGCCCCGCAAGGCGTCGGCGAACCGGCCGATGTTGGCCTCGTCCAGCGCGGCGTCGACCTCGTCGAGGACGCAGAACGGCACTGGTCGCACCTCCAGCATCGCGAAGAGAAGCGCCACGGCCGTCAGCGCCCGTTCGCCGCCCGACAGCATCGCGAGTGCTTGGGGCTTCTTGCCGGGCGGGCGCGCCACGATTTCGATGCCGCTGGCGCCGATGTCGGCCGGATCGGTCAGGGAGAGCCGCGCGAATCCGCCGCCGAAGAGCTGTTCGAAGCGCCTCGCAAAGGCGGTCTCGAGCGCCCGGAATGTGGACTGGAAGCGGTCGCCGATCATCGTGTCGAGCTCCGCGATCAACGCGTGTGTCCGGTCAATCGCCGTCTGCAGATCGGACGCCTGCGTCTCGAGCGATTCCAGCCTCGCCTTGAGAGTCGCGTACTCGCCGACCGCGTACGGGTTGACCGCGCCAAGGTCGTGAAATCGACGGCGTAACTGACCGAGTCGGGCGGGTCCCGGGGCAGGCCCTGCGGGTGCGGCAACGGCCCACATCGCCGCCACGCGATCGAGCGCCGTCTCCAGAGCCGCCACGTCCTCCGATTCGCCGCTGGCCTCTGCCCCGGCCCTCCATGACTCCCCGTCGAACGCCCGGGCCGTGCCATCGCCAGGCCCCGACGCCTCGTCAGCGGCCACATCTTCACGGGTCAGCGCGGCCAGCCGTGCCAGCCCGAAGTCGCCGAGTCCGGCCAGCTCGACGAGGATTCCCTCGCGCACCGCATCGAGCCCCAAGCGCGCTTCCAGGTGCGCCAGCTCCGTCTGCCGCAACCGCTGATCGGACGCTCGAAGCTGCTCGCGGGTGGCTGCCAGGAGGCGCTGCGCGGCCTCATGGCGATCCCTGTCGGCGGCTTCGGTCGTCCGGATCGTGACGATGGCCTCGCGTGCGGCCGACTCCCTGGCGGTGCCCTGGGCGATCTCCGTGCGTAAGGAATCGCGTTGCTCGGTCAGGGCTCGCTCAGCCGCCACAAGCGCAGCGAGGTCTGCCTCGATCCGGGTCAGTCGTTCGACCGACAGCGTCAGCGCGGCTTCGGCGCGAGCGCGCCGGTGCTCGACGTCGCGTCGGGTCGCGCTTCCCGCCACAACCTCATCGGCCAGGCGATCGCGGCGTCCCCGAAACTCAACCGCGCGCGCCTCCCACGCAGTGATTCCGGACCCGTCGGACGACTCGCCGTGGAAGCCGCCCTGGGCGCGATCCGGTGGGCCGGGGGCAGCTGCTTCGAGCGGCGGTGAGGCGACCACAGCCCCCGCGCGTGTCACGTCAGCGCTGAGCCGCTGGACCTGGGCCTCGTACCAGGCCAGTTCCCGGATCACGGTTTCGAGCTGGCGCGCGGCCGTTCGTTCGGCTTCCTCAGCTTCCCGCGTCTGACCCGTGGCCCGCCGTTCGGCCACCTGCCTTGCCTCGATCTCGACTCGCGCGGCGTCTCGTTCATCCTCGGCTCGCGCCACGGCGGCACGGCGTTCACGAAGTTCCGCCTCCAGGGTCTCCAGCGCCCCGGTCAGCCGAACCACCTCCGAGCGCCGCTCCAGGACGGACTCCGCGAGCCCAAACGAGATGGCGCGCTCGGTGAGTACGGCGCTGCCATCACGAGGCACCGCCATCCAGCCAGGTGGCAGCGACGCCTGGAGTTCCAGGCAGGCCGCCAGATCGGGAAGCCAGGCGGCACGAGCCAGCCAGCGACTTGCGGCGCCATTCGGGTCGCGCCGGACGGCCGCCTCCAGGATGCCGCCCCCGCCGACCAGAACGGCAGCACGAAAAGCTCGATCGCGAGCGTCGTCCGTGGCCGGCGCCCTCCCCACCCACTCGGCCGTCACCAGTGAACCACGCTCGTCGGCCAGAGCCGGAACGGCCGCGACGCCGACGACGTAGGCGCGGGTCACGTCCGCGAGCGCCGCCTCGACGGCCGGGCGAAAGGCCGGGTCGACCACGAGGTCCTCATCCACCCGGCGGCCACCGAGCCTCCTCGCGACTCGGGCGATCCCCCGCGCCTCCTCCTCCCGCAGCCTGGTCTCGAGGGCGTCGAGCTGCCCGCGTTGCGTGGCGGCGGCGGCGCCAGCCGCGACGACCAGTTCCTGGGCCGCCGCCAGCGTGGCTTCCGACTGCGCAAGGCGGTCCTGGGCCGTCTCACGCCGCATCACTGCCTGCGCTTCGGCCTCCCCTGCGACGCGCCATTCGTAGCGGGCCGCGGTCAACCCGGATTCCAGCTCGACACGCCGCATCACGGCCGCGGCCAGCAGGGCGGTCTCCTGTGTCCGCTGGCGCTCGGCCTCCGCCAGGCGGCGGCGCGCGGTTTCACCCTCGGCCTCGCGGACCGCGGCCGCCCGGCGAACGGCCGCCTGCTCTTGGCCATGAGCCTGCTGGGCGCCCCGAAGCGCGGCCAGCTCCTCGAGCGCACCCGCCAGGGCGCGCTCGGCTTCGGCGAGACCAGCTTCGAGATCGATGTCACGCGGCGGCACCGCCATCGCCAGGGTGCGTCGTGCCGCCGCCTCTTCGGCCTCCGCCGCCGCTCGCTCGCCGTGCAGGCGGAGGCGGTCGCGGTCACGCGCCTCAAGATCCGACGCCAGGCGGGCATCGCGCAGCCGGGCGGCGTTCAGGATCGCCAGCGCCGCCTCCAGCGCCGCGGCCAGATCGCGCTCCAGGCCCGCGCGACCCGCCAGCTCCCGGGCGAGGTCCGCCACCGTCGAGTCGGCGGCCGCGTGCGCCGCCAACTGCCGATCCACCTCGGCCCGGCTGGCAGCGGTCCCGGCGATCGTCTGCGCCACCCTGGCAGCGCCGACGAACCAGCGCCCGTGCATCGATTGCAGCAGGGCGGTCGCGAGGTCGTCCGCGATTGACTGGCGCGTAGCCTGCTGCTCGGCCTGGGCGGCCAGCCGGCGTGCCTGCGGGCGCAGCTCGCCCAGGATGTCCTCTACGCGCGCGAGGTTCGCCGCCGATTCGATCAGCTGCTCCTCGGCGCGACGGCGCCGACGCTCGTGCCGGCGCACCCCGGCCACCTCATCGAAGAGCGGTCGCCGCTCCTCCGGGCGCAGGGCCAGCGCCTGGTCGACCATGCCCTGGCCGATGAACAGGAATGCGTTGTCGGCCAGGTGCGCCGCATCGAGCAGGTCGACCAGGTCGCGTAGGCGGATACGGGTCTTGTTGAGCAGGTAATCGTTCTCACCGGATCGGTAGAGACGGCGGCCCAGCTCGAGGACCTGGTAGTCGACCGGGAGCAGGCCGTCCGCATTGTCGATCACCAGGCTGACGTCCGCCATCCCCTGCGCCGGCCGCTTCTCCGAGCCGGCCCAGATCACATCCTCGGCCTTGCGCGAACGCAGCGCCCGCCCCTGTTCGCCAAGGGCCCAGCGCAGCGCATCGGCAAGATTGCTTTTGCCGGAGCCGTTCGGACCCACGACGGCGCTGATCCCGGGGCCGAACGTCACCGTGGTCCGCTCCGCGAATGATTTGAAGCCCTGCAGGCGCAGTGCGAGGAGACGGGCCCTGGACGTCAAGCGATCGATCCCCCCGGGGGGGCTGACTCGGTCATCCCCGCAGTCGATCCATCGCCTGCGCCGCGGCGGTCGTCTCGGCGGCCTGGCGCGACGGTCCTTCGCCGACGCCGAGCATCGTACCGGCCACCCAGACCTCGATCCTGAACGATTTCTCGTGGTCCGGCCCGGTCGCATCCAGGAGTCGATACGACGGCCGCTCACCGGAAGTCCGCTGGGTGTGCTCTTGCAGTCGGCTCTTGGGACTTTTGAGGGTCCCGATTGCTGCCTCCGCGCTCAGCTCAGGTTCGGCCAGCGCAACCAGCCAGTCGTCGACCGCTGCCTGACCCAGGTCCAGGTAGAGCGCCCCGGCGACGGCTTCGAACGCCGATGCCAGGAGCGACGGGCGACGCCGTCCGCTGCGCTGGGCTTCCCCTTCGCCGAGCTGGAGATACCGCCCAAGGTCGATCCGTCCAGCAAGCCTCGCAAGACCCACCGTCGAGACAATGGCGGCGCGCCGGGCTGACAGATACCCCTCGTCGTCGTCGGGGTGACGTCGGTAGAGCGCGTCCGAGATCGCCAGGTTGACCGCGGCGTCCCCCAGGAATTCGAGGCGCTCGTTGTGCCCGGGCGCACCGCCGCGATGCTCGTGATGCCAGCTCGAATGCACCAGCGCCTGATCGAGCAGCTCCAGGTCCTGGACCGGAAGGCCGAGCCTGGCAGCCAGCGCCTCGGCTGGACGCACGCTGCTGGTGGTCGGGCCGCGGCTAGACCGCGTTGCGACTAGGACGAACGCTCGTCGATGTATTCGACGGCGTCCTGGACGGTCCGGATCTTCTCCGCATCCTCGTCCGAAATCTCCGTCCCGAACTCCTCCTCCAGGCTCATGATGAGCTCCACGAGGTCCAGTGAGTCGGCGTTCAGATCGTCGACGAACGACGCCTCCGGCTTGACCTCGTCCTCATCGGCGCCGAGTTGCTCGACGACGATCTTCTTGAGGCGCTCGTACGTTGTTGCCACTGACTCCCTCCTCGGAGTTGGGTGTTGACGCGGTCGGCGGGTCGCCGCTGGCTGCGATGCTTCCGAGGACGCCATTCATCAGGCGCCGCATCGGCTCTCCACTGTACGTTCGTGCCAGCTCGACCCACTCGGCGATTGCGACCCGGGCCGGCGTCGCGGAGTGTAGCACCTCGGAAATGGCCGTACGGAGCAGGGCCCGGTCCATCAGGGCCAGACTGGTCACGGGATATTGCGGTGCGCGACGGGTGATTTCGGCATCGATCAGGTCACGGTGGCGCATCTCGGCTGAGACCAGCTCCCTTGCGAGCGCGGCCGCGGTGTCGTCACGTTCCTCGCCGGCGAGATGGCGCTCGAGGACCGCTTCTGCGGTTCGCAAGCCAAAATCCGCTTCAAAGACGGCCGCCAGGGCCAGGCGGCGACCCGTCCGCCGACCCCGGACGCGGTCAGCCCCCGACACCGTCGACCATGACGGTCACGGCCCCAAGGTCCAGGCCCAGGAGGCGCTCGACGGTCGCGGCGACTGCGCCGCGCACCTGTCCGGCGATCGGCCCCAGGGGCTGCCCAGGACGGGCGACGATCCAGAGCCGAACCAGCACCCGATCGTTGCGAACCTGCACGGAAACCGAGGATCCCCCCAGATAGCGGCGGATCGGGCCGCCGCCGCGACCCACCCGGGCGACACCTGGGACCTCGAAAGCAGCGAGGCGAACTAGCTCGGCGATGACGCTTCGCCCGATCGTGAGTTGCTGGTTGCTCACGGGTCGGGCCCGGCCGTGGTTGGGGTCGTCGGGGCGGTCGGGGTGGCGGCCGGGGTGGCCCCGGTAGGTGGTGTTTGGGCGGTCGATGTCGTGCTGGCGCCGCCGCCTGAGGCGGTGGCCGCGAGGGCCTCGGCGATCAGGGCCGGCACGCCGGTCCGCGCCGTCTGCGCCGCCACCTGGCAGGCGAAACCGATCATTCGCCGTTTCGCCCGACCGTGCGTGATGATCACCGTCCCGCGAACCCCCAGCAGGGGCGATCCGCCCACTCGCTCATAGTCGAACACGTCACGAATCCGGGCAATACCCGGACGGAGGAGGAGGTACGCCAGGCGGCCACGCAGCGAGCTGCCCAGTTCGCGCTTCCACAGGTCGAAGATGAACCCGGATAGGCCTTCGTAGAACTTGATCACGACGTTACCCAGCACCGCATCGCAGACCACGACGTCGGCCAGGTGACGGGTCAGGTCCTTGCCTTCGACGTTTCCTTCAAACCGCAGGCCCGAGCCGTCGAGCAGCTCCGTAGCCCGCTGGATGCGCGCGTCGCCTTTCCCTTTCTCCTCCCCGATGGAGAGGAGCGCCACCCGGGGTGAGGCGACACCCAGTACTCGCTCGGCAAAGATGGCTCCCATCTGGGCGAACTGGACCAGGTTCTCCGGCGTGGAATCCGGATTGGCGCCGATATCAAGCAGGACCATGGGTCCGGAGTCGGTGATCATCTGTACGGCCAGCGCAGGACGATCCACGCCCGGGAGACGGCCGAGGCGCAACACCGCTGCAGCCATGGCCGCGCCGGTGTGGCCTGCGGTGACGACCGCCTCGGCCTCGCCCCGCTTGACGAGGTCGGTGGCGACCAGGATGGAGGAGTCCTTCTTCTCGCGCAGCGCGAGCGCCGGGTGCTCATCCATGCCGATCAACTGGGAGGCATGGACCACGGTGACATTTGCCGGCAACGCACCGCTGACGGCGCGGATGGCGACCTCGTCACCGACCAGGATCACCCGGTCTTCAGGATTGGCGCGCGCGTGGTCGAGGGCTCCTGGGACGACCTCGCGCGGACCGTGGTCGCCGCCCACCGCGTCAACGGCGAGCCGGACGCCCTGACCGCTGGAGCGGAGCGCCGTGGTGGACGCGGTCACGCCGTCGCCTCGGGGGTCAGCGCGCGGCGTCGTCGGCGACTGGCTTCAGCTGGATCGCGAGACGGCCGTTGTAGTACCCGCAGTTGGAACAGACGTGGTGCGGCAGCTTCATCTCGTGACAGTGCGAGCACTCCTCGAGGTTCGGCAGCTCGATCGCGAGGTGGGCGCGACGCTCACCCTGGCGGGCGTGCGAGACACGTCGCTTGGGGACACCCATGGGGTCGTGTGACTCCTGTTCGGATTGGCGAACGTGGCGGCCGGGTCGGCGACTCGACTGCTGGACCGGCAACGCTGATCGCGGAGTCTACCGCGAACTCCAACACGGCGTCGCCGCGGCCTCCGCGGCCTTGGCCCGCGACCAGGGCCGGTACCCTGAGTACCGGATCCTGGATGAACGCCGCGTGGACTCTGCCGAAATCGCCAAGAAGTGTCGAATCTGTCGGCAGACCACGCTCACTCGTGCGGAAATCGGTACTGAGGGTACCGGGGCGAGTCCGCGACTCCGGCGATCACGCGCTGCCGCGCCGAAACCCGCGAAGCGCCTCCATGCGTGGATCGATCGCCTCGCCGGGATGGTCGTGGATGCCCTCGTCGAGCCGCTCCCCGCAGGCGATGCACAGGCCGGGACAATCTGTGCGACACAGCGGGGCGATCGGTTCAGCCAGCTGGAACGCTTCACGGACCAGGGTTGCGAGATCCAGCTCGTGGTGTTCATTCAGGCGAGCGACATCGGGCTCGTCAGCGGTCGAGAGTGGGCGCCCCGTGGCGAGCTCCAGCGACGGCAGAACCTCCTCGTCGAGTCGAACCTCGACCGGAACTGCCAGGTCGCGCAGGCAGCGGCTGCACACCAGCGAGAGAGCAGCACGGAGATCGGCATGGACCAGGATCCCGCGGTTGGTTCGGGCAATCCGGACGCGACCCCAGATCGGGGCCGCCAGATGCACCTCCCCGCCAAGGTCGAGCTCAACTGCGGCGATCGCATGGATTCGCTCGGCTCCAGGGCTTTCGCCGAGCAGCCCCGCGACATTCCACGTGAGCGGCCCGTCCGATGGCCGCCCGGTCACCGAATGGCCCGGCTGGGCTCGGCGGCCTCGTCCTCCCAGAACTCCGCCAAGGGTCCGGCGTCGGCACCACCCTCGCCGTTGAGCTCGAGGGTGGCACGCCGCTCGTCCAGGAGCGCAATCCCCTTCTTGATCGACTGAAGAGTCTTGACGACGTCGCCCTCGAGGCCGATCAGGACGCCCACCGCATATTCGTCCGCACCGCGCCGGATTTCGTCCGCCTGGGCGTGGGCATCGGCCAGGATCTGGCGGCCGAGCGCATCTGCGGCCTGGGTGAGACCGCGCTCGTCGATCAGGAAGGCGGCTTGTTCCTGGGCCTTGGCCACGATCCGTTCGGCCTCATCCTGGGCCTTGTCCATGATCCGTTCGCCCTCGGCATTGATCCGTTTTGCAGCCCGGACCTCTTCCGGAACCGCGACCCGTAGTTCATCGATCAGCCCGAGGGCGGCGTTCTGGTCAATCACCACGTTGGTCGTGAGCGGCAGCTTCTTGCCGCCGGCGATCAGCGATTCAAGGCGCTCAACGAGAAAGATGATGTCGATCGGCGTGTCCTCCTGGGTCGGACGGCTCGGGACCGGTCGGAGCGGCTGCGATTATGGCACGCGGACGGGTCCTCAGCGCTGACCACTGTCGGCGAGCGCCTCGACTGCCGCGAGTGGAATCATCGACGACACATCGCCGCCGAGGGCCGAAATCTCCTTGACCAGGCTCGAGCTGACGTAGCCGTTGGCGACGGCGGTCATGAAGAAGACCGTATCGATCTCGGGGGCAAGCACGTGATTGTTGTGGGCCAGCTGCATCTCCGTCTCGAAATCACTCACCGCCCGCAGACCCCGGACGATGACAGCGGCGCCGCGGGTCCGACACAGGTCCACGGTGAGCCCGTCAAATGCCTCGACCACGATCCCTTCCGGTAGGGCGCCCGCATCACCGAGGGCGTCCCGGATCACCCGGATCCGGGTCTCCACATCGAGTAGCGGGACCTTGCGTGGATTGGCAAGCACGGCCACGATCAGCGTGCTGAAGACCTTCGCCGCGCGCTCGATGATGTCCAGGTGGCCGTTGGTGATCGGGTCGAACGAGCCCGGATAGACCGCCACGGTGTTCATCGGTTCTCCTCGCGCCGGTAAAAGGTCAGCGCGGTGTCGCCAAAGCGGCGCTGACGAGCCGATGCTAGCAGCCCGATCCGTTCCGGCGGCTGGTCCCGCCAGAAGTGCTTGGCCACGACCTGGGCACCGGCCGGGAGCCGCTGCGCCACTAATTCGAGCGACGCGAGGAGCAGGTCCGGCTCGGCGTATGGCGGATCGACGATCACGATCGAAACCGGCCGGGCTGCCGCCAGGTCGGTCTCGACAAGCCAGGCGACGACGTCGGCGGCCACGATCGTGGCCCGATCCGCAAGTCGTGCGCCGGCCAAATTTGCGGCGATCGCCCGCACGGCCACCCGATCGCGCTCCACGAAGGTGGCATGGGTGGCGCCACGGGACAGGGCTTCGATCCCCGCCGCACCACTGCCCGCATACAAATCCAGGACGTGCGCACCGGGCAGGTCTGGCTCAAGGATGGCAAAGAGCGTCTGCTTCACCCGATCACCCAGGGGTCGGGTCGCGCTGCCCGGGGCCCGCAATCGTGTGCCGCGAGCCGATCCAGCGATCACCCGACCTGCCTCATTCGCCAGGCTCCCCGCCCGCGGCGTCGAGGGTGTCACAGCCCGCTCGCCGGCTCAGCCGCCGCCACCCGCCGAAGCCAGCCCGACTCGATCTCCGCTGCTAGCTCCGGGCGCGGAGGGTCGAAGCCACCGCCCGCGTCAAGCAAACGCTCGGCCTGGAACCTCGCCCGGAGCGCCAGATCCCGGTGCGCCGGATCCTGGAGCGAAGCGACCCGGAGTCGTGGCAGCCCGCTCTGCAGCACGCCCAGGACATCACCTTCCCGGCGGAGCGCAAAGTCCCGCTCGGCGAGTTCGAAGCCATCGCGGATCTCGGCCACGGCCTTGAGTCTGGCATGCGCGACCTCGTCGGTCGACTCCGACACGAGCACGCAGAACGACTCGACCAGGCCGCGACCCACACGACCGCGCAACTGGTGGAGCTGGGCCAGCCCGAACCGATCTGCACCCTCGATGATCATCATTGTGGCGGCCGGAACATCCACGCCCACCTCGACCACCGTCGTGCCGACCAGCACGTCCAGGTCGCCGTCGCGAAATCGGGTCATCTCGGCGTCGCGCGCTGCCGCCCTGATCCGGCCATGGACCAACCCGACGCGCAACGGCGCAAGCAGGGTCGCCAGCCGGACCGCTTCGGCTTCGGCCGCCACCGCTCCATCACCAACGTCTCCCGTCTCCTCGATCAACGGCACCACCACGAATGTGCGATGGCCGGCCGCGGCCTCTTCCCGCACTTTTTGCCACGTGCCGTCCAGGTCTGTCGGCTGACGGATCCCGGTCCGGATCGGCACACGCCCAGCCGGGGCGGAGCGCAGGTCCGAGACCTCCAGGTCGGCGTAGAACAGCTGGCCGAGCGTCCTGGGAATGGGGGTCGCCGTCATCAGCAGGACATGCGGAGAGCGGCCGCCCGCCTTGGCTTCGAGCTGCGCCCGCTGTTCGACGCCGAACCGATGCTGCTCGTCAATGACGACCAGGCCCAGGTTACGAAACGCCACCGACTCCTGGATCAGCGCGTGCGTCCCGACGACCACGGAGGCTTGGCCGGAGCGGATCGCCTGGGTCGCATTCGCCTTGGCCTCGGCCGGCAGCGATCCGGTCAGCAACGTGACGCCCAGACCCACGCCTCCGAGCAGGCCGCCGAGCGTCTCGAGGTGCTGGCGCGCCAGCAGGTCCGTCGGCGCGAGGAGCGCCCCCTGGAGACCGGCGCGCGCTGCGGCCGCGAGCGCATAGGCGGCAACGGCGGTCTTCCCGGACCCGACGTCACCCTGGAGCAGCCGAAGCATCGGGGTGGGCCGGGCGATGTCGGCGCGGATGGCGGCCATGGCCGCAACCTGATCCGGGGTGAGCTCGACCGCTCGTCCAACCCGCGATTCCAGGGCGGCCGTGAGCGAAACCCGGACCGCAGCGTCCAGCGTGTCGTCCACGATGACCATCGGCGCGGCGTCCCGCACCCGCTGGCGGCGGCGGCCGACCATCCCGAGCTGGAGAGCCAGGAGTTCGTCAAAGGCGAGCCGTCGGAGGGCCGCGTCGCGCCCCTCGAAGGATTCGGGATAGTGGGCCTCCTCGATCGCCCGGTCGATCGACACCAGCCCTTCATCACGGAGCATGGCCGGCGGCACGTACTCCGGGTAGGCATGACCGGCCCGGTTTAGCGCCTCGCGGATGGCGGTGCGCAGGCGAGCGGCGGTCAGCCCGGCCGTCAGCGGATAGACCGGCACGATCCGGCCGGCGTGGAGGACGTCGGCCTCGACCCCGTCCACGGACGCGACCGTCTGGAATTCAGGATTGTCAAACGTGAGCCGGCGGCCGAAGTGCTTGAGTTTGCCGGAGACCACGATCTCGCCGCCGACGCGCAGCCGGCGCTCAATGAACCGTCGCCCGAACCAGGCGGCATCGACGCTGCCCGTGTCATCCTCCAACCGGGCCATCGTTCGCTGGACCCGCCGGCGAAAGGTTGGCTCGACGCGCAGCTCGGCAACCCGCACGCGTGCGGAAACCACGGTCCCCTCCTCCACCCGGACCAGATCGCCGAGCCTGTGCATCTCGCGCAGGTCGTCATAGCGACGTGGCAGGTGGAAGAGCAGGTCTCCAACGGTGTAGAAGCCGAGGCGGATCCCGGCGCGCCGCAGGAGCGCCCCGGAGGCCAGGCCGGACCGGGCCAGCGGCGCTGACAGGATGGCAACCGGGTCCGTCGGGACGGGTGGTGCGACGGTCGCCTTGGCCATCGCTATTCGGCGGAGATCAAGTACCGATAGAACGGCTGGCCGCCGTGCCGCACCTCGATCTCGGTCCCCGGCAGAATCGTCCGTATCTGACGGGCCGTCCCCTCCGCCTGCGTGAGGTCGGCCCCGTCACCGTAGAAGATCGTGAGCAGCTCGACGCCGGCGACCAGCGTCGCCACGGCGGCCAGGACGCACTTGTCGGGATCGCCATCCACGGCCACGAGGCCATCGTCGGGATCGAGGGCAATGGCCTGGCCGCGCTTGACCTTGCGGCCCCCGATCGTCGCGTCGCGCACGGCCTCGGTCACCACGAACGACTGGATGGCGCGCCCAGCGACGGTCATCGCGCCGGCATTGGCCGCCGCATCCAGGCCGGGATCGAGGGCAAGGAGCGCCGCGAAACCCTCTGCCGCGTTGCGCGTGGGAACGACGACGACTGGTCGATCCGTCATCGAGGCCACCTGTCGCGCGGCCAGGACCACGTTGGGATTGTTTGGCAGGATGATGATCTCGCGGGCGGCCACGTCGGACAGAGCCTTGAGCAGTTCGCCGGTGCTCGGATTGGCGGATTGGCCGCCCTTGACCACAGCCGCAACGCCGAACTCCTCGAAGATGGAAGCGAGCCCCTCGCCGGCGACAACCGCAACGACGCCCAGTGCCGGAGGCTCGAGTTGTGCGGCGATAGAAGAACTCGGTGGCTCCCGGTTGGCGGCGTCAACGAGGGGAGATTCGACCATGGGCGCCCCGTCGATCGCCGAACCCGTGAACGATGCCGCCCTTGTTTCGCGAACATCCCGGGCCTGGTTGTCCAGGTTCTCGACGCTGATCCGGCTCAACGAGCCGACCGACAGCCCATAGCCGATCACCTGGTCGGGGCGCTCGTTATGGACGTGGATCTTGATCGCGCGCCCGTCACCGGCGACGAGCACGGACTCTCCGATCGACTCGAGGTGCTCGCGGATCGCATCCACGTCGAGGGATCCCGTTCGGTTGGGCAGGAGCAGGAACATCGTCTCGTATCCGAAGCCTTCATCAGCGTGGGCGACCAGGGTGGACACCTTGGGCCCGGAGCCGGTCCGCGACCTCGCCCGCGCCACGCCCGCCGGAGATCGCCGGGAGACGTGAAGCAGCGCGCCCTGGAACAGGCGGTACAGTCCCTGACCCCCCGAATCCACCACCCCTGCCTCGCGCAGGATCGCGAGGAGGCTCGGAGTCCGGGCGACCGACTTCTCGGCCGCATCCAGGGTCACGCCGAGCACCGCCTCGATATCGGCATCCCGCTCTGCGCCTTCCACGGCGGCGGCCGCCGACTCGCGGATCACGGTCAGGATCGTGCCCTCGACCGGCTTGGCGACCGCGGCGTACGCCGTCCGCGCGCCTTCGGACAGTGCGTGTGCGAGATCAAGCCCGTTGAACCGGGTCTTGCCACCCAGGCCTTCGGCCATGCCCCGGAAGATCTGGCTAGTGATGACGCCGGAGTTGCCGCGGGCGCCCATCAATGCCCCGAAGCTGATGGCCGCGGCGATCCGATCGGCCGGCTGGCTG
>JANPDO010000114.1:0-2830 GCA_031431535.1 Chloroflexota bacterium
GAAGTCGTTCTCGCCATTCGCCGCGGTCGGCGTCAGCGTGTTGTACGGGAAGGGCACCTTGCTGGTCTCGTGGTTGACGAAGACGTCGACCCGTCCCTGACCCCGGGTGCGCAGCGAGATTCCGTCCGGGATGGCCTCGAACCGATAATCGTCAATCACGTCTCCGACGGTCAGCAGCGGCGTGATCTGCACGCCGGACATCACCGGCGAGAGCATCGAGGGCTGCCCGGTCTTGAACCCGCCCTGGCTGGCTGCCGGCGCCGCGACGGCTCCGCTCGCCGTAAGCAGGAGCGATGCGATCACCGCGATGCTGAGGCTGAGTGGCAGGAATCTTCTCGGTGTCATGACCGCTCCTCCTTGAATTCCAGACGACAGTGATGATCGCCGAGGCCAAACACCCTGGCGGCGATGCCGCGATCGACAGCGATGCGACGCCCGGCGACCATGCCTCCTCGGTCACGCTGGGCCTTGCATCATGATCCTGACACGATGTGGTCCGCAGGCAACGCCGATTCGAGAGAAATGCCGGCCCCGCGGCACGAATCCGGTGCGCCCACGCACCGGCCCGATGGATCGCTATCGCGATGCGTCGTTGCGCTCAGCCCCCAAACCATTCGAGCGGCACGTCCCAGTGCCCATCGAGAATGGTGAAGCGCCGGCGCTCCTCCTCGCGGTGGCGGGTCTGGTCGGGGAAGAGCCGCTGGCTGATCTCCTCCTCGGAATGCGCCTCCATCGCCGCCCAGTCGCGGTAGACGATGGTCACCAGGACGTCCCAGTCGGCCCGGCCATCGCCGTGAAAGCGCGGCACCTGGACCCGAACGTCAAGCATCCGACCGCTCTTCACCTGATCGTGGAGGACGGGCAAGTGGTTGCGCGTGAAGAGCTCCAGGAACTCGTCGTGGTGCCCCCATTTCGTCCGGTAGAAGTAGGCGACCTCGACTGGTCGATCGGTCATCGTCTGCTCCTCTCGTGCGTGCTATACGGCGCAGGCAACCCCTTTTCGCCGATTCGGCTTCCCCGATCGGATCCAGATAGGGCCCGGCCCCCGCGCCGAGGAGACTAGCTGGGTATCCGAACGGCAGACTCGAGATCGCGTCGGCCCAACATGCATCCTCGTCGAAAACGTGAAGGCCGGTCACCCCGGGACGAGGGCCGCCGAGGACGGCTCAGGCCGTTGGGGACGGCGCAGTGCCTCGGGGACTCCGATTGCCGCCGTCGCGATGCCCCAAACCAGACCAGTGACCAGCCCATCCCAGGCGTGGTCTTGCGCCCAGCCCAGTGGGGTCTCGGTGAGCGGCAGGCCCAGGCTGTCGCCCGACCACCCGGCGACGAGGAGGCCCAGCGTCCAGGCGACGCCAATGATCGCCACCGCCGATGGGCGCCGTTCGCGAATGATCCATGCCGCCGTGCCGGCAGCCACGAGTCCAGCGACCAGTTGGACGAGCGCGAACGGAAGCTGGGTCGACGAACCGTCGTTGAGGGCATGTGTGCCACCGACGATGACGCTCATTGCGACGAGCACGCGAATCCCATCTCGGCGCGAAAGACGCAGCGCCATCCAGATGAGGACGCCCACGAAGAGTCCGTTGACGGCGCCCAGGACGAATCCGAAGATTGCCGCGCCGACGCTCCACGCAGGTTCGCCGTAGTCGCCGTAGCTCCCCGGGAAGTGAAACACGAACCCGCCGCCGAGCAGGCCGAGTGTGATCGCCACGATCCACGCGAGCCGGGTGACCATGAGGCAGCTCCACTCGATCGAGGTTGCTATATCGCGTTGCGTTATATAGCCCGAGGTGACGGCTGTCAAGTGGGTCACCACCTCACGTAAGCTTAGACGGGGCTTCGGTTCGTCCTCAATCCGATCCTGGCGGCCGTGGGCGAGACGGTCAGGATCCGGTTTATGAACGAGGGAATCACGACGCGTCCGTGGCACCTCCACGGATACGCCATGCGGGTCGTCGCGCGCGATGGCCATCCACTGGGAACCGCGGAGTTCGACTGCGACACCCTGGGGGTCAACCCCGGCGAGCGCTCGGACGCCCTGGTCAAGGTGGACCGACCGGGCGGCTGGGCCTTCCACTGCCATCTCCTGCCGCACGTCGAGGGCCCGTCGGGGATGTACGGGATGGTCAGTACGCTGATCGCTGTCCTCAACAAGGCGCACGTCGACGCGATCGTCGCGACGTTGCTGGCGTAGAGCCAGAGGGCTCGATGCCGGCCTGGACGACGAGGAGGCCTGACGGGCAACCTCTGACGTCGGCGTCCCGCGTGACCGTCGACGCCGCCCGACGGGAACGTCGGGTGGTGACCGGCGGGCAACATTTCGGACCCCAAGGCGCTTGTCGCCATGGATTCCCGCGCTGCTGTTGACCCTCGGTCACCGTTTCGCGCCGACTGAGGCGTTTTGGGCATCGCGTGCCGGTCCCGCCGGCTCTTCCTGCCGAAATCGTTGACTCGGGGACAACAGGCGTTCCCTTGATGCCAAGGGGCCGCTCGCGGGCCCGCACGCCGTGGGGCCGCGGGGCCGCACTCCGTGGGGCCGTGGGGCCGCTCGCCGAACAGCCGTACCTACGATGTGCCCGCCACGATGTCAGGCCCCAGCCTCGCGCGTCGACCAGTACTCCCGCCAGCCACCGAACTCGGTGATCTCCCGATGGATGCCTTCGGCCATCTCGCGCGGGAACAGGATGCCCGGCACGACGCGACCGTCGGCCAGCTCCACTGGCCCGCGATAGAGGCCCGGCGGCTCCCCGGCCTCCACGCTGGCCCAGACCTCGTCGGGCACGTCGTACAGCTCGCCGGGGACGGAGATCCCGCCCTCCGCCACCTC
>JANPDO010000115.1:0-8407 GCA_031431535.1 Chloroflexota bacterium
GACGCGACCGGGCTCCCTGGAGGGAGGTGTCGGTATCAGGCGCACATCCGGCACAGACGAGCGGGAACGTCCTCGACTTCCTGCCGAATCTGCAGAATCTCGCATCCGTCCACGAGAACCTGTCGCGATCTTGCGCCTGACAACGACATCCGCGCCGGGAGGGCTTCCGGCTGTCCGGCTCCGCTCCTGGCGATCCCGGGCCGGATCTAGCTGTGATTCCCATGGAGGTTGTTGACACCAGGACCCTGATCGGCCGAGAGGCGCATAACCGCACCGGCAGACTGATACGGGCCGGCTGAGGCAGAATCCAGCACCGTTGGCAAGCCTCCGAACCCGAGCTAAGCGTGGATCTCGGGCGTTTCCGGTTCCGGGACCCCGACGGGACTCTTTAGTAGTCCCCGAGCACGGTTATGCGGACGAGCGGGCGGGTGGCAGCCAGTGTCAACAACGTGTCCGGGAACTACACCTAGCACCGGGCGTGGGATGCTACCTGAGGGACCGCCGCGTCGACAGGCAACCGCCGCGTCGACAGGCACCCGCCGCGTCGAGGCGCCGCCGACAGTCGACCCGCGCCACCCCGAGTCGACAGGTGCGCCAGTCGCAGCTACCATCAGGCCGTGCAGCTTTGGCGATGCCCACACTGTGCGACGCCCCAGGCCGAGACCGGTCGGTGCTGGGTTTGTCGCCGATCCAGCACCGCCTGCGGTGCCTGCCGCCATTTCCGTCGCTCCGTGGCCGCGCAGATCGGCTATTGCGGTCTCGATCGGCAACGGCTGCCGCTGCGGGGCGATGAGGTGCATGCCTGCTGGGAAGCCGCCGACAGCGGCGACGTGACGCCCGAGGCTACGTCGAGGCCCATGGGCGCCGGATCGGTCTGGGCCGTGGCCGTAGACGCCGATGGAACGACTGTTCGGTCGGGGCCCTTCATCGACGTCGCCGCGGCCGCCATCGAGGATCGAGCATGGCCGGCGCCAGGGGCGCCAGAGGCACCGCGCTGGAGCCTCTTTGGCGAGACGGACGCCTGACGACATCGCGCTTGCCTGCCGACGCGGCCACTGCCTACTGAGCGGCCTGCGGCTGCCGCCGTGGACCGCGGCTCACGAGCCCGGCGGAGGCGGACCGCGGCTGACCGGCGGACCGCGGCTGATCGCGGCTGACGACGCGGCCACGGTCTGACGGGTGCCGAACGAGCGCTGACCGCCGGGCTCTCCCTCGGCCGCTGTCGATCAATCGTGGGCCGCCGAGCGCGGAGATGTGTTACAGGTCGGAGGGTCGCGTACCCAGGGTGGCCTGCAACGTGATCCGCTGACCGTCGCGCAGAATCTCGATGTCCACCGTATCGCCGGGTGAGAACTGGGCGAGCCTGGCATCGAGCGGATGTCCGTCATCGATGACCTTGCCCCCGACGCTCAGAATGATGTCGCCGTCCTTGACCCCGGCAGCGGCCGCCGGCGTGCCGGCCTGGACTCCCGGGACGGACTGCCCGGTCGCGTTCAGACCGCCGACGAGCGCACCGGCCCGCACCGGCAGCCCCTGCTCGTCCGCGAGCTGGCGGGTGATGCTCACGAACTGGATCCCGAGGTACGGCCTTGCCAATGCCACGCCGGCGATCGCCTGGTCCATGATCGGGCGGGCGATATCGATCGGGATCGCAAACCCGATCCCGTTGCTATTGGAGGCGATCGCGGTGTTGATCCCGACGACGCTGCCGTTGGCGTCGAGCAGGGGACCGCCGGAGTTCCCCGGGTTGATCGCCGCGTCCGTCTGGATCAGGTTGGTCAACGGGCGTGTGCTGCCATCCGTGGTGATGGTTCGACCCTTGGCGGACACGATGCCGCTGGTCACCGAGTTCGAGTAGGTCCCAAGCGGGCTGCCGATGGCGATGACCAGCTGGCCGACCTCGAGCGCATCTGACTGACCGATGGCGGCCGTGGGCAGATCCGTGGCTTCCACCTTGATGATCGCCAGGTCCGTCAGCGTATCGATTCCGTAGACCTTGCCCGCCAGGACGCGGCCATCCTTGAGCTCGACGTCGAAGCTGTCGCCGCCCTCAACCACATGCCGGTTGGTCAGGATCCAGCCGCTCGAATTGAAGATCACGCCGGAGCCAACGCCCGTTGCGGGGATGACCCCGAGGTCGCCCGCGTCCGAGGCGCCCGTGACCGTGATCCGGACGACGGCCGGGCTGACGGTGGCCGCGACGTTGATGGTCGCCGACGATTCGTCGATGGTGACCGGGAGCGGCGTATCCACGGTGGTGCCCTGCGCCGCGGCGGGACCTGCGACCGGTCGATCCAGCACGCCGGCCACGCCGAGGCCCAGCAGGGTTCCGCCCGAGGCGAGGGCGGCCGACAGCAGCGAGACGACGATCAGGGATCCCGCGCCGGGCCCACGCCGATCGGTCGAAACGACGGGGGCCGGCCGGCTCGCCGGGTCGGGCTCGTACCAGCGCTCCGGGGTGGGAGCCGGCTGGGCGCTCCAGCCAGCGACCCAGTCCGCACGCGGCTCCGGGGTGGGCGCGTAGCGGTCGGCGGCGGCCGGTGGGCCGACGCTCGTGTCGGGTACCGCCGCCTCGGGCTCGGGCGACGCTGCCGCTGTTTCGGGAGCCGACTCCAGCGCCGCGGGATCCGTTTGGAGCTCATCGTGCATGGTCAGGGATTCCTTCGCGAGTCGCGGGCCCAGCAACGGGCCGCCATCGTGCCTCAGATCGACGTGTCCGTGTCAGCGTGCGGCTTCCGTATTCACCTGCGACCCGTCGGACGGTGAAGTTTCCGCCACGTTGACCTGCTCCGAGCTACTCGATCGCGGTTCCGTGGCCGCTGATGCGACATCCGCCTGGACCGCGGCCGGGCTGCCTTCCACGAGTCGCGGGTCGCGCGGCAGCTGGACCGTGAACTTCGAGCCAGCGCCGAGGCGGCTCTCCGCGGCGATCGCGCCGCCATGCATTTCGACGATCGACCGGGCGATGGCCAGTCCAAGACCGCTCCCGCTGCCGCGCGCCTCGCTGGCGATCGATCCGCGATAGAAGCGCTCGAAGATCCGCGGCAGTTCGTCGGGATCGATCCCGACGCCGGTGTCGACGACATCGATTCGCGCGCCTTCCGGCGTGGCATTGAGATCCACCGCGACGAGGCCGCCTCGATCGGTGAACTTGACGGCATTGGCCACCAGATTGGCGACCACCTGGCCGATCCGCTGCGGGTCGTGACGGATCCGGACCGGGGCATCCGGCAGGTGCAGGGTGACGCTGACGCCGCGCTTGCGGGCGGCCGACGAGCTCTGATCCACCGCCGATTCAACGGCGGCCCGAAGATCGTCCGGCCGAAGATCGAGCAGGACCAAACCGGAGTCGAGTTTCGACAGTTCGAGCAGGTTCTGGGCCAGCCAGTCCAGCCGCTCGATCTGTTGACCGCTCGACTCGATGAATTCGGCCAGGGTCTCGGGGTTCCGGTCGGCGCCTTCGCGCAGCAGCTCGTTGAACATGCGTAGGGCGGCCAACGGTGTCCGCAACTCATGCGAGACGTCAGCCAGGAAGTCGCGGCTCCGATCTCGATCGCGCCGGATGATCTGGACGCTCTCTTCGAGCCGATCCGCCATCGAGTTGAACTGGACGGCGAGGGCAGCCAGTTCGGATGATCCGGCGCGCACCTGGCTCTGCGGGACGCGCCGACTGAGGTCGCCTTCGGCCAGGCCGCGCGACGCCTCCGTGAGCCGGCGCAGGGGTGTCGTGAAGCGTCGTGCCATGAATGCGGCGACGAGCACGCTCAGACCCAGCGCGAGCAGGGCGATCGCGGCGAGCAAGCCGGTGACGTTGGCAAGCGCGGTCGCCCGGAAGGTATACGGGTTGGACAGGCTGACCTCCACCGCGTATGGCTGGAAGAGGCTGCCGGCGGCATAGGCCTGGCTCACGACCGCGGACCGCTCCTGCGTCTGGCCTGCCGCGGGTCGCTCTTCGAGGCGGATAAACAGCGGCTCGTCGGTGGCGGGGACAAACAGCAGTGTTTCGCCGGTGGACTGGAGGAGCCCGAACCGGATCTGGACGTCGGCCTGGCCGAGCCGGTCCGCGATCACCCGCTGCTGTTCTCGATCGAGCAGGACCAGGACCACCGCCGGATCGACCTGCCCGTCCGGGCTGACGACGAGCCGGCCGGCCGCGGCCGTCCGGGCCAGGCTCTGGACATAGGTACTGACCGTCTCGGCCCGCTGCTCGAGGTCCGTGGTCTGCTGGCGCGTGAAGTAGTCATCGAGCCGATTGATCACCAGCACCGTGACCAGCACCAGGATCAGGGCGACGACGCTCAGGAAGGCAACGGCGAGGCGACCCTGAAAGGTATGCGGGAGGATCCGTTGGATGCGGCGCGGCAGGCGCGGCAGCCGCGGCAGCCGCAACCGTCGCGCGATGGACCGGAGGCGGACCCCGCGCCCGGCGGGGCGCACCCCGCGCCCGGCGAGCCGTTCAGCGCTCGGCGAAGGCGTAGCCGACACCTCGAACGGTCAGCACGAACACCGGCGAAGCCGGGTCGTCCTCGATCTTTTCGCGCAGATGGCTGACATGGACATTGATCGTCTTCTCGTCCTGGTCGAGCGCCTCGTAGTCGCGGAGCAGCTCGAGCAGCTCGCTTCGGGTGTAGACCCGGCCGGGGCGCGCGGCCAGGTGGCGCAGGATCTCGAATTCCGTCGGTGTGAGGCTGATCCTTCGCGCACCGCGCTGGATCCGCCGGCGCTCGAGGTCGATCAACAGGTCGCCATGGCGGATGACCCGGCCGCCGGCTGCATCGGACAGGTCACCATAGGATCGGCGTAGCAGTGCCTTGATCCGGCTCATGAGCTCGCGCAACCCGAACGGCTTGGTCAGGTAGTCGTCCGCTCCGAGCTCGAGCCCGATGACCTTGTCCACCTCATCGTCGCGCGCGGTCAGGACGAGCACCGGCATCTTGGCCCCCGAGGCGCGCAGGCGGCGCAGGACCTCGAACCCGTCCATGCCCGGCAGGCGCACGTCCAGCACCACGAGATCCGGGGCCTGATGGGTCGCCACGTTGAGGCCGTCCTCCCCAGAGCGGGCCACGGCCACTTCGTAGCCCTCCTGCTGGAGGGCGTACTGGATGCCGCGTGCGACGGCATGCTCGTCCTCGACGATCAGGATGGTGGCGGCCACAGGGCGATCCTACACTGCGCCGCAGCAAGGGTCCCAGGATCGGCCCGCGGGCGACCTAGCGGCGGTCGTGACGGCGACCGTGACGGCGGCCGTGGTAAGGTAGCCGCGCTTCCGGGCGCCTCGCCACCCCGGCCCCGCCGGCGAGCCGCAGCCCGTCAACGACAGCCGACCCAGATCCAGAGGTTCTCCAGATGACAACCGCCCGAGCGACGCTGGCCGCCGATCATCGTGACGTCACCGGCAAGAAGGTCGCCATCCTCCGGCGCGCGGGCCGCCTGCCGGCCGTGGTTTACGGTCACGGCATTCCGTCGGACAGTATCTCCATCGATGCCCACGACTTCGAGCAGCTCCGGCGCCACTCGGGCCCCAACGCCCTGGTCGACCTGTCGGTGGACGGCAGGAAGCCGCAGCCCGTCCTGGTCCATGCCATTCAGGTCCATCCGGTCAACCGCCGGACCCTCCACGTGGACCTCTTCCTCGTTCGGATGACCGAGGAACTCACGGTGGACGTGCCCCTGGTCGCCACTGGCGAGTCGCCCGCGGTGACCCTCCATGGTGGCACGCTCCTGCACCAGATCGACTCGGTTCGCGTGCGCGCCCTCCCGGATCACCTGCCGCAGTCGATCGAGTACTCGATCGCGTCATTGGCGGACTTCGACGCCACGCTCCATGTCCGCGACCTGACCGTGCCGTCGGACGTCACGCTGGTGACGGACGGCGACGAGATCGTGGCCCGCATCCAGCCGCCGCGCGTCGAGGAGGTCGCGATCGCCGTGGCGCCGGCCGCCGGTGAGGCCGCCGCAGCCGAGGGCACGTCATCCGCCGAGGGTGCTGCGCAGGGCGACAGCTAAGCAAGGGTCGATGCTCCCCGGCGGGACCGCCGATCGCCCTGCGCCGGGCGAGAGCCGCGCCGGGGCGAGAGACCGGCGGGACCGGTGGTCGCCGCGCATCGGATCCACACCCCGCGTTGACCCCTGGGCAACGATTCCGGTGGCGCCGGGCGAGACCGCCGGTCTGCAGGGGCCAATCGGTCGGCTCGCTGCCCCCGGGTCAACAGTTGCGGCAGTTGGTACGGCCGGGCGGGCCACCTGGTGACCCGGGGTCACCAACTCGCGGGCTGCGCCGACGATCGAGGCGCCTCGCGAAGGAATCGTTGCCCGCGGGTCAACACCCGCAAGCCCGGTCGGCCGCGACGAGCCCGACGACCAGGGCGTCTATCCGGCCTTCGCTCTAGCGCGAGCGACGGCCGCTGGCGAAGACGATCGGAAATTGCACTGTCATCGCGGCGGGCGACAGGCCGGTGAGTCGGTCGCGCATCGTCGCCAGAAGACGTGCGCGGACACTCGGCTCCAGGTCGTCGAACAGGGCCACCTCGTCGAATTCGGACAGGAAGGCGAGATAGCCATCCACGCTGAAGCGGTGCTCGAGCAGGCCAGCCTCGGCCGATACGCCCGAAAATCCTGCGCGACGCAGTTCGCCGGCGGCTCGCTCGGCGGATGCCAGATCGTGGTTCGGGCCACCGAAGTCGCGGCCATCGAGGTCCAGTAACTCCAGGACATCGTCGAAGATCAGGTCCGGTTCGAATGCCCGATCGTCGCGCAGCCAGGACACGTAGGCGAGCACCCCGCCTGAGCGAATGACCCGCCGCGCCTCGCGCAGGGCCCGGGCGCGGTTCGGCACGAGCTGGAAGACGAAGGACGACAATGCCACGTCAAACGAGCCCTCCCCAAATGGCAGGGCATCGGCGAAGGCTACCTCAGTTCGAAACCTGGCTCGAACGGACCCGGGTGCCGTGTCGGCCAACGACTCGGCCATCGCGCGCATGCCGGCGGAGGCGTCCACACCCGTGACGCTGATCTCCGGCCAGCGCGCAAGGGCGCTGAGCGCGAGTTGCCCGGTGCCGGTGCCGATGTCGAGCACCTCCAGCGGCCGATCGGCCAGCCAGGGCGCAACCCTGTCCAGAAGCCCGTCGACACCGGGTGCCAGCACCGGCGCCCACCAACGCGCATAGCCCGGCGCGATCCGATCGTAGCGCTCGGCCTGCTCAGTCACGCGCGCATCGTGCCATGCCGACGTGCGTGCGAACTGATCCCCGCGCACCGTGGCATCGTCACCCGGTGGATGCGTTCGCCCTCAGCGCGTGCCAGGTCGGGGGACGATTCAGGCGTCTGTCACGCCGACCTGCGCTGGGGGCGGTGGCGGTGGCGCCGACGGCGGCAGCCACCCGGTCTGGCCACTCCGACGACCGAACCCGGCGCGGCGCGCGAGCCTGAAGGCGACGCCACCCATCAGCCCAAGGACAAGCAGGATCGGCAGCCAGACGATGAGGAACCAGATCCCGGCCCCGGCCACGGCCTGCAGAATGGATACGAGGCTCGCGGCCGCCTCGTCGATGGTCGTCCCGGGCTCCCAATCCCGGGTGACGGCCTCGACCGCAACAACCGGGCTGTTGAACGACGCGGTCAGGGTTGCATAGGCGACCTGATCGCTCAGGCCGGTGAGCTGCGCCGTGAGCTGTTCGATCTGGCCACGCACGTCGGTCAGGCGGGCCTCCACCTCCAGCACGTCGGTGATCCTGGTCGCGTTGGCGGCGATGCCCTGGAGGGCGGTCTCGCTCGCTCGCAGGTTCTTGATCCGGGCTTCGAGATCGATGATCTGGCCGGTCACCTCGACAGCCTGGGTGTCTTCGGTGACCACTTTCTTTGTCAGGCCGTTGAGGTCGCGGAGAACTTCGAGCGCCTCCTCCCACCGGTCGACCGGGATCCGGTAGGTGATCTGGGCGGTCGGGCGATCATCGTAGTTGCTGGTACTCGAAGCGCCGACGTAGCCACCCAGCGCCACGATCGCGGCGCGCGCCACAGGGAGCGCCTGGGGTACGTCCGCCACCTCGAGCTGGATCGTGCCGGTCCGGATGATCTTCGCGTCATCACGCGGGCCGATCGCGTTGCTGTCGTAGGCGCCGGCAGAGGTGAAGCCATCGGTGTCGGCCCCGGGCGCCAGGGGCGCCGGGGCGGCCGCGGGTGGCGCCACCTGGCCCACGCTGTCACCGGCGAATTCGGGGAGCGCGGCGCTGCTTCCACATGCCCCGACGATGATGGCCAGCACGGTCACGGCGATCAGGGGATGGATGGTGCGCATGGAATGGCCCTCCGCTGCGTGTCGCGGTCGAATTGGCCGCCGCGGCTCCGCGGTGACGCCCGGCAGGCTACCCGGGTTCCTCCGGATCAGGTGTCGGTCTCCTCGACCCCGATT
>JANPDO010000116.1:0-1913 GCA_031431535.1 Chloroflexota bacterium
GGTCAGGGCCCACGAGCACGTTGGCACCGGCGGCGACGATCTCGTCGAAGAAGTTCGGGAGATCGGCGGCGGTATCGATCTCCAGCTGCTGCCAGCGTCCGACCTGCGCTACGGTCGCGCGAGTTTTCGCCTCCTCGAGGAAGAGCCCCGTGGCCCCAAGGCGACCGGCGATCGCGTCCAACCGCTCGGGCAGCTCGGCATGATCGCGCGCAAACAGCAGGAACAGGCTGTCGCCGACCGTGTCGAGCGCGGACGATCGCCGCTCCCAGATCCGCAGCACATCGGTATCGAAGATGTCGCGGCGCAGGTTGTGGATCTCGAGGTCGCGCTCGAAGCGCACCTCCGACGACAGCCCGGCGGGGTCGAGCGCCTCGATCCGCGCCAGGTGCGCCCGATCGGCCGTGAGATCGCCAAGCAGACGCTCACGACTGCCGTCGCCCAGCAGGTCATCGTCCCGATGGAGACCCAGGGCGGTCCCTAGCACCGGGTTGGCGTCGACGAGGCGCCTGAAACGGGCTTCGACGAGGTCGTAGAACGTATCGTCGAGCGGACCCAAATCGGCGGCTGGGTCTGGGCGTGGCAGGCCGTATGGCTGTAGTGGGGAGCGGCGCACGGTCACCCGACGGCGACCAGCGAACCCGCTGAGACGGGGCGTGCGCTTGTTTCGTTGAGTGCCGCCCGGACGGCGACGATCGTGGTCTCGATGTCCGCGGCGGTCACGCCGTAGTGGGTGACCGCCCGGACCTGCCCATGGGGGTATTCAATCATCAGGACGCCCCGCGCGCGGAGGGCCGCCAGGAAGGCGGCGCGGTCGCGCTCCACCCGGAACAGGATGAAGTCTGTTCGGACGCGGCCCGGATCCAGCGGGCCGTCGCCGCGCTGGGCTGTGCCGCCCGCGCCGACGATCCCGTCCATCCCGCTGAGGGCCTCCGCGAGGCGACGGGCGTTGGCATGGTCCTCGGCCAGGCGCCCGATCATCCCGTCGGGGCCGTCGGAGAGTGCCACGAGGCCTGCGGCCGCCAGGATCCCCGCCTGGCGCATGCCGCCGCCCACCATCTTGCGGGCCCGGCGTGCGCGCCAGATGACGTCGCGCGAGCCGACCAGCAGCGCTCCGACGGGACAGGCCAGCCCCTTTGACAGGCAGAAGGTGACGGTATCTGCCGGTCCGGCGAGATCTCGTGCGCTGACATCCAGGGCCACGACGGCGTTCCAGAACCTGGCGCCATCGATGTGAAGCGGGACGCCGTGGGCATGGGCGATGTCGGCGATCTCGCGGGTGTACTCGGCACTCAAGGGCTGGCCCATCGAGTGGCCGTGGGTGTTCTCGAAGGTGACGAGCCCGGTGATCGGCTCGTGGACGTCTTCCGGATCCCGGAATGCCGCCTCGATTTCGGCCGGATCGAGCGTTCCATCGGGCCGGTCCTGCAGGGCACGGATGCTGGTGCCGACGATGACCGCATGGCCCGCGGCCTCGTCGAGTACGACATGCTGCTCGCGTCCGGCGATCGTCTCCTGACCTCGGCCGAGGTGCGCCATCTGGGCGACCAGGTTGCCCATGGTCCCCGATGCCACGAACAGGCCTGCCTCCTTGCCCAGCAGCTCGGCCGCCCGTGCCTCGAGCGCGTTGACCGTCGTGTCTTCGCCGAAGACGTCGTCTCCGACCTCCGCCTCAGCCATGGCCCGGCGCATGGCCGGGCTGGGTCTGGTGACGGTGTCGCTGCGCAGATCGATCATGGGCATGAGGGGTGAGTATAGGGGAGGCGGTTCCCGTGGCCGGTGAGCGCGGCGCGCGGGGCACCTTCCCAGGCGCTATTCAAGTCGGATGCATAAGCGCCGGTGAGCCCCCACCAGCCCCGGCCGGTATGCATTCGACGTGCATCAACAATGGACCGTCCTCTCCTGGTCCGATTTCG
>JANPDO010000117.1:0-5838 GCA_031431535.1 Chloroflexota bacterium
CGCGAGCCCCGCGATTCCCGGGAGGTCAGGACCAGCGACATCGGCCACGGAGCGATCGCCACCTCGCCAGCGGTCGGGATCTATCATCCCGGACCGGCGGCGCGCGCGGGGACTCGGGTTCGTGCCGGAGACCGGCTCGGGACGGTCGACATGCTCGGGGTGCCGCAGGAGGTCGTGGCCCCGACCGATGGCGTCGTCGGGGCGAGCCTGGCCGAGGGAGGCGATGCGGTTGAGTACGGCCAGGAGCTCGTCGTGATCGAATTCGCGACGACCACTCCGACCGCCGCCGCCACGACCAGCCCTGCCGGCACCTCCGCCACCTCGAACCTCTCCACCCCGCCCCCTGCCAGCACCGAACCCTGATCATGTTCCGAAAGATCCTGATCGCCAACCGCGGTGAGATCGCCCTGCGGATCCTGCGCGCCTGCCGGGTCCTGGGAATCGAGGCCGTGGTCGCCTACAGCGAGGCCGATCGTGACTCCCTCGCTGTCCAGCTGGCCGACGAGGCGATCTGCATCGGACCTGCCGATGCCAAGCGCTCCTACCTTTCCGCCCCAGCCGTCATTTCGGCCGCGATGATCACGGGCTGCGATGCGATCCACCCCGGCTACGGCTTCCTGTCAGAGGACGACGGGTTCGCCGAAGTGGTCGCCGCCCACGGTCTGACCTTCATCGGGCCCCCGGCCGCGGTCCTGGAGCGTTTCGCCAGCAAGGCTGGCACCCGGGAACTGTTCGCCGGCCACGGCCTGCCCACCATCCCGGGTTCCGAAGGCATGCTCCGCGACGAGATGCACGCCCTTGGCGAGGCCGAGCGGATCGGCTATCCCGTGCTGATCAAGCCGTCCGCCGGCGGTGGCGGCAAGGGGATGCGGATGGTCAGGACGCCGCGTGAGCTCGAAGGCGTCCTGCGCGTCTGTCGCTCGGAAGCCAAGGCCGCGTTTGGCGACGACTCGCTCTACCTCGAGAAATGGCTGGACGAAAACCGACATGTGGAAATCCAGGTGGTCGTGGACAAGTACGGCCATGGCGTCCATCTCGGCGAGCGCGACTGCTCGGTGCAGCGCCGCCACCAGAAGATCATCGAAGAGGCGCCCACGCCGGCCCTCCCGCCGTCGTCCCGCACGGAACTGGCGGAACGCGCCATCAAGGCGGCCGTTGCCGCCGGCTACGAGAACCTCGGGACGCTCGAGTTCCTCGTCGATGCGTCTGGCGCCTTCTATTTCATCGAGATCAACTGCCGGATCCAGGTGGAGCACCCGGTAACGGAGATGCTGACGGGGATCGACATGGTCGCCACCCAGATCCGGATCGCGGCTGGCGAACCACTAGGCTTCAGCCAGCCCGACGTCACCTTCACCGGCCACGCCATCGAATTCCGGATCAACGCGGAGGACCCAACGAATGATTTCCGTCCCGGCGCGGGGGTCGTCGAGCGCTACCACGCTCCCGGCGGCCCAGGCGTCCGGATGGATTCGCACCTGTATAGCGGCTACGACGTCCCACCGTTCTACGACTCGCTCCTGGGCAAGCTGGTCGTCTGGGGTCCGGATCGGACCACCGCGATCGCCCGGAGCCGCGTGGCCCTGGATGAACTGGTGGTCGATGGCCTCGCCACCAACATCGCCATCCACCAGGCGATGCTGCTGAACGAAACCTTCCTGGGGGGCCGAATGACCACCAACCTGCTCGATCGAGTCGGCAGCGCGGCGTTCCTCGCCGCCGCGGCACGCACGTGACCGGCGTCCACCCGACCCGCGGGCAAATGGCCGGTTCGGCCGGCGGTGCACACCTGCACAGACCCCGTCGCTCACCGGTCGGCGGACGCGTGACACTGCCGCAGTGACCGCGACCACCATTCACACGACCGCGGAGATCCAGGCGCTCATCCCGCACCGCTGGCCGTTCCTGCTTGTGGATCGGATCGTCGAGTACGACCCGACCGCGCAGCGGATCGTGGGGATCAAGGCCGTCACCGGGTCCGAGTGGTATTTCCAGGGCCATTTCCCGACATTGCCGGTCATGCCCGGAGTCCTCCAGGTGGAAGCGCTCGCCCAGACCATGGCGGTCTACGTCGCGAAGCAGGCGGGCTTTGGCGACCGGATCGGGCTCTTCGCCGGGATCGACGAGTGCCGCTTCAAGCGCGTGGTGAGCCCCGGCGACACCCTCCGCCTGGAGATCACCATGGACAAGCTCGGAGGCCGGTTCGGACGGGGCCACGGTGTCGCCAGCGTTGATGGTGAAACGGCCTGCGAGGCGTCGCTCAGCTTCATCATCCCGCGCGAAGGCGTGCTTCGATGAGCCGGCCCGCCCTGGCGGCCCGGCAGGTGCCGCGATGACGAGGATCGTGATCCTGTCCGATGTGCACGGCAACGCGTCCGCGCTCGAAGCCGTGCGGCAGGCCATCCGGGCCGAAAAGCCGGACCTTGTGGCGATCGCCGGGGACCTCGTGCTCAACGGCCCCGAACCCGCCGCAACCGTGGACCTGTTGCGGACCATGGAGGGGGACGGCGCCACGATCGTCAGCGGCAACACGGACATCGCGGTCGCCGATTTCGACTATGCGGCCGCGTTCCCGTGGATGACTGACGGCGTCCCAGAGGCGTTCCAGGTCGCCGCGGAGTGGGCCCACGACGCGCTCGGCGACGAGCGAATCGCGTGGCTTCGAAGGCTGCCCGCCGAGCGCCGCCTGCGCGCCGACGACGCGACCATGATCCTGGTCTGCCACGCCTCGCCAGGTTCGCAGACAGCCGGGTTCGACCAGGTTCTCGAAGGCAGCGTTGTCATCGAGCGGGCTTCGCGCACGGACGCACGCGTCATCGCCTGTGGCCACACCCATCTTCCCGAAGTACGGGACCTCGGTTGGAAGCTCATCGTCAACGCCGGCTCGGCGGGCTACGTGTTCGATGGGGACCCGACGGCATCCTGGGCCCTACTCGATATCGCCGATGGCGAAGTCACGGCTGAGATCAAGCGCACCGAGTTCGACGTGCTCACCGTCGCCAACGCGATCTCCGCCCGAGGCCTCCCCGGCGACGTCTATCGGGCCGCCACCGTGCGGACTGGAAAACTGGTCAGGTGACCGGGCCGCCATGACGGCGCATTGCGGCGTTGCCGCCTCCGCTCGCTCGCTCACGCACCTTCAAGTGCGCTCGCTCTCGTGCTCGTCGGCGCCTGCCATTGCGCGCGCCCTGGCGGCCCGGTCGGTCCCGCATCGGCAGGCCTGCACATGACGGAGCGGCGTCGCGTTGTGGTGACCGGCATGGGCATGGTCACGGCGCTGGGCAATGATCTTCCCAGCACCTGGGCTGGCCTCGTCGCCGGACGATCCGGCGTTCGCACGATCGAGGCGTTCGATCCGTCGCGCCTGACGTCCCGGATGGCCGGCGAGGTCCGCGACTTCGATGCCAGCAGCGTGCTCGATCGCAAGGAGCTCCGGCGCACCGATCGGTACGCCCAGTTCGGCCTGGTGGCCGCGCGCGAGGCCCTCAATCAGGCCGGTCTGCCGGCACGGTTCGAGGGCGAGCTTGCCGAGCGGACCGGCGTGATTCTCGGCACCGGGATCGGTGGCGTGGGCACGATGATCGATGGCTTCGTGACCAACGCGCTGCGCGGCCCGGACCGGATCAGCCCGTTCCTCGTGCCGATGGGCATCGCCAACGTCGGAGCGGGCCAGGTCGCGATTGCGTTCGGGATGACCGGGCCGAACTTCACGGCGGTTTCCGCGTGTGCCACCGGTGGGCACGCGCTGGGTGAAGCCAGCGAGATCATCCGCCGTGGGGATGCGGACGTCATGGTCGCGGGCGGTACGGAGGCCCCGATCTACGAGGCGATGGTCGGCGGTTTCGCCGCAATGCGCGCCTTGTCCACCCGGAACGACGACCCGGCGACCGCGTCGCGTCCGTTCGATCAGGGGCGGGACGGCTTCGTGATGGGCGAAGGCTCCGGAGTCGTGATCCTCGAGGCGCTCGACCATGCCCGAGCCCGCGGTGCGGAGATCTTCGCCGAGCTGGTCGGCTACGCGGCGACGGCAGACGCCTCGCACATCACCCTGCCGGCTCCCGGCGGGATTGGCGCGGTTCGGGCGGCTCGGCGGGCCCTGGAAAAGGCGGATCTCACGCCGGCCGATATCGACCATGTGAACGCCCACGCGACTTCGACGCCGGAAGGCGACAAGGCCGAGCTACAGGCGATCCGGACCATCTTTGGCGACGACGCCGGGCGGGTTGCAGTCACCGCCAACAAGTCGATGCTCGGCCATACCCTGGGGGCCGCGGGGGCCATCGAGGCGATTGCCACCGTCATGGCGATCCGAACCGGCTGCGTGCCGCCGACGATCAACCTGACGGACCCGGACCCGGGGTCGAGCGGTCTGGACCTGACCCCGGGCGGGGCCGCAACGCGCCACATTCGCGCCGCGCTCAGCAACTCGTTCGGGTTTGGCGGCCAGAACACGGCCCTCGTGTTCGCCCGGTGGGACGCGTGACCGACGCCGAGCCGGAGGGGGCCGGGCCCGAACCCGCCACGCCGGCCGCACCCGACCTGGCCGCGGCCGCCGGACCCGAACCCGCCGCGGCGGCCGCGTCGGCCGCAGATTCGGCGCGGGACCCCGCGTCGGCCATGGGTTCAGAGACGAGCTCGGCCTCCCCTGCGGCCATCGAAGGCGCCACCTCAGACCTTCTGGACCTCATTGATCGCCTCGCCGTTCTCCTCGAGCGTTCTGACCTGACCGAAATCGCGGTCGAATCGGGCGGAACCGGCCTGGTCCTGCGCAAGGCTGTTGCATCGGCCGCGCCTGCCGGCCAGGTTGGCTCGACCTCCTCCGCCGACGCCGCCCACGGGTCCGGCGCCCCCCACGGGTCCGGCGCCGCAAACCCCGCCAACGTGGCCCTCGGCGAGCGGAGCGCTCCCGGGCGCGAGCCTGTCCCGTCGAGCGTGCCGTCGATCAAGGCGCCGCTCACCGGCCTCTTCCACGCGTCGCCGGCGCCCGGCACCGCGCCCTACGTGCAGGCGGGTGGCGAGGTGGCGGTCGGCCAGGTCATCGGGCTCATCGAAGCGATGAAGTTGTTCAATGAGATCAAGTCGGACCTTGCCGGGCGCGTGATCCGCGTCGTTGCGGAGAGCGGCGCGCTTGTCAAGGCGAAACAGCCGCTCATCGAGGTCGAGCCGCTGTGAGCCAATCCATTAGCCACAACGCGAGCCAGCCCGCCAACCCACCCGCCAAACCGCCCGCCAAACCGCCCGTTGGCCATGCCCACGTCACCGGCTGGGGCCGCTATGCCCCGAGCCACGTCCTGACCAACCGTGACCTGGAGCGGATGGTCGACACCTCCGACGAATGGATCGTGGCGCGAACCGGCATCCGCGAGCGCCGCGTGGCCGCGGCCCATGAGACCACCGCATCCATGGCCGCCGTCGCCGGACTGCGCGCCATCCATACCGCGGGTCTCCGGTCGGACGAGATCGACCTCATCCTGGTCGCCACCCTTACCCCGGACTACTGGATGCCCTCGACCGCGGCGCTCGTCAAGGAGGCGATCGGTAACACGACGGCGGCGGCGATGGACGTGTCGGCCGCCTGCTCGGGATTTGTCTACGCCTATGCCACGGCCCATGCCTACGTCACCGGCGGTCTCGCACGGCACGTACTGGTGATCGGGGCGGAATTGCTGACGCGGTTCCTTGACTACACGGACCGCAACACCTGCATCCTGTTCGGCGACGGGGCGGGCGCGGTCGTGGTGTCGGCCTCGGACGAGCCCGGCGGCGGTCTGGGGATCGAGTTGACGACTGAACCGCAGGGCGCCTACATGATCTGGCTGCCGGCGGGGGGCGCGAAAT